>NZ_JAWRVL010000050.1:0-13506 GCF_036663595.1 Halalkalibacter lacteus
GCGATAGCAAAGAGGTCACACCCGTTCCCATGCCGAACACGGTCGTTAAGCTCTTTTGCGCCGATGGTAGTTGGGGGTTTCCCCCTGTGAGAGTAGGACGTTGCCAGGCAAACCGTTCCACAGTAGCTCAGTGGTAGAGCAATCGGCTGTTAACCGATCGGTCGTAGGTTCGAGTCCTACCTGTGGAGCCATTTTTTGCTTCCATAGCTCAGCCGGTAGAGCACTACCATGGTAAGGTAGGGGTCAGCGGTTCAAATCCGCTTGGAAGCTCCAGAAGAATACATATATAACGCGCCTTTTTAGAGATGGAGAGGCGTTTTTGTGTTGTCTGTAAAACATTTACTCCGAATGGTTTCCATCTTCAATATATGAACAAATAGACAAGCCAGAAATCTTGTGGAATGAGGATAGAGATATAACCTCATCAGAATTCAAAAGTGAGATATGGATACAGGTTTTGAAAAAGTAACGGAGAAGCCACCGAGCTGTTTCGGCAGCTCGGTGGCTTCGTTAACGACAAAAGCAGTGTTAGATCTAAGGCAGTAAAATGCAATTTGTAAGCTATAAAAGGGGAATTCGCCTAATATCAACCGTCACAAATTGTTTTCAATCAATAAAAAACTATGCATCTAAGCTTTGTACGACTCAACCATTATCTCTTTAACTGATTAGTCGTTAGTCCTGTTATCGTACCGACAAGCTTAATATCAATTCCATAATCGAGCATACATTCAGCCACTTGCATCTTGGTTTCTTCTTTTGCTTTATGTTGCACATAGTCTAGCAGCGTAAGTAATTCTTCACGGGAGTAATAAGGACTGTGATTGTTCATTATGTCAACACCCCAACCTTTTTTCATTCATTATAACGAATATATGTTCGTGTTTTCAATAGTTAAATTTAAATTTATTTTTTTATTAAAAATACTTGCCATTCATTTTATTTTTAGATATAATATTTTTTGTCAGTAAGAAATGGCCCGTTGGTCAAGCGGTTAAGACACCGCCCTTTCACGGCGGTAACACGGGTTCGAATCCCGTACGGGTCACCATTTAAAGACTAGGATATTATATTTTGGAGGATTAGCTCAGCTGGGAGAGCACCTGCCTTACAAGCAGGGGGTCGGCGGTTCGATCCCGTCATCCTCCACCATATGCCGGCCTAGCTCAATTGGTAGAGCAACTGACTTGTAATCAGTAGGTTGGGGGTTCAAGTCCTCTGGCCGGCATCGTTTATTTTATAGTGGAGGGGTAGCGAAGTGGCTAAACGCGGCGGACTGTAAATCCGCTCCCTCCGGGTTCGGCGGTTCGAATCCGTCCCCCTCCACCATTTATTGGGCTATCGCCAAGCGGTAAGGCAACGGATTTTGATTCCGTCATGCGTAGGTTCGAATCCTGCTAGCCCAGCCATTTTTTGAGCCATTAGCTCAGTTGGTAGAGCATCTGACTTTTAATCAGAGGGTCGAAGGTTCAAGTCCTTCATGGCTCACTTCTTCATTTCTAAATTGACGCGGAAGTAGTTCAGTGGTAGAACACCACCTTGCCAAGGTGGGGGTCGCGAGTTCGAATCTCGTCTTCCGCTCCAAATGTATTGGGGCCTTAGCTCAGCTGGGAGAGCGCCTGCCTTGCACGCAGGAGGTCAGCGGTTCGATCCCGCTAGGCTCCACCATTATATGAATAATCCAAACCATAGATCTAATCTATGGTTTTTTATTTTGATTCTTTTTATTGGTAGATAATAGATTTATATACTAAATCATCATATTCGTTTAAGAGTTGATCAAGTTTTTGACTGTAATCAATCATTTCCTCTGAGATAAGAGGAGTGTTTTTAGCTGCGTCATTTAATAAAGACCTATAGTGCTCGATTTCGATGAGGAGTTGAGTATCCTTTTTCATTTTCGTTCCACCTTTCTTGAAACATTAGTTCAGTTTGGATATTTATAATTCGAGTTGATTGATAAACGGTAAAAAAAGGTACTTATCATATACCCTTTTTTGCTAAAAGAGAAACATCTATTTCATGTTATGATAGGAATTGACATATAAAATGATCGGAAGTTGAAACATAAATGAATGTTATTACGTAAGAAAAGACAGAATGAAGTAGGTAGGGGTAGGAAATGGATACAATTGTAAAAAGGTTAATTCGGGAAGTGAGGAAAGGTGATCAACAGGCATTTTCAGAAATTGTCGATCTCTATAAAGACAAAGTGTACCAAGTAGCATACCGTATGGTTGGGAATATGCATGAAGCACAAGATGTGGCTCAAGAAGCTTTTTTGCGGGCCTATACAAATATTGATCGATTTGATATCAATCGTAAGTTTTCGACTTGGTTATTTCGAATTGCAACGAACGTAGCGATTGATCGTCTTCGTAAAAAAAAGCCAGATTTTCATCTTCAAGATGAGGTTCAAGGAGCAGGTGGATTAACGTTTGAGTCTCAATTGGCAGCTGATGAAGAACGCCCGGAGGATCAAGTTGTGACAATGGAAATGCAAGAGTGGGTACAACATGAAATCAATCAGCTACCACCAAAGTACCGAACAGCCATTATTTTAAAATATTTGGAAGACTTATCGATAAAGGAAATAAGTGAAATTCTTGATATACCATCATCTACTGTGAAAACAAGAATACATCGCGGAAGAGAAGCACTTAGAAAGCGGATGCGTCATGTATAGAAAGGGGTGTGAAACATGAAGTGTGAACATCAATATGCAGAGTTGATCCAAAAAGTTGTTGATGGTGAAGCAACTATAGAAGAAAAAAGGCAATTAGATACTCATCTTACTACCTGTACTTCTTGTAAACAACACCTTCATGAGTTAAAGAAAGTAATCGCCTTTGTGCAAAGTTCATCTCATATAGAAGCTCCGGAGGGCTTTACAGAAAATATCATGGCAAAGCTACCAGAGCGAAAGCCGGTCTCAAAGTGGAAACAATGGTCACGAAAACATCCGCTGCTTATTTCTGTAGCTGTATTCTTTTTTCTTATGTTGGCAAGTGTATCCTCTCTTTGGAACACAAACGATGAGCAGGTGGTTGTTACAGGATCTGGTCAGGTGCAGATTGATCAAGAGAGTGGAAGAGTGATTGTTCCAGAAGGAGAAGTAATTAAAGGTGATTTAGTTGTTCGAAATGGACAACTGCAAATAGATGGTGAAGTTCAAGGGAATGTATTACTTGTGAATAGTGAATCATACTACGCATCAGTAGGGCATGTATCTGGTGAAATTCATGAGGTGGATCAAGCACTAGGTTGGGTTTGGTACCATACGAAACGCTTTTTTAAAGAGGTTATATTGATTACTGACAAAGAGGGCTCGAATTAGTAGAGCCCTCTATCATTGTATATTTCAATTTTGTTAACAGACTATGTTATAATGGGACAAGTGAAAAGCGAATTGGTACTATAAGGATTCGTGATCGATGCATGTTAATGGTTTGGAGGAAGAGCCATGTTTTCTTTAGAAGAGTTTCAGCTACTTAATTATGTCGGCCAAATTATAGATATATTGCTTGTAACCTATGTTGTGTATAAGGCGATTATGATTATAAGAGGAACGAGAGCTGTACAGTTAGTAAAAGGGATTACTGTCATTTTAGCTGTATGGTTTTTGAGTCGGTTTTTAGGGCTTAGAACGCTTGAATTTCTAATGAACCAGACGATAACGTACGGGCTACTTGCGATTATTATTATTTTTCAACCTGAACTTAGGAGAGCGCTAGAGCAACTAGGGAGAGGGAGATTATTCACGAGTAGGACCGTTCCTCAAGATGATTCTGTTAAAAAGTCAGTTGAAGCAATAGTCAAGGCTTCCACCTATATGGGGAAGCGTCGAATTGGCGCGCTCATGTCTTTAGAAAGAGAAACGGGGATGACCGATTATGTTGAAACAGGAATTCAGATGAATGCAAATTTAACGTCTGAGTTGCTCATTAATACATTCATTCCGAATACTCCGCTTCACGATGGAGCAGTTATCTTGAAGGAAAATACAATCTTAGCGGCTGCATGTTATTTGCCTCTATCTGAAAATCCGTTTATCTCAAAGGAATTAGGGACAAGACATCGTGCTGCTTTAGGGGTAAGTGAAGTAACCGATTCGATTACCATTATCGTGTCGGAAGAAACTGGAAGTATTTCTTTAACGAAAAATGGTGAGCTACATAGAGAGCTTGATGAAGAAACGTTACGTAGTTTATTAGAGCGAGAACTTCTTATCGAAACGAAGCAAACGACCACTTCACGTTGGCAGTGGGGAGGGAAGAAAAATGGATAAACTGTTTAACAGCCATTGGTTTGTGAAAATAATCTCCTTTTTTATTGCGTTAATGCTTTTTACGATGGTAAATATTGATAATATGACGACACAACCTGGTGTGCTACCAGCGATAACGTCTGCGTCATATACGCTCGAAGATGTAGAACTGACCGTTTTGTACGATGAAGAAAACTATGAAGTTACGGATAAAACAGAACATGTTCAGGTGAATTTGAAAGGACCACAGAGCTCGCTTACATTGTTTCAACTAACAAGACCTTCTTATGAAGTGTTTGTTGATGTTAGAGAACGAGGGGAAGGTGTCCACACATTAAGTGTGCAGCACCGCAATTTCCCAAGTGATTTGTCTGTGTCTATTGTTCCACAATATGCTCGGGTTGAGCTCCAGGAAAAACAAACCGTTTCCTTTCCGGTACAAGTAGATATTATCAATTCTGGTGAAGTAGAAGAAGGCTATTCGGTTGGGACCCCTATTGTCACTCCAATCAATGTTGATGTGACTGCTGCAAGAAGCTTAGTAGCAGATGTAAGTGTGGCGAAAGCGTATGTTGATGTAGCGGGGGCTGATAAAACGATTGAAGAAACAGCACCTGTTAAATTGTACGACGAAGATGGGAATGAATTAGCTTTATCAATGGAGCCTCAAGTAGTGGATGTGAAATTACCTATTACAAGTCCGAATCGCTCGGTACCAACAAAGGTCACACGAACAGGTGAACTACCAGAAGAAGTTAGTATTAATGAGGTGCAAATTGAGCCGGAAGAAGTAACCATTTATGGTCCAACGGATATCATTGATCGAATGAATGTGGTTGAAGTTGGTGAACTAGACCTTAGCGAATTAACGGAAAGTCAAACATTTGAAATGACGATTCCAGTACCTCCAGGTGTGGAGCGAGTATCGCCTGAAGAGGTTACCGTTACCGTTACGATTAGTACAGAAGAAACAAAAGAATTTACTGATATACCTGTAGATATTATAGGTGGACGTGAGGGCGAAGGTGTCACGTATAATGGCAGTGAAACAAGAGTCGTAACGATAACGGCAAGAGGGTCAGAAGAATCATTAGAGAAGTTGACGTTATCCGATATACAAGTATTTGTCGATGTGAGTGATTTATCAACAGGTGAATATGAAGTAGAGGTACAAATTAATGGACCTCCCAATATTAGCTTTAGTTCAGTTGAAAATACAATTCCAATTGAGATTACATCGCGATCTGAGTGATGATTTGTTTGAAGGAGAGAATGAATAATGGGTAATTATTTTGGTACTGATGGTGTACGAGGGGTGGCCAATACAGAGCTTACCCCAGAGCTTGCTTTTAAACTTGGTAGAATAGGTGGGTATGTATTAACAAAGGATACGGAAAAGCCTCGAGTCATTATCGGACGTGATACGCGCATTTCCGGCGAAATGCTTGAAAGTGCTCTTGTAGCTGGTCTGCTGTCGATTGGGGCAGAAGTTATGCGATTAGGTGTAATTTCAACGCCTGGTGTTGCTTTTTTAACAAAGGCGCTAAGTGCAAATGCAGGAGTGATGATCTCAGCATCGCATAATCCAGTTCCTGATAATGGGATCAAATTTTTTGGACCAGATGGGTTTAAATTATTGGATAAACAAGAAGAGGAAATCGAACGACTTCTCGATAGCGAAGACGAGTTGCCAAGACCAACCGGTGGTGCACTTGGTCAACTAAATGATTACTTTGAAGGAGTTCAAAAGTATTTACAATTTTTAAAGCAGACAGTTCAAGAAGATTTTTCAGGGATCCATATTGCTCTAGACTGTGCGCATGGAGCAGCTTCTTCACTCGCGCCACATCTTTTTGCTGACTTGGAAGCTGATATTTCAACAATGGGAACAGCTCCAAATGGGGTGAATATTAACGAGCAATGTGGGTCTACTCACCCAGAGGCGTTAGCGTCTTTTGTTCTTGAAAAAGGAGCACAAATTGGTCTGGCATTTGATGGAGATGCCGATCGTTTGATTGCCATTGATGAAAATGGAGAGATTGTCGATGGCGACAAAATTATGTTTATTTGTGCGAAATACATGAAAGAACAAGGTTGGCTTAAACATGGAACGGTTGTGTCAACGGTAATGAGTAACCTTGGTTTCTATAAGGGACTTGAAGAAATAGGAATTGAAACCAAACAGACTGCAGTAGGCGATCGGTATGTAATGGAAGAAATGAGAAAAGGTGGATATAATCTTGGTGGAGAGCAATCAGGGCATATTATCTTCCTTGATCATATTACAACAGGTGACGGAGTATTATCTGCGCTTCAACTAGTCAATATTATGAAAGCGACGAATAAGCCATTATCGAAGTTAGCTTCAGAAATGCAAACATTTCCACAAAGGTTAGTGAATGTACGTGTGACCGATAAAAATGCGGTTACAGACAATGCGCGAGTTCGTGAAGTGATTGAACAAGTTGAAGCACAAATGGTCGGAGAAGGCCGTGTCCTTGTACGCCCATCAGGAACAGAACCTCTTGTAAGAGTGATGATTGAAGCAAAAACAATAGAACTTTGTGAACGATATGTTGATTCAATTGTCGCTGTTGTAAAAGAAGAAATGGGTTTAAACGAATAAATCTTACATATGCATAAGTAGCACGTGACATGCTACTTATGCATATTTTTTTATATAGAGTGTAAACCAACTCTCAAACAATTTGTGAAATCTGTAGTTGTAATTGACGTTCGCTTTTGGCTGAGGTATGATGAAGCGAGTCAATAATAGAAAGGAGGATCGACAGGAATATAATACTAAAAGCGCCTGAACTATACGCCTGTATAGTTGACGAGGAGAGGGAGTATCGAGTGTTCGGCGGATGCCCTCCGGTTGTAAGCATGACAACCGTTAGACTTCTGTAAAAAACAAAGAGGCAACTCTTTGCACAAAGACAGAAGTAAGCATGCCTTCTAAAAAATAAGAGTGGGGGCAAGTTTGTCCCTTAGGTTACTTGCCCCCGATTCTGGGAGGTACTTTATTTTATGTGCGGAATTGTAGGATATATTGGAATAAAAGATGCGAAAGAAATTTTATTACGTGGCTTAGAGAAACTAGAATACCGTGGCTATGATTCAGCAGGTATCGCAATTGCCAATGCAGAAGGAGTTCACGTATTCAAGGAAAAAGGACGCATTGCATCTCTTCGTAAAGTGGTCGATAATACTGTTGATAGTACGGTCGGAATTGGTCATACTCGCTGGGCAACTCACGGTGTGCCAAGTCGCATCAATGCTCATCCACATCAAAGTGAAACAGCAAGATTTACGCTTGTCCATAACGGGGTCATTGAGAATTATGAGCAGTTGAAAAGCGAATATTTGCCAGATATTACACTTCAAAGTGAAACAGATACAGAAATCATCGTTCAACTCATTGATCGTTTTGTGACAGGTGGTCAAACAGTTGAAGAAGCGTTTAGTCATACATTATCTTTATTAAAAGGTTCGTATGCACTAGCTCTTCTTGATAAACAAAATGTAGAAGTGGTCTATGTTGGGAAAAACAAAAGCCCACTTTTAATTGGTGTTGGCGAAGGCGTCAATGTCATTGCGTCCGATGCGATGGCGATGCTACAAGTGACCAATCAATTTGTTGAAATTATGGACCAAGAACTTGTTCTTGTTTCACGTGATGATGTGACGATTAAGAAGTTAGACGGTACGGTTATGTCACGTTCATCTTATACGGCTGAACTTGATGCGAGTGACATTGAAAAAGGAACATATCCTCATTTCATGCTGAAAGAAATTGACGAGCAGCCTTTTGTCATTCGTAACATCATTCAAAAGTATCAAAATGCGGATGGCACCGTTCGCCTTGATGAAAACATTCGGAGCGCGATGAAATCGTCTGATCGTATTTATATCATTGCAGCAGGAACGAGCTACCATGCTGGTTTAGTTGGAAAGCAACTGATTGAAAAAATCGCACAGCGTCCTGTTGAAGTGCATATTGCGAGCGAGTTTTTATACAATAGACCACTTTTATCCGAAAACCCACTCTTTATCTTTATCTCACAAAGTGGTGAAACAGCCGATCTTCGCGGCGTTTTAGTAGACGTGAAGGAGAAAGGCTTCAAAGCACTAACGATTACGAACGTACCTGGCTCAACTCTTTCTCGTGAGGCCGACTTTACATTACACACGTATGCGGGTCCTGAGATTGCTGTTGCATCAACGAAAGCTTACACAGCTCAAATGGCTGTCTTAACTTTGCTTGCTGTTGACACAGCAAATGCAAAAGGCATTAAGCTTGACTTTGATCCGATTCAAGAGTTAGGAATTGTTGCAAGTGCGATGGAAACACTGTGTGATCAAAAAGAAAAATTAGAGCAAATTGCTCGAGATTATTTATCCGTAACAAGAAATTGCTTCTTCATTGGTCGTGCAGCTGATTATTTCGTTTGCTTAGAAGGTGCTCTAAAGTTAAAAGAAATCTCGTACATCCAAGCAGAAGGCTTTGCAGGTGGCGAGTTGAAGCACGGGACGATTGCTCTTATTGAAGAAGGCACTCCAGTTATTGCGATTGCCACACAAGAACATGTCAACTTAAGTATCCGCGGAAATGTAAAAGAAGTAGCAGCCCGCGGCGCATACCCATGCATTATTAGTATGGAAGGGTTAGAACATGACGGGGATGCGTTTGTCATTCCAAAGGTTCATGAGCACTTAACATCACTAGCAACGGTTATTCCACTACAACTGATCTCCTACTATGCAGCATTGCATCGTGATTGTGATGTTGATAAGCCACGTAACTTGGCGAAGAGTGTGACGGTTGAGTAGAGGAAACAACTTACAAACTATTGATGTTGATTTGAAATAAAGTTCAACCGTTTATAAAAAAGATTAAACTGTGTATAAAAAAGTTTCACCGTTTCACCCTTTAGATAAAATTATCTAAAGGGCTGTTTTTTTATGTCCAAAAGGAAAAGAACATCAGAAATTGAAAAGTGGATTAAAGAAGGTCGAGGCTCGGGTATTGGAGCAGATTACAAACCTTGGTTGAAGATTCAAGGTGTATCTTCATTAGAAGGTTTATACTATCGTTTTAGAGTATATTAAAGAATTATTAGAAGAAATATTCTTTTTTACAATTTGAAATTTAGAGGTGTTTTTATGAAAATCAAAAACGGTGTAATTCATAGCACCAAAACTCCATTGATTAAGACTACAATCATTGGGAATATCTTAGCGTACAAAATTTCCTAATTGTTGGCGAGGCCCCTTATTAAAGATTAATATATTTCAAAGCTACAAATAACAAAGTCGGGTACTGATATAAATGGAAAGGAGATGGCTCACTTAAGCTGTCTCCTTTTTAAGTTGAATGATTAAAAAGTGATTTTCCATTTAAAAATTGAGCAAACCTTGGTAGTGCTATGCTCCATAGTAATTTTTTCGGTTTCCATTTATTCAACACAGATTACAGTTTAGATAATTTCTCTCGATTGACTGATTGAGGTGGTTCTTCTAACCAGTTGTTATCAATCATTATGTTCACACCATCATTAGCGTACTTTGCGATTTCTGTTGCTAAGCGAATGTACGTTGTGTTTATATCTGTTCTTAAACTAGCTGCAGAAGCTGTTGCATAGTTCGAAATACTCGATGATATTAACAAGGAAGAATGGAACATAATTAGTTTATCTGAAAAAGGTGTCACTGTAGATTCCGAGACTTCAAGGTCCGATGGCATGGGTGCAGGAATATCATCGTCAGTTAAAATGGTGGAAAACAGTTTCACATGTTTTTTTGCTATCTCTTTTCCTCTAGAGCAATATTCACGTACGTTTTGAGACTTTGCGACTTTAGCAAGCCCGACTAAAAAAGTTTGTCCGACTATATTTGTTTCCATATTGGCATAAATATGTGTAATTTCAACAACATTTACTGGTCTAAGGTTCATACTTAATAGACCACCTTTATAATTCTTTTTGTCAATAAAATCAACAGCATCAGGGGTTGAAACATAAGGCGGACTTACAAATAATCCTTTCGATAATAAAAGACTTGCTGTCTTATTGTACAAATCTATTGATGATTGTATCGCTTGACTTAAAAAATCACGGACACTTGATTTTGCAGAAGTTGCCAGGACCACACCGTAAACGGATAACCCTACCTTTGCCATATTTTTAAGATAGTATAGGTAATAGGCATCCGAATAAAGGCGTGGAGCAGTAGGGCTCACATCCTCATCTGAAAACCCAACTGGTATAGATTGTTTGCTGTTCTTAAGAATACTTCTTGATTGGCTAAGGTTATTTTCCGAAATATTGAGTGCGTACTTTATAATTGATTTAATGTCTGCATCATCAACATTTTCTAAAAAATACTTAAAAATACATATCGACATGCTATTGTTTTGGCAACTACTCCAAAGTGCTGCAATTTCTGAAGATGTTAATCTGGTTTGATGCTCTGCTGCCATCTACTACCACTCCTTATATACAACCATTATTGAATGTTGGTATTGTTATCTTCTACTCTTTTTTTGAAATTTATTCCTTGTGTTGAATGCATAGTTTAGTAACGCATTTTTTATTTTGTCTTTTATCTATGTGAAGGGCATTTATGAGTTTCTAATAAAAGATATCGATCATAAATTGACCATTCTTAGTCCAGTCGATGTTATATGGGCATATATGATGATTTCAGCAGTTGTAGCTCTCACTTTATCAATTCCTTTAATTGCCTATCAAATTTGGAAATACGTTTCTCCTGATATGAAGTCTGAAGTGAGCATTACACTATCAAGAATTATTAATCGAAAAAAAATAACTCCGATTAATACGGAGCCACTGAAAAACTGAAGTTTCTTTCTCTGTAATTAAATAGGCGCAACAAAAAAGACGACTCTATGTCAGTCCTTATTAAACCACAGGGGATCTTTGTCATCAACATCGCCATTATAGTTGATCACGATCTCTTCTCCTGCTTTTATATCTTTATAAGCATAGTAGTCAAACGTATGATTATCAAAATTAATATCATACGTCGCATTAGGCTCATACGAATGGTTAAACAGCATTCCATATCCTAAGACGACCGCAGTGTGATTGATCCCATACTCATACACATAATCAGCTAGTACCGTTTGTTCAATGAACTCATGTTGCTCATTGGGGTAAGGAACAACAGGTGCTTCATGGAATAGTTCGCCTTTTTTTATATCACATGTTGCGAATACCCCTCTATTGAATTCCCCTTCACTAATCCTAGAAATCTTTATCTCAATCATGTTCGTCACCTACACATTCTTCTTATTTATCTTTTTAGTTTCATCTGACTATAACATGGTGAACAACAGACAACCATCAATAAGTTTCAACAATATAAGAATTTTTTAGTCATGTAAATAGTTTGAATTTGATTCCATATTCATAATGTATTGAATCGTTTATTTTGCTTCACAGTGTTTGTTTCTAAGGGGAAAGGGTAAAAATTGTAATAACGGCAAAAAGGTGTGCAATTTTCAAAAAATTGTAATCGCAATAATTCAATTAAGTGACAAAATTAATTTATTGGGAGGTTTTTGTTTTATGGCAAGTCAAACCGTATCGATCGTACAAGACTCATTAAATGCTTTGTTGGAAGATTCTTCCTTTTTACCGGATTTACAGAAGGGATCAAGAGAACAAGCTTTTACTTCGTTAGCTGCTATCCTTTCTACACCAAACAAAGTACATAAATCATTTTTGCGAATTTCTTTGGAAAATGGCAAGGTTGTTCGAATTCCTGCTTTTCGAGTGCAACATAATAACACACTTGGCCCATATAAAGGAGGAATTCGATTTCATGAATCAGTTAATGAGGAAGAAGTTGTCAACCTTGCTGCATTAATGACGCTGAAGAATGCCCTTCATGATGTTCCATTTGGTGGTGGGAAAGGTGGCATAATCATAAATCCAAGGGAACGCTCAGTCAAAGAGTTAAATTTAATTTGTCAAAAGTACGTGCATTACTTTAGCGATGTTTTGGGTCCAGATAAAGATATTCCTGCACCGGATATGGGTTCTAGTGATCGTGAAATGGATTGGATGATGGCTGAGTACAAAAGCATTCGTCCAGGTGAACCGTATAGAGGAAGTTTCACTGGGAAAAGTATCATAAACGGTGGTTCTTTAGGAAGAAGAGAAGCTACTGGTAAGGGAGTCTATTTTTCATTCCGGTACATACTCCATGATTTCTTAAAGGAACAGCATACCTTTCTTTCAAATTCAGGAAATAAATTTGCTAAAACAGTATTAGGTTATAAAAATCGTCCGCTGACAATTGCAGTCCAAGGCTTTGGAAATGTCGGTTCAATTGCGGCACTTGAAGCTCATCAATGTGCTCTTTTACAGAATAAAGTAGTTTCTGTAAGTGACCGTAATGTCATGCTTTATAATTCTGAAGGCTTAGATATTCCAGCTTTAATTGATTTCACATCCAAAAATCGAGGAGATCTCCCAACTACTGATGAACAGTTATCCGAAGCTGGAATTAAAGCAGCCATTCATGAAAGAGATAAAGTTCTAGTCCTTGATGTAGATGTGTTAATCTTAGCGGCATTAGAAGATCAAATTCATCAGGAGAATATGGAGCAAATTAAAGCCCGGATTATTGTCGAAGGAGCGAATGCGCCAGTTACGGGTGAAGCAGATAACTATTTGAGTGATCAGGGTGTCATTATTATCCCTGATATTCTTGCCAATGCGGGCGGGGTAATCGTGTCATATTTTGAATGGCTTCAAGGGCGTGAAACTCAATTTTATACTGAGGAAGAAGTATTCAAACTTTTAGTCGATAAGATGAAAGCAACAATGGATAACATCCTTCCGCAATATTTTGGAGACCCTTTTCCATTACGTCAAAACTGTTATATTCATTCCGTTATGAAATTGTCCACTGTTCTATATCGTCAAGGAAAGTTATATTGAACCTGTAGATTGTAAGCAATCCTTTTAGCCTGAGGTAACGGCATATTGTTTTTGTTTTAGATTCAGTATTAACTGCTACTGAGTTTTTAGCATGCGGAGCCATTTTACGATTTTTTGGATACGCTATTAAGAATGACCATGTATGTGGTCATTCTTCAGATTGTTGAGAAACCCCACTTTTTCAAGTGGGCAGATTGTTGAGAAACCCCACTTTTTCAAGTGGGGTTTCTCTTATGCCTTTATCTTTCTTTCTAAAATCCAATAAAT
>NZ_JAWRVL010000051.1:0-13473 GCF_036663595.1 Halalkalibacter lacteus
GTCTTATTATGGATAGGGTAGAAGAAACGTTAGGTACACCTAGTATATTAGTTAACAATGCTACCTTTGAATCGCCTACAAATTTTCGAACATTGAATACAGAAATTCTGGACATGCATTACAAAGTGAACAACAGTGGGACACTTATGTTGTCTGTAGAATTTGCTAAAAGGTTTGAAAAGTCATTTTCTGAAAGAAAAGATGGTCGAATCATTAATATGATATCTAAAGGTCCAGATCCAAACAATCTAGCTTATATAGCAACTAAAGGGATGGTGATTGCAATAACTGAACCTTTATCAGTTGCATTAGCGTCCATCGGTATCACAGTAAATTCTGTAAATCCTGGACCCACTGATTCCGGTTGGATAAATGAGGAAATAAGAAATCATTTACTTCCACTATTCCCAACAGGACGTATAGGAGTACCCGAAGATGCAGCACGGTTAATAACATTCTTAGCCAGCGATGATTCTAGTTGGATTACAGGACAAATCATAAAATCCGACGGTGGATTTTTAGGTAAATAGAAAGAAAAAGGAACCTACTATTAATTAAAAGACGCTTTTCCTGAGCATGGAAAGCGTCTTTTTAATGGAAAAAAAGATTGAGCTAACTCCATAATTTTGAAATAATTGTAATAAGCAATTGGGTAGGATTGTGGAGTTATACAGATAGATAGGAGTTTTTATAATGACAATAAGGACAAAAATCATTTCAATTGCAGCTGTGTCTGGTGGAGGGAAAACTACAATAACAAAGAAATTAGGTCTTAAATTGAAGAATTCAAAAGAATTGTTTTTTGATGATTATGACTTTGAAGATTCACCCGAAGATTTAATTAATTGGGTGAAAGAAGGAGCTGATTATAACCTATGGAATTTGGATCCTTTGCTCTCAGATATTGATTTTTTAATAAATTCTAAGGAAGTACCCTCTTACATATTGCTCGACTATCCGTTCGCATATAAGAATGATAAAATGAAAAAACTTATTGATCTTTCTATTTATATTGACACTCCTTTAGATGTAGCAATGGCTAGGCGTTTAATTAGGGATTACAAAAATAATTCAATAACAGAAATACATAACGATTTAAATTTTTATCTGAATAATGGAAGAATAGCTTATTTAGAAATGGAAACTACAATAAAACCCAATTCAGACACTGTTATAGACGGAACATTTTCTCCTGATAAAATTGTTAAGCTTATCATAAAGGAAATAAGAGATAGAGGTTTATAGCATATTCCACAAACGGGCGCTTTCCTTATTTCAGAAAAGAACTCGATTGTGGAAAATCTTCTATTAATGTCTATTAAAGAAAAGTACCCGTTAAACAAGGTAATTTCTAATTTAAACCATTTATTTTTTTAATTTAAAAACTATAAAGTCAGCACATCTAAAATCTTCTTCAAATGAAGGGTATTTTTTTAGCATCTCTTTTGATGGCTTCGGTTCTACTATGCTTTCTAAGACAAAACCTGTTTTCATTAAAGTGTTTATATAACTTGTTAATGTTCTATGGAAGAATAACATTTTTTCTTTATCACCTAAACCTTGTTCATACGCACCTTCATAAAAATATTTATCTACGTTCCAGTGCAACTTTTCACCGCTTTCTGTTTTCTCCCAACCACATTCTGGAGTAACAAAACAAGGATGCAAAATTGAAAAAATAAAACTGCCTCCATCTACTAATAACCGATACATTTCTTGAAATGCTTTTTCATAATTTGCAAGGTCTTGAATGACCATATTGGATACTATTAAATCGAAACTTTCATCTTCTAAAGTATTCAAGTCCTCACAATTACCCTGTCTATAATCAATTAACAAATCTTTTTGAGTTCTTCCTTTGGCAATTTCTAACATTATTGGAGAATAATCCACTGCTGTTACAGTGGCTTCAGACTTGGCTAAAATTCTACTTAAATACCCTTCACCGCACCCAGCATCTAAAACTCTTTTATTATTTACAATTCCCATAAGTGAAAATAAGGTGGGATTTAAAAAAACTTCTTTATGAAGGTCTCCTTGTTCAGTATGATTTTCTGAATATGTATCTGCAAAACCATTCCACCTTTTAATCGCTTCTTCTGTACCAACATTTTGTTTCATTTTAAAGCCTCCCTTTTCTTTTGTTTTAAGTCCATTCCCTTTACTTCTTAATCTTCTTAAAGTATCCTGCCATGTTTGTTCAATAACAAAAGAAGCACCCCTTGTTGTAGGAATGCACCCATTGATAAAATTTACTATTTCTTCTCAGCAATTACATAAACATAATCACCTAAATTACTACTAAATTTGTTTAAAACCTCTTCAATTTTCTTAGTTTCAATGTCCTTTTTTAACCTATTACAACCTTCGTCAACTTCGACTTTTGAAGCTAAATTTGCGAATGTAGAAATTCCTGATCGTACTTTTTCGTCTAAATACATTTTCGGTTCATACTTGCCACTATAAAGGAAAAAATCTTCTAAATTAGGTTGTATTAAGAACGTTTCATGACCGACGATATTAAATCCAACTGTTTTTAATGTATTGCTGACTTCTGCTACATTTGGCATTTGATTGGCGGAGATTTCAATAGTTTTTGGAAAATATTCTTTAAGCCAATAATTATTCATCTGTTCAGGAGATGAAGTAAAAATGACAAATCTACCTTTATCAAGGACTCTAAAAACTTCTTGAAATGGGGTCAAAAGGTCATCAAAATGATGAATTGCTAATGTACAAGTTACTCCTTCAAAGACGTTACTCTCAAAAGGTAGTTTGTTTACATCCGCTACTTCCCAATCTATTGTTTTTGATTTCCCTCTTGCTTTCTTAATCATTTCTATCGAAATATCACTTCCAGTCATATGTAAGCCCGTATTTTCTAAAGCAACCGTATAATTACCCGTTCCACAAGCAATATCAAGTATTCTACATCCATTCGATACTTGCAAATGATTTCGTAAACGTCTGGAAATTTCAGGGTCAGCTTTACGAGTAGTATCATAAGCTAAACCAATATGATCGTATAAAGATGCCATCTCTAAAAACCTCCTAAAACTCTATATGTAGATTTTACCATTAAATTCTCTTATTTCCTCAACTTGCCTTACGTAAGTTTTGAAGCTTATCATTCATTATATCCACACCTCCCTACCATATTTTTCAATTTATCCCTACCCCTACCTAAGCTAGTCTTAATTGTGTTTCTATTTATTTTTAGTATCTCGCTAATTTCTTCAATCGGTAATTCCTCATAATAATAAAGAATAATCACTTCTCGAACGGGCGCTTTTCTGTAACAAGGACAGTGCCTTTCTTTATGTAAAGAACCATTTAATTGAATAAAGGAATAATTAGAAATTGATTCGAAGCTCAAAGTTATACAAATGAAGAGGCAGTAAACTTTAACTAGCTGTCAACTAATAGATTGATTGCAATACGTAAACAGGATGTGCTTATAATATATATGTGGTTAACAGAGATTGATAGAAATAGGGAGCCTTTTAAAATGACACATATTTTAATAATAGAAGATGATGAAAAAATTCAACAGTTTTTGGAGCATGCTTTATTTGAATTAGATCCAGATTTACAACTTTCTTTTTCAGTCAGTGCTACAGATGCCTTGGTTATGGCACAAAAGCAACAATTTGATGTATTCATCGTCGATATTCAACTACTCGATTATAAAGGTACAGATTTAGTTAAACAGCTACGCTCTATACAGACATATAAATATACGCCAATCATTTTTGAAACAGCTATTGTGACTGAAGAACTACGAGCATATCGAGAATTAAAATGTTATCACTATCTAATGAAACCATACATAAAAGAGGAAGTGCAGAAAATTATTGCAGAGGTACTCGACTACTTGCAGCAACCGAAAACAGATGAACGAACAGTAAGGATTGAACAAAAAGGATTTATTTTCGAATACCGATTACAAGATATTTTATATATTGAATCTTTCGGTAAAAAAATGGTTATTCATCTGCTAACTGAACAAGGGGAACACCGACAAGAAAAAATCGCAGGTTATTCTTTAAAAGCCATGCTGAAATTATTAGACGATGGGCCCTTTGTACAATGCCACAAAAGCTATATACTCAATAAAAAGTATATTGAAGCAATTCAAAAAGCAGACAATCTAGTCAAGCTTCGCCATTGCTTAGCTCCATTACCAATTGGACTTAAATATCGCAGTCAAGTCTTGGAAAGTTGAAAAATGGTATTGTTATTATTTGAAACAGCACTTGATGTAATCTCGCTCTTTTTGATTATGTTATTAGTAGGGTGTGAGAAGCTCAGCCTTAAACAGGGAGCAATCCAATGGCTTGTAGTCATCTTGATATTTTTCCTATTAGATCAGCCACTGTTTAATACTGATAGCAGTAATATGAATGCAGTACTACATAGGGATTTTGAGATTTTGCCTGTTCAAAGGATATCAGGTCTAATTGGTCTACTTTTTTTAACATTATTAATGAATAGCTTTGTTTTAAAAGCATCACATATTGAAATTATCTTTGTTACAATGCTCGGATTTATTATATGGTTCTTAATACGATTATTCACTGTCGCAACGATTGATTTATTCACAATTAGTCGGATGGCCATTAGCCCATTAATACTTATTCTAACAATATGTTTTTATTGGCTCGTGAAGAAAAAATTTTCAGCTTATATACGCAATGATTTCAATCATTTTGTTAAATTAATAATTGTTAGTGTATTTTTCTTTATATTGTATATTATTCTGTCATCACGGAATCAAAACGGGCTAATAATTCAACCTATTTTTATAGAATTCGTTGTTTTGATTGTGCTTTTAATGCTTAGTTGGGTCTTTTATGAACAAAAAAAGGCTCAGGTAATGGAAAATCGAATGAAAGCAATTGAAAAATATATTCCAATTATTGATGAATTAGTTGCGGAAGTCCGTTCTAGACAACATGAGTTTTCGAATAAATTGTTAGCCATTTCAAGTATTTTGCAATCAACTGGGAATATGGAGGATGCACGAGAACAGGTTTCAAAGTATGTAGAAAACGTGCAACTAACAAGTGGACAGCACGAGCTTCTGAATATGGATCATAAAGTGATTGCAGGCTTTCTCTATACGAAGATGAAACGTGCAGAACAGTTAAATATGAAATTGAAGATTGAACGTTCAGTATCGGTTTCAGCCTTTCCATGCGAAGATTATGATTTAATTGAAGTTCTCGGTATTCTGATCGATAATGCCATTGAAGCTTGTTTCAGAGGCGACACAATTTTAATTCGAATGGTGCAATTAAATGATCGATACGAGCTGACAGTAAGTAATCTAGCTGAGTATATGACGAATGAACAATTTATGCAGTTGTTTAAGCTCGGGTATTCGACGAAATCCACCCATTCGAACAACCGAGGCTTTGGATTATATAATGTCCAACAAATAGCTAAGCAATATGGCGGAAAAATTATCGCACGAAATGATCAAAAGAATGGGCAAATGATTACGATTGGTATCCAGTTTTAATGCATAAATAGAGGTTTTAGAGGAACGAAAAATAATACGTTCCTCTAAAACCTTTGTTTGTTTCTAGCCTATTGTTTCGGGTAAATGTCTTCGATATAGTGAAATCAACGAAATGGAGGAATACGATGAGAAATTTAATCATACTGGAATGGCGTAAATTAAAAAGGCCGATTTTACTAACAATCATAGTAGGGACTTTATTGTCGATTATTTTATGTAGCACCATCTATAAAAGTTATGCATTAGAACATCAGTTAGAAGTATGGGAAGTTGGGTTTGGAATAATTAATTTTATATTTCCACTCATTGCAGTTTTACCGACATGTTGGCTCATGTACTTTGAGCGTAAAAATGGCTTCTTAAAATATACCTTACCGAGAGCGAGTAAAAAACAATATTTGGTATCGAAGTGGATTGTCATCAGTGGTAGTTCGTTCTTAATTATGTTCATCATTTCTTTTGCTGGTGTGGTTACAGCTCTTTATGGAGTTCAGCCGATTGATGTAACCTATACTTGGGTTTCACCTCAAACAGGAGAAGTTGCACCAAGATTATTACAAACACATTTTGCAGGAGAACTATTTACAAAATCACCACTATTATACGGATTGTTGTTAAGTGTTTGGAAAGGGTTTATTTGTGTTATTGTAGCAACGATGGGATATGTGTTTAGTCTGTATAGCCAAAACCTATTTGTCATATTAACAGGTCCTTTTGTTTATGTGATATTGGAAAATTTTATCCTTTCGATTTTACATCTTGAACGTTTACGATTAGTTACGGCTTTTGAACCAACAAATATCTCTGTCGAAGCTATTAATCCTGCTTCATTTATAATTGGCCCCATGTTAGCCATTGTCATCATCATCCTTTATGTCGTGTATATGAAATTTAAAGTAAAAGAATCTATTTACACGATGTAGGAGGCAAAGCATGATTTCGATCTTAAAACAAGATGTTCGAAAGTATATCGGGGCTCCTCTGTTGTTATTAGCTGTTATCCTCATTTTATTTTCTATAGTAGAACGGCAAGGCACTTTCGATAATTATGAAGTGTTTGTTTTACGAATGTTAACGGAACATTATTTACTAATTTACTGTATGACGCCCATTTTTTTGTTATCTATTTTTCGAAACTTGGAAGAAGATACACCTTTTTTATTAATTCGCTGCCGAAATTTCACAAGTTATTTTTATACAAAATGGCTAGCCATCTCGATTTACGCGATCCTTTTTGTTTTATTACAAATCATCATTGTAGTCATAATGGGAATTGGCTTACCTCAGGGGAATGTCTATCCTTTGAATAGTTCATCTGAAAATGAACTATTTTACTATTTTGAAGCCGTCTTATCGACGCCTCTATTGGCTACGATTAGTAGTAGTGTATATATGATGGTAGGCTTAGCTACTGTTGGCGTGTCCATCTTAACTATTTTTCATTTCTTCGATCGACGAGTGGTGACGGTAATGGTCTTACTTGCCTATGGGATTATGGCTATCAGTATTAAAATACCTACAATAGGTTCTCTACCTTTTATTACGTTGAATCGCTACATTATACTTCATCACAATTTTGCGATGGAAAATGGTGTTTTGTGGTCAGTTACAGGAATGATTGTGTTGGTATACGTCCAAATCATCTGCATTCGGTTTACTTGGTCTCGTAAGTTATCACTGTCTTGGAAAGTGACAGGTAAAGGATTGTTTTATTATTACGCACAAGCATTATGGACACGTAAAATCATTTTATTGCTATGTGTAATTGTAGGGATTTTAACGATATGGAAAGCAATGAATGGGATGGAAGAGTCATTACAAGATTATATACTTCGCTTTTTTTATGGACAGGAAATAGGTAACTTTCATTTGTTAACCTTTTTAGAGCAGCTCATTTATTATGGAACGCCGTTATATTTGTTTGCATTATTTATAGAAACTTGGTGTTCAGATGATAATTTGCCTGTCTTTATGCGAATCAAACAGAAAAAGAAATGGTTGTTCGCGATTGTTTTAAATGGACTCATATTCCATATCATTTATATTATTTTAACTTTTGCATTCCTTTTTATATTTTACTATTTGTCAAATAAAACATGGATAGCCCATACAATCCAAATTTCCGAAAATATTCAAATGAGTATTTGGCCCATTTTTATTTGCCTGAAAATATTGGAATTTAGCGCATTGTTCTTTATGTTTTTCTTATTATTTATTTGGCTAAAAAATGTGACGGCTTCTTATTTAATTGTCATGGCAATGCACGCACTCAATATAGTACCAAATATGTTGCTTTCATATAATCCTGCAGGTTTAGCAACTATTGCAAGACTAGAAATACTTGAAGGTTCGACAGGCATACCTTTGAGTGGAGCATTTACAGTATTAATACTCGGATTCAGCCTACTACTAATCTTCATTAGTCGTTCATACAAACGCTTTTTTTAATTAGGAGGTTCATTCATGACAAACGTAATCGAAGTATGTAATGTGTCCAAGGAATTTTCGGGACAAACTATTTTGAAAAATATTAAGCTACAAATTGAAAAGGGGAAAACAGTCGGTATTGTCGGTGGCAATGGAAGTGGAAAATCGGTATTATTTAAAACGATTTGTGGATTTATTCGTCCAGACGAAGGAATGGTAAAAATTCGTGATGAAGTGTTAGGAGCAGGAATTGATTTTCCAGAAAATGTGGGGGTATTCATTAACTCACCAGGATATATTGAGATTTATAGTGGCTTTAAAAACCTTCAGTATTTAGCTGCGATTAATAAAAAAATAACAGATACACAAATTAAACAAACGATGAATCTTGTTGGATTAAACCCAGATAACAAAACGAAAGTGAAGGATTATTCGCTCGGTATGAGGCAAAAACTTGGCATTGCTCAAGCCATCATGGAAAATCAAGACATTCTAATTCTCGATGAGCCATTTAATGCATTAGATTATAAAACATATAATGATATCAAGGAGATTATAAGGTCACTTCAAGCTGCTGATCGAACAATTTTACTAACAAGTCATCACTTTGAAGATATTGAAGAGCTTTGCGATGAAGTGTATATTATTGCTGATGGAGAACTGAAGCATTTAACAGAAGAATTGAAGTCGATTTATTTTAAACGTTCGGAATAAAGTAGGGACTATAATAAAACCAACTAATAAAACAGATTAGCTATTCAAGGGCGCGTTTCTGTAATAAGAACAGCGTTCCTTTTTTATGAAAAGGGCTATTTAATGGGCTTTTTAATAAAATTGGATATTCATGCTGAATTGGTGTAGATGTAGATTTGAAATAAAGTCACGATGTTTATAAAAAAGATGCGAAGTTTAGAATTTATCAAGACCTAAATTAAAAAAATTTGATAAAAATCCTGTTTGCAGGGTTTTTTCTTGTTCCACAAACGGGCCATTTAATTGAATAAAAGGTTGTATAAAAAAATGGGGTTTTATTCTCCCCTTACTTATCGATCGTAATAAAGGTCATACATGGAAATTTCCTCGAAACTAATAAGTTTGTCTATACCACTGTTTTGTTGGAACATAACGTAATAATAGGATTCTTAATGAGTTTTCAAACAATTTTCATAAGGAAGAGGAAAAATCATATCCAATGAATGTAATCAAAATCCGATTGGAGCTTGTTCGGAAGCAGAAGGATTAAGTACAACGGCTAATGGGACAACTTCCCGTACGGATGAGGAAGGGACTTTTGAATGAATAGGTCCGTAAAAAACTTTTGTGCCAAAACAAAAATGGTTATTTTTGGAAAGGGGGAGTAATGGTTAATGTCTGATCAGAAAGAAATAAAGTCCAGTGAACATCAGGAGGAAGAGGTTCAAGCCCAGGAAATAGGTACTTTGCAATCTCCAGAACCATGTTGTGCTAATGGGTGTATTATAACAGATGCTACAAATGGATGCTCCGTAGCAGAAGGCAGAGCTACAACCGCTAGTGGATTGGCTTCTCATGCGGAAGGCAGAGCTACAACCGCCAGCGGACCTCGCTCTCATGCGGAAGGCAGAGCTACAACCGCCAGTGGAGCTCGCTCTCATGCGGAAGGGCAAGGGACAACTGCAAGTGGAAATGACTCTCATGCCGAAGGAAACACAACGACAGCAGGTGGAAATGCTTCTCATGCAGAGGGAAGAGACACACAAGCATTCGGAGAAAATTCTCATGTCGAAGGACGAAATACTACGACAGGAGATGCAGGAGACCCATCACAAGGTCTGAATGCACATGCTGAGGGAGAAGGAAACACTGCTACTGGAAGAGCTTCCCACGCGGAAGGTGGTGCAGTTGACCAATTTGGCGACCCTGCCCCTACCTTAGCGAGTGGAGATAGTTCACACGCTGAAGGTGTAGGAACGACTGCGAGCGGATTCGCAACTCATGCAGAAGGAACCTCTACAACGGCAAGTGGAACTGCTTCTCATGCGGAAGGTAATAGCACAACAGCTAGCGGCCCTCATTCCCATGCGGAAGGAACCTCTACAACGGCAAGTGGCAATGCTTCTCATGCGGAAGGGATTTCAAATACTGCTAGTGGGAACTTTTCTCATACGGAAGGAGTAAATACAGCCGCAAGTGGAGAAGCTTCCCATGCCGAAGGATTAGGTACCATTGCCAGTGGAAGAGATTCGCATGCGGAAGGGATATTTACAACCGCCAGTGGTTTTGACTCCCATGCGGAAGGAATAGTTACAATCGCCAGTGGAAGCGCTTCTCATGCGGAAGGAGCATTTACTACCGCCAGTGGCAATGCTTCTCATGCGGAAGGGTTTGGTACTAATACAGCAGGGTTTGACGGCGCTCATATCATGGGACAGTTTGGTGATGCAGAGGAAGAACATTCCTGGTTTATCGGGAACGGAACTGATGATGATAATAGAGCGTTAGGGGCAAAATGGCTGGCATCAAGCGGCAATATGTTTATAGATGGGACTTTTGTTTCTGGAGGGGCCGACTATGCGGAAATGTTTGAAACCGCAGATGGTAATTCAATTAATGTAGGGTATTTTGTAACATTTGACGGGGCAAACGACAAGATACGCAAAGCAAATAAGGATGATACGTATATTGTAGGCGTTACAAGTACTTCTCCTGGTTTGATTGGTGATAGTGGAGAAATGCGCTGGAAAGATAAGTTTGTGACAGATAAATGGGGAAGAGTCCAGCGTCATGAGGTAACAGTCCCTGCGCAAACAGATAAAACAGGAAATGTAATAATCGCAGAACGAAAAGAAATCCAGCCGATTCTGAACCCTGATTGGGACCCCAAAATAGAATATGTTTCCCGTCTCAAGCGACCTGAATGGGTGACTGTTGGTTTATTAGGAAAAGTCTTGGTTCGTGACGATGGATCGTGTCAAGTCGGCGGATATTGCAGGCCCAATGACGAGGGTATAGCAACCACTTCAAGTGAAGGCTATCGAGTGATGATGCGTACAGAACCGGATCAAATTTTGGTATTGCTCAACTCTCAGCCTTCAAGAAATGACCTTGATCCTGTTGTGAAGTTGGAAAAACTAGCAAAGTTAAAAGAACAAGATTTTTTAACAGAAGAAGAGTTTAACGAGCAAAAACAAAAATTATTACATTCATAATAATATTTTCACAAGATGATGAGATTACCAAATACCATTAAAATAAATTTCCGTCCAGTAAAATAAAATTAACAAATATTATGGTAGGATCAATTGTACTGGGAATTGTGTATCCGGATCCTGTAAAACGGGCGCTTTTCTGAAATAAGGAAAGCGTCTTTCTTCATGAAAAGGGCGCTTTTCTTTAATAATGGAGGCATAAAGGAGTGGTTATTGTTATGCGATGTTTTTGTGAACATAAAGAAACTTATGAATTAAAAGTTGAAGGTGATGTTGATACAGACCCTATTTGGTGTAATAAATGTGGGTGTAATTTTGATATTGATGAAGTTCCCATTTCAGATGATATAAAAGAAGAACTTATGAAATGGGGAATGAAATATGGTGAATGGATTGATTGGAGTACAGATACGTTGCGTCCCAACGGAATTGAATTGGAAAATAAGCATAATAAACTAGGTCAACAGTTTACTGAAAAAGTGAAGAAAGAACTTGGTACTAAATATAAAGTGAGATTTTCTCCTTCTTCATCAGCCAGAATGTATGCTGGTTTAAAGTTTTGATTTCAACTTACGGGTGCAAGAGTTGAACAGGGAGTTGTCGTAACGGCAGCTCCTTTGGCTTATTGCGCTAACGAGATTGTGAATATTTTCACTTAAACTAACGGGCAGGATAATTTAACAAGTTGTGGGGATTTTTAACACAAGGGAGATGTTAAATGTTAAGGTTAACATATGGGATAAAGTATAGGGAGGGTTAAATTATGTTTCCAGTTCTCGATGTGTTAATGGCGTTACTCATGCCTATCTTACTTATAACACTCATAATTTTAATAGCTAAATGGATATGGAATCCTAACAACAACGGTAAGTCACATCAAAGCCTTGAAGACATTAAGGAACAACTCAAGAGAATTGAAGAGAAAGTTGATAAAATACATAAAGGTTAGTTATTAGACTTTTCTTATTAAACAAACGGGTGCGTTAGCGAAATAAGCCAATTAAAAAAATCGGTTCCTATCGTTGTAAAGGAACCGATTTTTCTATGCTGTAATTTGCTTAGCGTTGTAAATCCGCATTTTCCTGACGCTACCCCTTATTGCGGGTAGTGACATCTTCGCTGGTACTACCCCTAAACGAGCATATTAATGAAAGAAGAATGTTATAAAAAGCGAAAAATATAACATATTTTGGATATTTGGACATCCCTTTATATAAAGGGGGTGTTTATATGCGAAAACCTATATATATTGGTTTAGTTGTTCTGACATTAATCTGTGTAATGGTAGTTTTTCAAATTGTGTCAAATAGTAATGCAAGTGGTAATGGAGTCATTGATGAAGAAATTAAGATTAACGAAAAAGGGGTGGAAGTAGGCAAAGAGTATATGGCTGAACTTGATAAAGCAACTATGGAATTAGCTCAATATATTCAAGTTAATAAATCTGACGAAAATGTAAGTTTGTATTCGATTGAATATGACCTTGAAAATTTTCCAAAACGACTCATAAATGTAGATGTAAGTGAGGGGGACAATACGAATATTAAACATATTGAAGAAATGATTGCTGATATTGTGCAATCAGCAGTCACAGATAATGTAATTAAAGGAAACGAACCTTATGAAATTATTGTTCGAGAAAAATAATAGCAAGGGTTTTATTGTTCTAACAGGAGCTATAGTTCAATAAGCGAAAGCAGTTCTTCAGCCTTTAATAATATAGTTGATCTTCCACAATCGGGCGCTATTCTTGAATAAGGGTAGTGCTCATTTTTCATTTAAGGGCCAGATTGTGGAGTAAGAGAAAGTAATACCATATTTTGTTATTCTGGTTGTTTAATGAGAAATTTTCCTGTACACTTTTTTGTAGAGATGTAAATGGAAGGGGATTCAACTCAACATGTGTACAACCTTGTAATGATTATCAAAATGAATAGAATATTAACCTGTAACGGGTGAAATATGTCTATTTTTAAATCATTAACAAGGGTCGCTTGGTGTGTTAATACCTAAGAGCACTAGTGGATACCTTTGTATCTGCTTTTTTGTGTTTCAAGGAAATTTTACATCTCTTATATTCACCTCTTAGCACCTAAAAATTAGGAGGATAACTAATGACTGGTCTAAAAGGTAAAGTTGCAATAATTACAGGTGCAAGTCGTTCAAAAGGAATAGGGGCAGCAATTTGTCGCTCACTTGCGAACGCTGGAGCAGATATATTTTTTACACATTGGTCTCTATTTGATGAGACTAACGGTAATGGTTTAGATAAAGATTTTCCAAATATCTTATGTAAAGAGTTAAGAAATATAGGAGTAAATTCTGCTCATATGG
>NZ_JAWRVL010000052.1:0-13145 GCF_036663595.1 Halalkalibacter lacteus
TTAAGCTCTTTTGCGCCGATGGTAGTTGGGGGCTTCCCCCTGCAAGAGTAGGACGTTGCCAGGCAGATAAAAGACAATCCATTTGGATTGTCTTTTTTTTGCCTATTATCTCTATTTCAGCGCAATTGATAGTTGGAATGTTGGTAGTACTTTTGCAAGAATTGTCTTTGTTCTTTTTTATACAATTTGTTGTACTCTATACACCCTAGATAAGCATCATAAACTGCAAAACAACAAATTGAAGGTAAAAACAGTAAGGGTTTCGTTTAACTAAATAATTAAGAGCATATCCAGGCATTTTAAAAGGGACAAGTGGTGCATTTTCAAACTCTGCTAGTAGGTAATGTTTATTTAAATCAACGCATTGCCGATAACTGTCCCATATCGTAATGATGTAAATTGAATGTACAGAAGAAATATTTTGGTATTTAAGACTTCCTTCGCCATATTCAGGTAGGTGAGGTTTGTGAAGTATACAGGGAGAGGCACCTTACCGAAGTTATTCCGTAAAAGAGAGAGGTGAGAAACTGCACCTATGTACAGGAGCAGTTTCCAAGGAAGACACAATTAAATCGGACAGCAAATATGGCTCTGTTATTCAGTTAAATAACTAGAAATAATGAGAGGGATTTTTTGTTCAGCAATCGTTAAGTAATGAGAAATAAAGGGGAAATCGACTCCATCAAACGTGTGAATGAGGTCTCCCCACCATTCAGCTTCATATCTACAGATCATACTTAAGTTATAAAGCAGTAGAAAGTGAGTTGCTAGTTCAGGTAACTTGTAAGAGCTTATCGTTTCTTTGTCTTTAAGAAGATGAATATCCCCGTCATAATTAAATAGCCAAGGTGTTGATTTCCATAAAGAGAGAGAAAAGGGGAGATTGATTGCTAATTGACCATTTTGCTCAGACACTTTGAAACGACCTGAAGTAATTCCAACTGTATTTGATTCTAAATATTGCTCAAACCGATTTGCTGTCATATGGTATGAATCAAGAACTTTAGAGGAAATGTCAATTTGATTCTGAACTATGTTACCTTTATAAGAAATTTGTTCTTTATTAATTTGTGAAAATAATGGATGCATATCTGCAATATGACGTAAAAGTGTCAGCATTTGATATTTTTCGCCTTCTTGATGTTTCACATGAAACATTTTGTCTAAAAAGTGCGAGAAAAGACCGTTTTTCTGAATTTTGACTTCATCGTCTAGAAAACGATAAGTTGATTTTTTTCTTTTACGGGTCGTTACTCCATGGGCCAGTACTTGTGAATTTTCAGGATAGTTAGGGTCTGTTGTTAAAATACATGCTTTTAATAACTGTACATACCCATAAAATAGCAAAATGGGTTTTAACTCAAAAGGCACGATAGAAGCATGTTTAAAATAAAGTTGCCCATGTTGTAGATGATACATAAACGAAGAACAAACTTGATAGCTCTTCGTTTTTGACTGTGCTAATTGATTTGTTTCATATCTATCTGTTAAAAATTTTCTCGAGTAAGTAGCTGAATAAAATGGGATAAATAAATCGCTTTGTAACAAATTCATCCTAAACCTCCTTTCGTCTGTATATTCAAAAAAGTCTCACATTATATCGATTCTTGACAGTAGTTTGCCCAATTGATAAGCTACTAATAATATTTTCACGAACTTATTAAAAAATGGGGAGGCAGAATTTAATGTGGGAAACTAAATTTCAAAAGGAAGGTCTTACCTTTGATGACGTGCTACTTGTACCAGGAAAGTCAGAAATATTGCCGCGTGATGTTTCTGTAAAAACGAAATTAAGTGAAAACTTACAATTAAACATTCCAGTTATTAGTGCAGGAATGGATACTGTTACAGAAGCAAAAATGGCAATTGCGATTGCGCGTGAAGGTGGACTTGGAATCGTTCATAAAAATATGTCAATTGAACAGCAAGCTGAACAAGTTGACCTTGTGAAACGGTCTGAAAGTGGTGTTATTACGAATCCATTTTATTTAACAGCAGATCGTCAAGTATTTGATGCTGAACACCTCATGGGCAAATATCGTATTTCAGGTGTGCCGATTGTAGATGAGGGCCAGAAGCTTGTTGGAATTCTCACAAATCGCGATTTACGCTTTATCGAAGATTATTCGATTAAAATTGATGAAGTGATGACAAAAGAGAATCTAGTAACTGCACCAGTTGGTACTACATTAAATGATGCTGAAAAAATTCTTCAACAATATAAAATTGAAAAGCTTCCTTTAGTCGATGATGAAGGTGTATTAAAAGGGCTCATTACGATTAAAGACATTGAAAAAGTGATTGAATTCCCTAATTCAGCTAAAGACTCACAAGGAAGGCTTGTAGTAGGGGCAGCAATTGGCGTTTCTGCTGATGCTGACGTTAGACTAGCCGCATTGGTTGAAGCCGGTATAGATGCCATTGTGATCGATACAGCTCATGGTCATTCTAAGGGAGTTTTAGATAAAGTTCGTGAAGTTCGCTCTACTTATCCTGATTTAACAATTATCGCAGGAAATGTCGCAACTGCTCATGCTACTCGCGATTTAATTGAAGCTGGTGTAGATGTTGTGAAGGTAGGGATTGGACCTGGTTCGATTTGTACGACACGTATTGTAGCAGGAATAGGTGTTCCTCAAGTAACAGCTGTTTATGACTGTGCAACAGAAGCTAAGAAGCACGGCGTTCCTATTATCGCTGATGGAGGAATTAAATATTCAGGTGATATCGTTAAAGCACTAGCTGCGGGTGGACATGCTGTTATGTTAGGAAGTTTACTTGCTGGTGTTTCTGAAAGTCCTGGAGAAAGAGAAATTTATCAAGGACGTCAATTTAAAGTATACAGAGGTATGGGTTCTTTAGGTGCAATGGAAAAAGGAAGTAAAGACCGCTACTTCCAAGAAAACGCACAAAAATTAGTCCCTGAAGGAATCGAAGGCCGTATCCCTTATAAAGGACCATTACACGATACGATTCACCAACTAATTGGAGGGATTCGTGCAGGAATGGGCTATTGCGGAACGCCGACGTTAGATGATTTAAGAGAAAATGGTCAGTTTATTCGCATTACCGGTGCTGGATTACGTGAAAGTCATCCACATGATGTACAAATTACGAAAGAAGCACCAAATTATTCATTGTAAGAGGATGATGAAACAGGAATGCTAAGGTGAGAAAATCGCTCATAGCGTGTTAAAAAAATATCAGCGGGTATTCTCCAAAAAGGTAAGAACGACCTTTTTGAACAGTCTCGTTAATAAATTATGGAAAATAGATAGGGACTTCTCTATCTATTTTTTTTTTATTAGTTGTGATAAAATAACCTCTATGTGAAAAGGTGTGGAGGGATTAGAGTGGATCATCGAATGTATAAAAAGTGGCTTTCAATCATGCTTGCGGTGGTGATAGTCGCAACTGCAATACAACCAATCAAAACAAGTGCTGCTTTTGATTTAGAGGCTGAATCTGCTATTTTAGTAGATGCAAAAACGGGGAAGATTTTATTTCAGAAGAATATCGATGCTATTCTTCCAACTGCAAGTATGACAAAAATGATGAGTGAATACCTTATCCTTGAAGCAATAAATGCAGGGAAAATTTCTTGGGATCAAGAAGTCACTATAAGTGACTTTGTGAGGACTCTTTCGTTACAAACTGCATTATCGAATGTTCCTTTGCGACAAGATGCAACGTATTCAGTAGAACAATTGTACCAATCTGTTGCGATTTATTCAGCAAATGCTTCTACGATTGCTCTCGCTGAATTAATTGCTGGATCAGAGACTCAATTTGTGAAGATGATGAATGATAAGGGTGCAGAGTTAGGATTAGAAGAATATGAATTTGTTAATTCAACAGGGTTAAATAATTCAGATCTTCAAGGAAATCATCCTGATGGTACTGGTGAAAATGCAGAAAATATGATGTCTGCACGTGCAACTGCAAAGCTTGCCTTTCATTTAATAAATGACTACCCTGAAGTACTAGAAACAGCAAGTATCCCAACAATGGTATTTGAAGCAGGCCCAGAGGAACTAATCGAAATGCGTAACTGGAACTGGATGCTATCAGGAATTGAGCCGCAACATAATTATGAAGGAGTCGATGGTTTAAAGACTGGGTATACTTCAGCTGCAGGGAATGCTTTTACGGGCACCGCAGAACGTAATGGCATGCGATTTATCTCAGTTGTTATGCGAACAGGCACTCGAGATGATCGTTTTAATGAAACGAAAAAATTACTAGATCATGGCTTTACTAACTTCACACATATGGAGCTTGTAGACGCTGGTTTTGTACCTGAGGGATTCGAACATATTCAGGTTGCTGCAGGTAAAGAAAGAGAAGTTGGAATCTCTAGCGTAGAGGCACTTTCAACGGTTATGCGCAATGGAGAAGAAAAATTATATACAACAGAACTTAGCCTTAACGAAAGTCAATTAAATGAAAACGGTGAATTAGTAGCACCATTTGAAGCGGGCACTGAGGTCGGAACACTTTCTCTTGTCTATAATGGCGATGAAGATGAGGAATTTTTATATACATCACAACGTGCAGAAGTTCCTGTTGTTACGGACGTTGAAGTTGAAAAAGCTGGTTGGTTTTCAATGATGATGCGTGCCATCGGAGGGTTCTTCTCAAGTATCTGGAATGGTGTAGCTGATACGGTTAAAGGCTGGTTTTCTTAAAAGGTAAGAAAGATTAAAGGAGTGTTCTCCTGTTATCACCAATAGTTATATGATGTGAAAGAGGTTAAATGACAGGAAGTTAAGAAAAGCTAAGGATTCCACCGAATTATTATCTACTAGTGAAACGGAGTACAGGAATCAATTACCTGTCTACTTGAAATGAATTTGGCCGAGGCTAAGCTTTTCTAAAAGGGTCCTAATTTTGCTTAGGACCCTTTTCATGCTAAAATAATAACTGAAAATTTATGTGAAAGCACCCTTTTTAAGGTATACTATTAAAGGATGAGCATTCAACTAAGAAGAACGGTATAGGAGGATATACAAATGAGCCAAATAGGAACAGACAGAGTCAAAAGAGGGATGGCAGAAATGCAAAAAGGTGGCGTTATTATGGACGTCATTAATGCAGAACAAGCAAAAATTGCAGAGCAAGCTGGTGCAGTTGCAGTCATGGCGCTTGAGCGTGTACCTGCAGATATTCGTGCAGCGGGTGGAGTAGCGCGTATGGCTGACCCAACAATTGTTGAAGAGGTATTAAACGCCGTATCAGTTCCAGTTATGGCAAAAGCACGTATTGGCCACATTGTAGAAGCACGCATACTTGAAGCGATGGGTGTCGATTACATTGATGAAAGTGAAGTGTTAACACCTGCAGATGAAGTATTCCATTTGTACAAGCGTGATTTTACAGTACCATTTGTTTGCGGAGCTCGTGATTTAGGAGAAGCATCTCGTCGTATTGGTGAAGGGGCATCTATGATTCGTACAAAAGGTGAGCCTGGTACAGGAAATATCGTTGAGGCTGTTCGCCATATGCGTATGATCCAAGGACAAATCAACAAAGTGAAACAAATGTCTACAGATGAATTGATGACGGAAGCGAAAAACCTTGGTGCTTCTTTTGACCTACTACTACAAATTAAAGAGACGGGCAAATTACCTGTAGTTAACTTTGCAGCTGGTGGTGTAGCTACTCCTGCAGATGCTGCATTAATGATGCAGTTGGGTGCTGATGGAGTATTTGTTGGTTCTGGTATTTTTAAATCGGAGAACCCGGAGAAGTTTGCTCGTGCAATTGTAGAAGCAACGACTCACTTTGAAGATTATGCTTTAATTGCTGAACTTTCTAAAGGTCTTGGAACAGCGATGAAAGGGATTGAAATTTCGACTCTTAACCCAACAGAGCGCATGCAAGAGCGCGGCTGGTAAACTCTAGGTTGGATAAGGGAAAGGAAGCTTGTAATGGTTAAAATCGGGGTATTAGCATTACAAGGAGCTGTTAGAGAGCATGTAAAATGCTTAGAGGCTCCAAATACAGAAGTCGTTGTTGTGAAAAAGGTCGAACAACTAGCTTATATAGATGGGTTGGTTTTTCCTGGTGGAGAAAGTACAACGATGCGTCGTTTAATTGATTTGTATGGTTTCTTTGAACCGTTAAAAGAGTTTGCAACTTCAGGAAAGCCGATGTTTGGTACGTGTGCAGGCCTCATTCTGATGGCAAGCTCAATTGAGGGACAAGACACAGGTCATTTAGCAGTTATGAATATGAAAGTACAGCGCAATGCGTTTGGTCGGCAGCGTGAAAGCTTTGAAACGGACCTTCATGTAACGGGTGTAGGCGAAGATATTCGTGCTGTGTTTATTCGTGCTCCTCTTATTTTAGAAGTAGGAGAAGATGTTGAAGTCCTTTCAAAGTATGGAGATGAAATCGTAGCTGCAAGACAAGGAAATTTCCTTGCATGTTCGTTTCATCCAGAGCTAACAGATGATCATCGTTTCCATCAGTTTTTTGTTACAATTGTAGAAAATGCAAAAAAATAAAGTGTAATGCGTAGATAAGGATTAGTACATACATTGCTTTGTACAGAGAGCCGGTGTGCGGTGTGAACCGGTCAGAGCATGTATCGAATCCACCTTTGAGTAGAGGTATGAAATCTTCTCGGTAGCAACCGTTATTTGCTAAAGTGGTTTTAGATAGAAGGGAATAGCACCCTACTATCTATGCAACAAGGGTGGTATCGCGGGTGCTCTCGTCCCTTCTTCAATTTAGAAGGGGTGGGGGTTTTTTTATACTGTTTTCTATTTAGTTCTACCTGTAGCTAAGTTTTTCTAATTTCTTTATTATTTGGTAAAATAAAAAAGAGTAGATTAAGGAGGACAACGATGTTAGATATTAAACGTTTACGGAAAGATTTTGAACAAATAAAAAGTAGATTAGCGACAAGAGGAGAAGATATTTCTGGTCTTGAACGTTTTAGTGAATTAGATGAAAAAAGACGTGCGATTATTGTTAAGGTAGAAGAGCTCAAGAGCAGAAGAAACCAAGTGTCACAAGAGGTAGCTCAACTAAAGCGTGAAAAGCAAGATGCTGATCACCTCATTAAAGAAACAAAAGAAGTGTCTGAGAAGATTAAGTCACTTGATGAACAGTTACGAAATGTGGAAGAAGATTTAGAGGGCATTCTCTTAACAATCCCTAATGTACCACACGAGAGCGTTCCTGTTGGGGACACGGAAGATGATAATGTTGAAATTCGTACGTGGGGAGACGTTCGCTCATTTGAATTTGAATCGAAGGCACATTGGGATCTTGCAACTGACTTAGGAATCGTCGACTTTGAAAGAGCATCGAAAGTAACGGGGAGCCGTTTTGTCTTTTATAAAGGGCTAGGTGCGCGTTTAGAGCGTGCATTAATTAACTTTATGATGGACTTACATCATGATGAGCACGGATATGAAGAAGTTATTCCTCCGTTTATCGTAAATCGAGCAAGTATGACCGGTACTGGACAACTTCCAAAGTTTGAAGAAGATGCTTTTAAAATACAAGGTCAAGATTATTTTCTTATTCCTACTGCAGAAGTGCCAGTAACAAATCTGCATCGTGATGAGATTTTAACAGCAGAGCAATTGCCAATTGCCTACACAGCATATAGTGCAAATTTCCGTTCTGAGGCGGGGTCAGCAGGGCGTGATACACGCGGATTGATTCGTCAACATCAGTTTAACAAAGTGGAGTTAGTAAGGTTTGTGAAGCCGAAAGATTCTTATGAAGCTCTTGAGACATTAACAGGACACGCTGAGAAAGTGTTACAACTTTTGAACCTACCATATCGTGTGTTACGTATGTGCACAGCTGATCTAGGATTTACTGCAGCGAAAAAGTATGATATTGAAGTTTGGATTCCAAGTAACGATTCTTATCGAGAGATTTCTTCATGTAGTAACTTTGAAGACTTTCAAGCGCGTCGTGCAAATATAAAGTATCGTCCTGAACCAAAAGCGAAGCCAGAATTCGTTCATACGCTGAATGGATCAGGTCTTGCAGTCGGCCGTACAGTCGCAGCTATTCTAGAAAATTACCAAGAAGAAGATGGATCTGTTGTGATTCCTGAAGTGTTGCGTCCATATATGGGAAATACAGAAAAGATTACAGTTAAGTAAAGTAAAAAGCTGACTGCATCAATGTGCAGTCGGCTTTTTTGATACAGAAGTTTTGTCAATAAACATAGTGTGATAATTTTTTTGAAAAGTGCTTGTCATTGTATTTGTTCTTGTATATAATAGATCTTGTCAGCAAATACGGAGGAATACCCAAGTCTGGCTGAAGGGATCGGTCTTGAAAACCGACAGGCGGGTCAAACCGCGCGGGGGTTCGAATCCCTCTTCCTCCTCCATACATAAAATGCTACACTACTTGATAAGGTAGTGTTTTTTTATATGAAGATAAGGTAGAATGAAATTTGGATGAATGGGTTTTCAATGAGGTATGAAAGTTTATTATCATAAGAACTTGACCATAGAGCGGTCAAGTTCTTAACTGATTAACAGGAGTGCGATGTCATTTGAACCATGATGAGAAATGGATGGAACTCGCTTTGCTAGAGGCTGATAAAGCAGAAGCGATAGGAGAAGTTCCTATTGGTGCTATTATTGTTAAAGAGGGTGAAGTCGTCGCTGCAGCTCATAACCGCAGAGAAATTGATCAACAAGCATTAGCGCATGCTGAACTTACAGTCATACAAGAGGCTTGTTCAAAGTTAAATAATTGGCGGTTAACTGGTTGTACCTTATATGTTACATTGGAACCGTGCCCTATGTGTGCTGGGGCAATTGTTCAATCAAGAATTGATAAAGTTGTCTACGGTGCAACAGATCCAAAGGCTGGTTGTGCAGGAACATTGATGAATCTTTTGGAAGAATCACGTTTCAATCATCAAGCAGAAGTTGTTGGTGGCTGCCTTGAAGAAGCATGTGGATCGATTTTAACAACTTTTTTTCGTGAACTTCGAAAAAAGAAAAAGCTTAAACGATCAAATTAACTTAGTTTCCAGTTTGTTACGGTTGCATTTTAATCTCAAACGATCTATACTAGGTTATGCGTCGGTAGTGACGCACATGACTTTGTTAATCATTTTGCCGTGCTAGGTGGGGAGGTAGCGGTGCCCTGTACTCGCAATCCGCTGTAGCGAGGCTGAATCCCCTCTTTAGGTTTTGTCACCGCGAGGTCTGACCTAAGTAAGTGGTGTTGACGCTTGGGTTCCACGCAACGGAAACCCATGAACCCTGTCAGGTCCGGAAGGAAGCAGCAGTAAGTGGCCCCTTCCGTGTGCCGTGGAGTCGCCTGGGCCGAGCTAACTGCTTAGGTAACGCTCGTGGTGGCATTATCAACAGAGGGTGCACGGTATTAAATTTTTATAAAAAAGGCAATTACGTTCGCGTAGTTGCTTTTTTGTTTTGGTTATATACTTTTAAAATGTGGGTGCAATCGCTATAATGGTGTAGAGTGAAAAAAATAGAGGGGGAGTGGGTTTGGGTTATCAAGCGCTGTATCGTGTTTGGAGACCTCAACAGTTACAAGATGTTGTAGGGCAAGAACACATAACGAAAACTTTACAAAATGCATTACTCCAACAAAAATTATCCCACGCCTATTTATTCTCTGGTCCACGCGGTACGGGTAAAACAAGTGCTGCTAAAATTATTTCTAAGGCGATTAACTGTGAACAGGCGCCTGTTGCAGAACCGTGTAATGAGTGTTCAGCTTGTCTTGGGATTACTTCGGGAGCCATTGTTGATGTCATTGAAATTGATGCTGCTTCAAATAATGGTGTAGATGAAATTCGTGACATTCGTGATAAAGTAAAGTTTGCACCGAGTGAAGTACGCTATAAGGTGTATATTATTGATGAAGTACATATGTTATCGACAGGTGCGTTTAATGCTTTATTAAAGACACTAGAAGAACCACCGAGCCATGTGTTGTTTATTCTTGCGACGACAGAACCACATAAAATTCCGCTTACGATTATTTCTCGTTGTCAGCGTTTTGATTTTAAACGCATTACCAATCAGGCAATCGTCTCCCGTATGAAACATATTCTTAATCACGATGATGTGATGGCTGAAGAAGATGCGTTATTTATGATTGCTAGAGCTGCTGAAGGTGGTATGCGTGACGCTCTGAGTTTATTGGATCAAGCTATTTCTTTTTCGGAAGAGTCATTAACATTAGAAGATGTGTTGGTCGTAACCGGTGCCGTTTCTCAAAGTGCTTTAACGGAGGTTGTATCTTCTATTCAATCTGGGAATACGATAGATGCGTTGGAAACCCTTGAGCGATTATTACAAGATGGGAAAGATCCTATCCGGTTTGTTGAGGATTTAATCTATTATTTTCGAGACTTGCTCCTTTATAAAAACGCTCCACAGGCAGAGGGATTGTTAGAGAGAGCGAAAGTAGATGATTTTTTTAAAGAATTGACGGTGAACGTTGATTCAAACTGGTTGTATATAGCAATTGAATCGTTAAATGTCAGTCAACAAGAAATGAAATGGTCAGCTCATCCTAAGATTTTTCTTGAATTAGCATTGCTAAAATTAATGAATCAACGTGCAGGAGTATCTGATCATTCTTCTGTTCCTTCGGCTTCAATAAGTGAAGTGGAGCAACTTAAGAATTTAGTCCATACTCTTGAAAAGAAACTAGAAGATATTCAATCTGGAAACATCGCGATAACGTCAAAAGGCGAACCTCAAGCTCCTCTGCAACGTAGACCTAAAAAGGCGCCAGTTCAAGGCAGGGCGTCAACGGGGAAAGTGAAGGAGATCTTAAAAGAAGCAGATAAGAAGAACTTGCAAGTCGTTACATCTAGGTGGGGAGATGTAATGGAACGAACAAAAAGTCAAAGTGTACCGGCTCATGCTTGGTTAAGTGACTGCAAACCTGTTGCCTCTTCTTCTGCCACAGTCGTTCTGGCATTTCAAAATGAAATGCATCGTGATATGATGGATACAAAGTTTCGTGATGTACTAGAAAGTATTCTTCGTGAAAATTTATCTGGACAATCATCCTTTGTGACTCTTCTTCAATCTCAGTGGGAAAAAGTGAAAGAGGAATATGTCAGCGACCAACGAGGTTCTACTAAAGAAGAAGAAAATGATTCTCTAATAGAAGAAGCAGTGAAGTTGGTTGGTGAAGAATTAATTGAAATTACAGATGGACAAGAATAAGGAGGAATTATAAGATGAAAAACATGGGTAATATGATGAAGCAAATGCAAAAAATGCAAAAGCAAATGGCGAAAGCCCAAGAGGAATTAAAAGAAAAAACAGTAGAAGCAACAGCTGGTGGTGGCATGGTTACCGTTGTAGCGAGCGGCGATAAGCGTATTTTAGATGTGAAAATTTCAGAGGATGTAGTAGATCCTGACGATATTGAAATGTTGCAAGATCTTATTTTAGCAGCGACGAATGAAGCGTTAAAACAAGTGGATGAGCTTGTCGAAAATGACATGGGCAAATTCACAAAAGGAATGAATATTCCTGGAATGTTCTAGGAGGAGATCGTGTGCAGTATCCTGAACCGATAGCAAAATTAATTGAAGGATTTATGAAATTGCCAGGTATCGGACCGAAGACGGCTAGTCGCCTGGCTTTTTTTGTTTTAGATATGAAGGAAGATAACGTTCTTGATTTTGCAAAAGCGTTAGTCAATGCCAAGCGAAATTTAACGTATTGTTCGATCTGCCATAATATTACTGATTCCGACCCGTGTCGCATATGCGAAGATCAACATCGAGATAAATCATTAGTTTGTGTTGTCCAAGAAGCGAGAGATGTGATTGCTATGGAGAAAATGAAAGAGTACCGTGGAGATTATCACGTGTTACATGGTGCGATTTCGCCGATGGATGGGATTGGACCAGAAGATATTAAAATACCCGAGCTTTTAAAGCGACTGCAGGATGATACGATTCAAGAGGTCATTATCGCAACAAACCCTAATATTGAAGGCGAAGCAACAGCGATGTATATTTCAAGACTTGTAAAACCAACGGGAATAAAAGTGACTCGCATTGCGCACGGTCTCCCTGTTGGAGGAGATTTAGAGTACGCTGATGAAGTGACATTATCTAGGGCTATTGAAGGGCGAAGAGAGTTATAGAGTTTCTGCAAAAAAGGGTGATTTCCCCCTTTTTGTACAATTATGTAGCCGCTTGAGGTTAATTACACTATAAGGTGGAGTGTGTGTTGTTTGGAAAAAAACAAAAACTTCGCAAGATGGAGAATGCTCGGTTATTTCAACATCTTGAAGAACAAAAACAGAAACTTGATAGTGGAAAGCAACTTATTGAAAGAAGCATAGATCCTTCCGAAGAAGTCATATACCACATGAAAGTAACGGAAGTCATTTATTCATTTCTGTTACGAGAAGCAAGAGAGCGTCGGGCGAGTAAGGACGAACTGCGTTAAGCAGTTTGTTCTTTTTTTGTTTATTTAGCATAAGTTAAGAAAAAGACAAGCTTCCTGAGGTGATATGATGGATCCGGTTATTTTAATTTCGATACTGGTTGGTTTAGTTGTTGTGTTATTGGTTGTTGGTGCTCCTTTGAAGCCAGTTCGTTTTTTAGGAAATATTGCAGTTAAACTGGTGATTGGTGCACTAATGTTGTTCTTTGTTAATGCGTTTGGGTCTTTTATTGATTTCCATATTCCTATTAATGGTGTAACTGCAGCCGTTTCAGGTATCTTAGGAGTACCTGGTGTTGTACTGTTAATTGTAGTTAAGCAATTTATTATTTAAGAGTTTGTTCAAAAAGGGGCGATTTTTCCCTTTATGAACAAACTCGTAGCTACCGCGCGGCGAACGGAGCCATGCAACAAAGTTCCATCAAAATGATTAAGGGTCTGAGCTGGAAGGCAGTTCAGACCCTTAAACTATGGTTAGAAGTTACTTTATATAATATTTTCTAAAAAACAGTTGTAATTATTAGTTTGGCATGGTATATTATTTCTTGTCGCCAAGACGACGTGAAAGAAATATTAAAAATACATTGACAAACTTATTACGATTTGATATGATGTAAAAGTTGCTGTTAAGCGACAATGTAGTTCTTTGAAAACTGAACAAAAGCCAAGCGAAATAGAGATACATGTTATCTCGTCAACTTTTAG
>NZ_JAWRVL010000053.1:0-12439 GCF_036663595.1 Halalkalibacter lacteus
GGAGAAGAAAGGTTGCTTTCTTCATGGAAGTGAGAAGCTCCCACTTCAAGCGTAGCTAAGTGGTGAGTAGTTCACTAGGCGAAGTCCTTGTTTTTAATTCTTTTTAACTATTTTGTAATATTATTATCCCCCCACTCTAAACAACTAATCCACCTTAAACGATCACCTGTTTTTGCTGGATGTCGTTTAAGGTGATCTATTGAATAGATTTCTTCCCTATCCTAACTCACTGTTTTTTTTCTGTCTTTTTTAATTACTGCTTTATTATTTTGCTTTTCAAAGTCTTGATTAAGTGCTTTTATCAAACCATAGCACATGATTAAGGCAATGAATGTTAGTGGTAACGCACTAACAATGATAGCTGTTTGTAAACCAGCTAATCCCCCTGAAGCCATCAATACCACGGTAGAGGCTACTAGGATGACGCCCCATGTGACCTTTACTTTGTTTGGAGGGTTTAACCTTCCGCCAGTCGTCTGCATCCCTAAAACAAAAGTTGCTGAGTCTGCTGAAGTAACAAAAAAGGTTATGATAAGGACCACCGTCAGAATTGAAAGTATTATTCCTAAAGGAAATTGTTGGTAAACATAGAATAAAGTGGTTTCAATTCCTTGTCCAGATACGTTTAAGCCCTCGATAAATTCTAAATAGATGCCTGTTCCACCAAAAACAGTAAACCATAGAGCGCAAACAAGGGATGGAATGAGGAGAACAGTCACGGTAAACTCTCGTATTGTGCGACCTTTTGAAACACGGGCAATAAACATACCGACAAACGGAGTCCAGGAAACCCACCATGCCCAATAAAAGATTGTCCAACCTTGTGTCCAAGCTGCTTCTTCGGCATCAAAAGGAGACAACCGCAATCCCATTAATGCTACATTTTGTACATAACTGCCTAATGTTGATGTAAACATATTAAGCAGGTATAAAGTAGGACCAAGAACAAGCATTGTAATAAATAGTAAAACGGCAATTGACATATTTACATTACTTAAATATTTGATTCCTCTTGAAATACCTGTATTTGCTGAAATGATGAAGATCACTGATATGATAGCAATAATCATGATTTGTACCATAAAGTTATTAGGAATGCCTACAAGATATTCTAATCCGGCATTGACTTGCTGTGATCCTAACCCTAGAGAGGCTGCTACCCCAAACAAAGTCGCAAAAACAGCCACCACATCGATCGTTTGACCGAGAGGACCTTTCACCTTTTCACCAAATACAGGATAGAGCGTGGCGCTCATTAAACCTGGTGCATTTTTTCTAAACTTTTGATAAGCAAAGGCTAATCCTACGATTGCATAGATGGCCCAAGCATGTAATCCCCAATGAAGCCATGTATACCGCATACCCAGAATAGCGGATTGCTCTGTACTTCCATCTCCTAAAGGAGGGGTAGTAAAATGAGCAATTGGTTCAGAGACACCATAGAATAGGAGACCTATTCCCATTCCGGCAGAAAATAACATTGCAAACCAAGTGGGACGGCTGTACTCGGGTTTAGAATCAGGCATACCAAGTTTTATTTTCCCATATTTGCTGAAAATCATAAAAAAGGAAAATATAAGGAAAAAAGTAGCGACTAACTGATAAAACCAACCAAATGACTCAAGAATAAAACTTTGAGCGAATGTCATTGCAGCAGCAAACTGTTTAGGTATAAGCACACCAATTAATAAAAAAATAGCAGCTATACCTACTGAAATTGTGAAAGTCGACCTATCACTACGTTCCAAAACACATCACTTCCTTTTCAGATTTTCTCTTAAAATTTATTCTTATGGTTCTTTAAATCTTCTATAAGAGTGAACATCAACATTTGTTCCATGTTCACTCTCCTCTCTCATATTAAAAAAACTAACTTTTTAAAGAAGGGTTTGACACGTATAACTTTAGTACAACGTGTCAAACCAGATTGATTATTCGACTTTCATACCTATTGACTCTAATACAAAATTGTAAAATTTAGTAACGTGTTGTTCAATCGGTACTAAAATTCCGCCATTCTTGTATGCTCTTGATCCCATGTTTTCTTGACACCACTCGCACGCATCAAAATCTTGCATATTCACACGATGGAACAATTCAACAGCATCTACTAGATCAAAATCTGATTTTTCCATTTCTTCTGGATCAAATAACCATTCACAAATTACTTTAGATTTATCCGGACTAATTGGAATGATACGATGAACAATGACATGATCTGGTGTTAAATTAATAAATACAAGTGGAAGAATCGTTATGCCATAATATAAACGATCATCTTCTGTAAGTAAGCCTTTTAACATCGGCCGGCTACCTTTACCGCTTATTGAGAAAGCTTCTAGCTCATCATTAAACTTGGCTCCTCCACCGACTGAATTTTGAGTACCAATACCTGAACGGAATTCCGGAAGAGTCGCTGTTAATTCAGGATGAATAGAAGAACAATGATAACATTCTTGGAAATTTTCCACGATGAGTTTCCAATTTGCTGCTACCTCGTACTCTTTACGATGAGCGACTTTTAAATCTTGAATTTGATATCTACTGAATGTAGCAAGCTCGCCAAAACGGTCAATTATTTGCGTATCTAATTGTTGTTCAACCGGTAGTGGGTTTTCTGCTAGGCTCAGCCAAATCATTCCATGCCATATTCGAAGGTGCACAGGCTCTAAGCCATAGTTTTCATTGTTAACCAACTCATCACGGCACTCACTTGTATTTGGAACTCCAAGCAAAGAACCATCAAGACCATAACTCCAAGAATGGTATGGACAGCGAATAACTCCCGTTTTGCCGCAAGGGTCACTACAAAGTGTCGCTCCACGATGACGACATGCATTTATGAACGCACGAAGCACATTGTCTTTTCCTCTAACAATTAGAATATTTTCGTTCTGCACCTTTGTTGTAATGTACTGGCCCGGCTTCCCTACCTCATATTCAAAGCCAACTAAAATCCATGTTTTAGCGAAAATTTGCTCTTTTTCTAGTTCAAAGATTTCCGGAGATGTATACAGCTCTCCTTTCAATGTTTCCTTTAATTTCCCTTTATCACTTACTGTTGTCTGATTCATTACCATCTGTCTTCCTCCTTTATCCACTTGGCAAGGGTCAAATAGACCATTTATGAGATGATTCACTTAAAAATCACTGATGTACAAAACGCTGTGGGCAGAATAAATCTATTGGATGACTGGTTTGCCCATTAATAACTAAGTCTGCTAAAACCTCTCCTACAACACTTGCAAACTTAAATCCATGCCCGGAAAATCCAGCTGCGACCGTTACTTGCGGGTGAGCCGGGTGAGCAGAAATGACAAAATGCTCATCAGGTGTGTTCGTATACATACAAGTTTTCCCTTGTAAAAAACGACCATTTAACTTTGGAATGCCTTGGGCAAGATAGTTTCTCATCATTTCTACTTCATCGTCATACACGTTTCGGTCAATGGTGTCTGGGGTACAAGGTTTTCCCTTACGGAAGAAGGCGACTTTTGCTCCTTCAGCTCCTAGTGCTGAAGAAGGAAAACCATATAATTGCACATTATCTTCTGCTTCCCATATATAAATCGGCTGTTTTCCAACACGGAAGGGTTCTATTCCTCCAGTTGGCTCAAAGAACATTTGAATATGACGTTCTACTTCTAAACTTACACCTAAGTCGTTCAATAGCTGAGGTGCCCAAGCTCCTGCAGAAATGATTATTTTTCCTGCTTCATACGTTCCGTTAGCTGTCACAACACGTACACCTTCACCAGAAGGATGGGCTTCCCAGGATTGAACAGCTTCAAAGAATCGTAGGTCAGCTCCGTGTTTTTCCGCTTGAAGAAGATGACTATAGACACTTAATTCCGGCCTGACAAATCCAGCCTTTTCTTCATATAAGGCTATGGTATTATCAGTAGGGTTAAATAACGGGAAACGTCCACGAATATCATTTGCCTCCAACACCTCATAAGCAAGATTCCACTGCTTTGCACTTTCAATGCTCCCAGATACCGTTAAGCTATCAGGAGGACCCATCATTAATCCGCCTGTTACCGTCAAAATCTCTTCTCCACTTTCTCTTTCAATCTCGTCCCATAATTCATAGGCGCGAAGCAATAAGGGAACATAAGCAGGATCTTCAAAATAAGATTGTCGAATAATCCTTGAGCCGCCATGACTCGACCCTTGATCATGTGCCGGACCAAACTGTTCAAGCCCAAGTACCCGTTGACCTCTCTTCGCTAATTGATAAGCAGCCGTACTCCCCATTGCTCCTAAACCGATGATAATGACATCATAAATTTTCGACATAGGACACCTCCTGTTTTCCCATTTTGTTATTAGACAGTCACAACAGATTCTCTGATGATTTTTGCAGTGTAACGCTCTCCAAAGTATTCAATACTTAATTCCTTGCTTGCTTTTACAGCTTCAGGTAATACCAATACATGTACAACCCCTTTGCCGAGATGATATGCATATCCAGCACTTGTGACAAAACCAACCGCCGTATCTTCATCAAATACAGGTTCATACCCCATTACAACCATTGAAGGGTCATTCAGTTCTAATGTAATTGCCAGAAGTTTCGGTCCCCCATCCTTACGTTCAAGCAACGCTTCTTTTCCAATGAAAGTTTGTTTGTTAAGGTCAACCATATGATGAAGCCCTACTTCATATGGGCTATGCTCACTCCAAAAGTCTTTACCACTTCTTAACTTAAGTGATTCGATTCGAAGATTTTCAAGTGCACGGTCTCCAACGGCAATGAGCTGATATGGTTGTCCGGATTCAACTAATTGATCCCATAATTGCAATCCTTGATCGAAAGTCGTAAATAACTCCCATCCTTCTGTACCAAGATAGGAATCATAAACAGCTAATACGGTAACATTTCCAATAAACAATTCTTTGGCTTGTCCAGGCTGCCATACCTTTGATGTAAAGGCTTCAGGAGCAAGAGATTGCATCACGTCGTTTGCCTTTGGACCGATTACACCAAGACCGCATATTCCAGCTGTTAAATCTTGAATCATTACTCGGCTTGATGTTGGTAATTGTCTTTTGATCCAACTAGCTTCAACCGCTCCCGTACAAAGAACAAGGAAGGTGGAAACGCCTGTACGAATCACTCTTATTTCATCTTTTATTCCTGCTAATTCATGCAGCATTAACGTATTCGTTACTTGACCAACTGAAATATCAATATTACTTGTTGTCAGTTGTTGTAAAAATTCAACTGCTTCTTCACCGCTGATTTCGAGTCGCTTTTTGGTAGCTGTCATATCATAAAGTCCAACATATTTCTTTGTATGTAGGTGTTCAGCCTCGATTGTTGGTGACCAATACTCAGCTGCCCATCCTTTATGCTCCAAGATGTTTTTTTTATACATGGCAACAAGCGAATCATTTTCTCCATACCATTGTGGCTGTTCCCAGCCAGATCTTTCGTTAAAGTAAGCCCTCAATGATTTTTGACGCAGATAATAAGGGCTCACACGCATGTCGCGTGATGTTACTGGCGTCACGAACGGATGATGGATATCATATATTTTTTCAAAATTTTCCATGGAACGCTTTTTATAATAAGATGGAGTTAGTGCGTATGTGTCAAAACGATTAATATCACATAACTCCAAATCAAGGGTTGGTACTCCATTAATAATCCATTCAGCCATTGCTTTCCCAACACCTGCAGAATGGGTTACCCATATAGCTTCTGCCACCCAAAATCCACGTACGTTCTGCGACTCCCCAAGCAGTGGCATTCCATCAGGCGTAAACGAGAAGATGCCGTTGATTCCTCTTTTTAAACCTGCTTGTGTTAATGCAGGGAACAGTTTAAGTGAATCTTGCCATGGTTTTTCAAAATCTTCCGGTGTAAATGGCTTTACAGATGGCATTTCTTTCGTTTCGCCATATTTGGTAATTTCACGAATCTCAACAGGCAATGGACGATGTTGATAAGAGCCAATTCCCAAACCTTTGAACACTTGACGATAATACATAGCACGATCTTGATCACGGATAAGAGGAGCTGTTACTTCTTCTGTTTCGTCAGCTAATTCCTGTAAATCATTCGTAAACACATATTGATGTGCCAGTGGTTGAAGAGGAATCGTCACACCTGCCATCTCCCCAATACGAGGTCCCCAAAACCCGGCACAGCAAATAACGATATCAGCTTCAAATCTTCCAGCCGTTGTTTCAACAGCTTTTATTTGGCTGTCTACAACATCAATGTCGGTTACTTCTGTGTGACTATAAAATACCGCGCCTTGAGATATAGAAAATTCAGCCATTTTTTCATTAGCACGAAGCGGTTTGGCTATTCCATCTGACGGTACATATAGTCCGCCATAAATATTTTCCGAATTGATGAGTGAACACTTTTCCTCACATTCTTCCGGTGAAAGAATAAATGATTCCATTCCCCACGATGCAGCTAACCCTGCCTTACGTTTCAAATCCTCTAACCGTTCGGGACTACTAGCCACTTCAATACTTCCAACAGAATGAAAAGATGGTTTTTCGTCAGAGCTTAACTCTTTAAAACATTCAACTGTTTGATTAGCCAAGGTTGTTAATAGCTTTGAAGAATTAAGTTGAAACACAAGTCCAGGGGCATGAGATGTCGACCCCCCTGTTTCAAATAATGGTCCTTGCTCAATGACCGTAATGTTTCGTTGACCCATTTTGCTTAAATAGTAGGCAGTGCTGCATCCAACAACACCAGCTCCAATGATGATAATTTTCTTTTGATCCATAACGCGGCATCCCTCTCCCTCTTGCTTATTACAAAAATTAATTTGTTGAGGGCAATTATAACTTCCATACTCAGAAAATTTAAATAATTTTCGTCAGAAAATATAACACATAATTTTCAAGCTCTTTTTTCCTAATTGTTCGTAAAATGACCCTTTTTTTTCTTGTATAGCTAAAATAAACAGCAATTTCACAGGAATAACGAACTTTTTTTGGAATGGAATTATCTATAAGTTAACTTAGCTTTTTTTGGTTTGATGGAGTGAGCAGGAAAAATTAGTTGGTTGATCATGAATTTGTATCTAAGGATCAAAACGTAATTATGCCAATATGAGCTTCTGTAGAGTGGATCCTTTGCCGAAATAGACAAACACGCATGCTACTATTCAACTCAGTTCTTCCATAGTATATTTTTTTTAACTATATGATTTCAAAGTGCGTACTTATTTTTTGTAAACATCTCACCTACACTGAAACCGTATCAACTAAACTAAATTATTAAGGAGTAAACAATTTATGGAACTTCAGTTAGCGTTAGATCTTGTAAACATTCCAGAAGCAAAAGAACTAGTAAAAGAGGTTCAGAAGCATATTGATGTTGTAGAAATTGGAACACCTGGCTGATTTAAAAATTATGGACGCTGGTGCTTATGAAGTGATGAAGGCATCCTTAGCCAGCGCTGATATTATTACTGTACTAGGGGCAACTGATGATGCAACGATAAAAGGTGCAATAGAAGAAGCTAAAAAACAGGGACACAAATTCTTGTTAACATGATTAATGTGAAAGACCTTGAACAGCGTGCCAAAGAAGTTGATGAACTTGGTGTTGACTATATTTGTGTACACACAGGCTATGACCTACAAGCAACTGGTGAAGATCCTTTTGAGCAACTTCAGACAATTAAACGTGTCGTAAAAAATGCAAAAACAGCAGTAGCAGGTGGCATTAAGCTAAACACACTTCCGGAAGTTGTACACATTCAACCTGATCTTGTCATTGTAGGCGGAGGTATAACCGGCCAAGAAGATAAGCTTGCGTACCAAATAATGATCTATCTGACAAATTGGTAAAAGTCTGGATTAATAGTTCAAATTAAAGTGAAAGTAATTTTCTTATTACATTGGGGATTATTTTACATTTGATGGTGTCATTTACTTTTGGCGATGAGAATGAAGGAAATGAGGGATCTTGAATGTTTAAAAGGCTATTTTCCAACGAAAGGACATTAGAGAAAATTGTATACCTCCCCCCATTAAAAACGACCTATTTAAATTCTAATAATGCACTACATTTTTTGTCGATTCTAATTGATTTGCGTGTAGAAAATATCAAAATCGGTATTCGTAACTATTCAATGACTTATTGGGACAAATTAGATATTACAACTTGCATAGCAGAAGAAAAGAAAAGTGTGCTTTTGAATAATATAGAGTTAAATTTGGAAGCAGACACTCACGATATAGATTTCCAGTGGAAGGATGAAGTAACTTTTATGTTATCCATATATAATAAAAGGATTGCTGGGATTGTTGGAGTCATTCTCATTGGTGAAATCCCTATCAATAAGAAGCCACTTCTCATTTCTAGCTCCAAGGCCAATACAGCGGACTGAAAATAAGTTATTTTATTAAATATCTCTTATAGTCTTACTTTAAATCATAAGTCCAAACATTCTTTAAAGGCAATCCTTTTTCTGTCCTTGCAGTTCAGGGTGTTCTCCCAAATAATCTCTTAGTATCAATTCATTTCTTTCATAGAACTCATTGTTGTAAGGAATTACGTGTACGTTGTGAGTCCATCCCATTTGTGTATTTACAAAATAAATATCTATTACTCATACCAGTCTGAATGTAGATAGGCTGCTGAATCAAAATAAATTTATAATAGGCTAAATCTTTCAAAGGTGAAACTCCGATTATAAAACATGGTAGATATTGTCGACGACTAATTTTATTGCGAATATTCTTAATATTAATACTTTTTTGCCGCAAGCTATAACACATATTTTTTTCATATCTATCCTAAACGATACTGATTTTACTGCGTTTTTAAACAATAATTAACGGTATTAATTCGCAAATAACATAGTCTTTGAAATTTCTGGTGTTCTAATAAAGAGTTATCAATTGTCTATAGGGCAAAATTAAAGATCATATTAATCTAAAAAATAGCTATTAAGGTTCGACAAAATAATATACCAAAGAGAAAAACAAAAGTCGTACTAAAGCGACGGATTTCATTTCGCACTTTTTAAATTTTTTCTAACAGTATACTTTTAGTTACTATATGATATTAAAGTGCGTACTTACTTTATTGAAAGATTTAACCTAGAATAAGTTATAGAAACATGATAATAAAAATTTAAATGAGGAGTGAAGAAGATATGAAACTTCAATTAGCATTGGATCTTGTCAATATTCCGGAGGCAAAGGAAGTAGTAAATGAGGTACAGGAGCACGTTGACATTGTAGAAATTGGTACACCAGTTGTCATTAATGAAGGGCTTAGAGCTGTAAAAGAAATCAAAGAAGCATTTCCTTCTTTACAAGTATTAGCTGATTTAAAAATCATGGATGCAGGTGCATATGAAGTGATGAAGGCATCTGAAGCTGGTGCTGATATTATTACTGTGCTTGGAGCAACTGATGATGCAACAATCAAAGGGGCAGTGGAAGAAGCTAAAAAACAAGGGACACAAATTCTTGTCGATATGATTAATGTAAAAGACTTAGAACAGCGTGCATATGAAGTGGATGCACTTGGTGTGGATTATATTTGCGTTCACACAGGCTATGATCTTCAAGCAGCTGGAGAAAACCCTTTTGAACAGCTTCAAGCCATTAAACGTGTCGTAAAGAATGCAAAAACAGCAGTAGCAGGTGGGATTAAATTAGACACACTTCCAGAAGTGGTACAATCACAGCCTGATCTTGTGATTGTAGGCGGTGGTATTACAGGCCAAGAAGATAAAAAGGCAGTTGCTGCTCAAATGCAAAGATTAATTAAACAAGAAACTTTTGCATGAGAAGAGGAATATCATTATGCAGACAACTCAATATGTCACTGAAATCATAAAAGAGTTAAATCGTACCGCTGACTTACTAACTAATGAAGAAGCTGAGAAATTGGTAGACCATGTCCTTGAATCAAAGAAAATTTTTGTGGCTGGTGCAGGGCGATCTGGATTTATGGCTAAGTCCTTTGCAATGCGAATGATGCATATGGGGTTAGATACTTATGTAGTAGGCGAATCTGTCACTCCTAACTTAGAAAAGGACGACATTTTGATTATTGGATCCGGATCAGGAGAAACGAAAAGTTTAATATCGATGGCTGAAAAAGCAAAAAACTTAGGTGCAACCGTAGCGCTTGTGACCATTTTCCCTGAATCAACGATTGGAAAAGTAGCCGATATTTCTATTAAATTACCTGCCAAATCTAAGACCGAAACAGACAGTGAATTTAACACCATACAGCCAATGGGATCATTATTTGAACAAACGCTCCTATTATTCTTTGATGCCATTATATTAAGAGTTATGGAGAAAAAGGGATTGAATTCCGAAACTATGTTTGGCAGACATGCCAATCTTGAGTAGAAAAAGAAATTTTGGTTAGATACTTAGATGAAGTAATAAGTAATCTGTCAAACCATATAGAATAATTTTCCATTTAAGAAGCAAGAAATAAAAAATTAAAGATCTCGTTTCTTAAAGTTAAGGCTGCTACAATTTGAAACAGCATCATGATTTAACATATAATATAATCCTAATTACGATAATGATCCTTATAAAAAGGCTCCGGACTTAATAAAAAATCCGGAGCCTTTTCAATGCAACATAATAGTTTCGTATATTTATATATATCTAATCTCCTGCTTTAAAATCACTTTTGAGAAGTCCCATAACATGCTGTTTATTTTTTCACTTGATAAATTCAATTTCTTCTACTCTTTGTTTCATAACAGTCTCCATATGGTGTTTTCCCCATTCGTACATAGAATCAAGAATCGGCATCAGAGTTTTTCCTTTTTCACTAAGTGAATATTCCACTTTAGGTGGAACAACGGGATAAACTTTACGCTCAACAATGAAGTCTTTTTCCAACTCTCGCAACTGATTAGCAAGCATTTTTGGGGTAATATCTGGGATAACAGACTTCAGTTCACTGAATCGTTTCGTTCCCTCTTTACCCAAGTACCATAAAATAGGCAATTTCCATTTACCTCCGATAATAGAAAGTGTTAACTCCTTTTCACAGTTAAACATCTTATCACAAGTATTATACCCCATGTGTTTCCCTCCTAGGAAATAACTAACAATATGTCTTTCTCGAAACTACTATTTATAAATTCATTTTAAATTGTTTTTTTTAATTACATTTCAATTATGTCAGAATTCCTTACGTAAATTTATAAATCTGTCAGGGAGTATGAAGAAGGAGTACAAAAATAAATCTATATAATAGGAAGAAACTCGTCAAAAAATTAGCATCTGGCGGTGAGCAGATGCATTTTCATCTCCCCGTGATGTGGTTTTTATTAGCTTCTTTAATCTTTTTTAATTGCCTATAGATTATTCAGAAACAATTTTAACGGTTGTTTGTAACTGAATTTCTATATTATCTCGAGTTGCTCGGCTAATCATACAGGAGTTTTCTGCTTTCTCAGCAAGTTTATGTGCCAATCTTTCATCTCGGTCGGAGGCATTTTGTTTCAATACAATTTCAGGACGATGGATAATTTTCTTATACCTGACAACTCCCACAGCTAAAGCAGTGGGGTTCTAGGATACCGTGGATACACTGTATCTAGCACACTTCTCAAAGGTACCCTTCTCTTTCCTTGCGGAAAGAGTTTCTACCAAAGCACTGATGTACTTTCTCCTAGAACATTAACGGACGTATTGCGTAGAGCAAGGCACTTCTCTCAACAAGCCTAGAAAGACTCTTGATGTGCTTATCGTTCCGACTTCTCTTGGGCGTTATCACGACCAATCAGGTTTGTGTTTATGCGACAAACCAACGCAACGTTTTACTTGATAATTGTTTTAGTCTTTCAATTTCACAATTATGCAGTTCAATAAATTCATACCATCGTGCATTACATGAATCCACATCAACGGAATCGAGAGTTTCATTCGTGTTTCCTATCAAAAAAGCGCTATATAAATCACGTTGGATGTAGAACCCTCCAAAATCATTCCAACGGTCTGAAAGTTGTTTTTTGTTGTATTCTCCAGTTAAATGATTAAATTGACTTGCTTTTGTTGCATAAGTATCAATCTTCTTTATTGACCGTCCTTGATAACCAAGTTTTCGGTTTATAATTGTGAGCAGCATTGCAGGAGCACGGTTGGAGATTGATTTCCCGAACCGTTTTTTGCGATTGATTTTACCATTCACCTTATTGCGAGTAGTATTTTTCGCACGTTTTTGCAGAGATTGAAACCGCATGGTTTCTACTCGTACATCAGAACCTAGAGACAAAATATCGTTCGCTAATTTTTCGTGCGACATTTTTCGTTGAACAGTTATTTTTCGATATATTTCTTTGCGTTTATGAGGCAAATTCTCGTATCGTTTCGAGTAGGTCCAAGTTACTTTTCCGTAAGCCCGAATTATAAAAAATAAGCGCACCTTACCGGTACGCATGACAAATAGCCGTATATCACGACTTTTTTA
>NZ_JAWRVL010000054.1:0-10785 GCF_036663595.1 Halalkalibacter lacteus
TGAAAGATAGCTTAAAAGCATTGGAATTATACGAAAATATATTTGATATCGAGCGTGTGGAGGTTTCAAACTTTCCTGTTGGTCAAAATGAGGTAGTTTTTACCCTGTACGGCGTTAGCTTTCATATGTTAGATGAAAACCCAGAATTTCATTTGATTGCACCAAAACCTGACGACCCTAAAACTAGTTGGGTTAATGTTACTGTTCCAGACATTAAAAAGACGTATGCAAAAGCAATGGATTTAGGTTGTACAGAGGTGCAACCTGTGACTGATATGCATGACTACGGGGTATCGAACGCTATATTCATGGACCCATATGGTTATATATGGATGTTGCATCAAGTCCATAAAGAGGTTAGTCATGAAGAACGTATAAAGCTTTGGGAAGAAAAAAGGGAGAATTGACATTGGGTGGTATAAAATGGGTAGGATTAATTTTAATGATAATAGCTGCTTTGGTATATTGGGTATCTAAAGTGAATAATTTAGAGCCCATTTTCACTAATGTATCTATAGTTTCCATTGTTTTAGGTGTTATTATAATGGCTACTGGGGTTATCATAGGTAAAAGAATTAAATAGGTCTAAACAGTTATAAAACAAAGAATGCGATGCTTGAATAATCAAAGCATCGCATTCTTTGTACTACTAACGAAGAAAATATTGTTCTTGGATGGAGTAAGTAGGGAAGTATTTTTTACTTTTTCTTAATAGAGATCCAGATCTCATTTTTTTGATCTTTGCTAGCTAGTATTTCCGGTCCTTCTGTTAGCTCATAGGAAGATGTCGGTAACCACTCAGAGTATATTCGCTGCCAATGCTTTTCAACTTGCAACCAATCTCCCTCCACTTCAAAAATTGCCCAGGTTAACGCAGGAACTTCTAATGTTGAATACTCATTAATCTCGTCTTGTGTAGTAACTGCACCGATATACTGATTAAAAGTAGCCTTTTCGTCTGAACTCTCTGAGTAGTTGACGGAGACATGAACAATCCCATAAGGTTCCTTATTGGAGAGTGACTCCAATTCACCCATTTTCGTATCACTGATACCTGCAATCATATTTTCGTAGGTTGGTGAAAGGATTCCATTAACCATCTCGACCTCATACTTAACTCCAATCACTTTAAAAGCATCTTTTTCAACAATACGATATTTCATTTCGCTTCCTCCCTGAATAGTTAATTGAAAGGTCATTCTTGGATATGCTTTCAAGTTTTGCTGTGGCTTCCTAGATAAGGAGGGTGTTACTCCATGGCAATTTTGAAAAGCTCGTGTAAAGGCATCAGGAGATTGATATCCATATTTCATTGCTATATCAATTACTTTCACTTGAGAGTCCTTCAATTCTAAAGCAGCCAAAGTAAGTCGCCTTCTGCGAATGTACTCAGATATGGTGATACCTGAAAGAAGAGTAAAGAGACGTTTGAAATGATACTTAGAGCAAAAAGCTCTATTCGCTACTTCATCTAAGTCAATCGTGCTATCCAAATTTTCTTCAATATAATTTAGTGCATCATTCATCCCTTGTAACATATCAATAAGATTTAACCCCTTTCCACTAATACACTACCAGGATAAATATCCCCTTACCCTACTTTTCGTGCTAATTTCAGTCGGTTTCTATTTTATACTTTTACAATAGAAATTTCTAATAGCAATAGTGAGTATCCTTGGACATTTGTATAGAAAATAAGATATGAAACAGACTCTGGACTTGGTGAAATCATTACATTTGTAACTACTGCTGTTGTAGATAATCAAGTTAAGATGGTAATAAGAAGGTTCTCGAGGTTCGTAGTGCTGATTCAGCCTACAGATAAGGAAAGCTTGAAGCATTTAACTCCACGGGAAAAAGATATTGCAGGGTTAGTCGCACATGGACTTTCCAATCGCGAAATAGGAGGAGTAAGTCTAACTTCCGTTCCTGAAAAAGAACACCGCTTTTGAATCAGGAGATGTTCATTTAATTATATTTATTAACAATGTTATTATAAGTAATGACAGTCAAGATATGGTTACCTAAATAGCTTATAATAAAAGCAATCCATTGCAGTTAAGATTGGAACAAACATATTAGCACCAATGAGGTTTGACATGAAACTACTAATAAAATGTAATATTACCGAACGATGTAATATACTTCTATATATTATTAGTACATTAGATAAAGGGCATCGCTAACTATTTGCTAGTAATGCCCTTTAGTAAGCTTATGCACGTAACCACTTTATAATTTCTTTTGGAGAAGCATTCTTGCCATACATTAATATTCCAACTTTAAATATCTTACCGGATAGTTTCATACATAACCAAGCACTAATAGCTAAAATAGCTAAAGCAATGATAATTTCAACCCAAGGCCATTCTTCCAATAAGGAAAGGCGAAGAATGAGCACTCCTGGTGTTGTGAATGGTATATAGGTGCCGATTTGTGCCATAAGTCCACTTGGGTCACCAAATACTGGCCCAATAAATATAAATGGAGCAAATGGTAGCATCATAATTAGACCTTGAAAGTTACCAGCGGTACTAATGTCTGCCATCGTAGCACCGACTCCTACAAATAGTGCAGCAAAGAGTAAATATCCTAACAAAGCTATAAGGACGAGTATCGCTAGTTCTGGAACAAATAAATACTCCATGAATGGAATATCGATTCGCCAACTAAGAACTGGGAGTACTAAAGCTATAGAAACGAAGGTTTGAATAATTCCTAAAGCAAAATATCCAATTATTTTTCCTTGCATTAATTCTGCAGGTGCTACTGATGAGAGGATAATTTCAGCAATTTTATTTTTCTTTTCATCAGATGCGCTTTGGAAAATCGCCATTCCTGTAAAAACAATTGACAGCATAATTAATCCAGCAAAGGCTCCTGGTACCATCCGTTCTAGTTCTTTTGTAGTCATGCCACCACCAGATTCTATAGATGAGGATTCTTCAGATGTTGGCTCGGTGAAGGTAATACCTTTTGTAATCATTGCTAGTTCATCTGTAGACACACCCAATTGTTCCATTTGCACAGCTTGAATGGGTGTTGCTAATAATTGAACTTGGTTAATAAAAAAGGAATCAATTTCATCACTCATATAAACAGGGACTACTCCTTCACCCAGTGCTCGCTCATCAATGAATAGATATGCCGTATCTTCGCTTTCGTTTAATTCGTTTTCTACATCTGACTCTCTAATATCCGTTGGTTCTAAATTCCAATTAAACTCACTTTGGTCTACCAACGCCTCTAATTCTGTATAAACATTTAGCTGATCATTAACCATTACATTCGTAGGGGTTGCTTCTTCATCGTTACTAAAAAGACTAGGTACTACCATAAATAATATAAAAATCACGGGTGTTAAAAATAGTCCAATTAAAAAGGACTTATTCTTAATATTACGTTTTATTTCCCATTTCGCTATTTTCAGGGTGTTACGCATTTGATTCACCTACTTTTCCCATTCCCCTTTTTCCTGTCGCAATGTCAATGAAAATTTCATGTAAAGTAATTCGGTCAATGTTTAATTCATTTATCATTAATTGTTCAGGTAGATGTTTTATCCAAGTGGCTGGGTTCACATTATTGGTTAAGTATAAAATCGATGTATTCCCATCTTGCTCCACTCGCTGTACTTCGGGGAGTCGCTCTAGGGTGCTTTTTTCATTTTCTCCTCGGATGGTGCATTTGAAATTGGCATATTCCGTTTTTACTTCATCCATCGTTCCATAGATAACTTTTTGCCCTTTGTTTATCATGAATAAGCGATCAGCTAACTCTTCAACTAAATTCATTTGATGAGAGGATAATAGAATAGCGGTTCCTTTTTCGGCTAATTTACGAATTTCCTCTTTGAAGATATCTTGACTAACTGGATCAAGTCCTGAGAATGGCTCATCCAAAATAAGGAATTCGGGTTCATGGATAATTGAAGCTATAAATTGTACTTTTTGCCCCATCCCTTTTGAAAGTTCTTCAACGGATACGTTTTCTTTTCCTTCTAAGTCAAATTTTTTCAAGTAATCTAGTGCTCGTTCTTTTGCTTTCTTAAGTGGATAATCTTTGAGTTCTGCAAGGTACAATAAAATATCCATTACTTTTACATTCTTGTATAATCCACGCTCTTCAGGCAGGTAGCCGATTTTGTTTCTTGGGATATCATGGTAGTTGTGAAATGTAATTGATCCCTCATCCGGATACATAATCCCCATAATATTACGTATTGTTGTTGATTTTCCAGCACCATTAGGGCCTAGTATGGCCATGATTTCCCCTTTCTTAACTTCAAAGGAAATATTTCGTAGAACTCTTGTTTCTTTAAATGACTTGCCCAAACTTTCTACGGTTAACATTGTTTCCATCCAAACACTCAACCTTTCTTATTCTTTAGTTGAAGGTATAACATACTTCCTTTACGTTATAGTGAGAAAAAGGTTTCAGAAATGGGATATAAAAGTTCGACATTTCCTGTTGGAATTTCAACTTCGTAGTTGACGGATACTGCGCAGCAAGTGATTAACCAACTATGCATAGATACTAGTAGTTTCATTATTTTTGCACACAATTCATTATTTTCTGGTATTAATTTTTTATGAAGATCAATTAGATTGTGAAGGGTTTCACTTAAACTAACGGCTGCTTTAGTTATAAAAGGAGAGGATATATTTATTACAATGTTGAATTATTATGGAAGCAATAATTAATTATATTTGGAGAGTGACAATGAAGAATGGTTCTTCTTTAACTTATCCATTGTTCCTAGGGTCGGATTTCTCTATCATTCAAATTATATTTTCTCTTGGTGGACAACCAAACATGCGGGAATATTCTCGATTGAATTGTGACTGACTTTCGTAGGATATTGACTCTCGATAGCGGTAATGATAAAAAAACTAGAAAAGGAAACCAAATAAGACGACGTGAATGGGATTTCCAATATGTTCCTCTACCCAACTCAGAATAAAATGTTTCATCTGATGTCAAAATGCGACAAAAAAGTAATATGAAACTTTAGTTAAAAGTAAAAATGTGATATTCACACAAGCATTAGTAAGAACATCACCATATCATAAGATAAATGCTTATTGAGGTGATTTTTCATGGTTAAAAAATATAGTGGATGCTGCCCAATATATCCGGTACCAAAAGCAAAAAAGCAAAAATGCAAATGTCCGCCTGGTCGACGAGGAGCTACTGGCCCAGCAGGACCCCAAGGAGAAACGGGACCTCCTGGCCCACAAGGACCCCAAGGAGAAACGGGACCTCAAGGTGAACCAGGTCCTCCTGGGCTAATATCAGTAAATCGCATTTATGTAGCAAATTTTAATAGTAACGATGTTTCCGTGATTGATGGTACAACCAATTCGATAATTGCTACTATTCCAGTTGGAGTTAACCCAGCAGGGGTAAATGTCAATCCATTAACCGATCGTATTTATGTAACAAATCAAGGCGATGATACTGTTTCCGTAATTGATGGAGTAACCAATACGGTGATTGCTACCGTCCCAGTCGGGCTTGAACCAAGTGATGCAGGGGTCAATATAGATACTAATACCATTTATACTGCAAATTTTAATTCATTGGATACAACTGAAGATGTTTCCGTGATTAGTGGATTGACCAACACGGTGATTGATACCATTACAATTCCGGGTCTCAATTTATCAACTGGGATAAGAGCCAATCCATTAACTAACCTTATTTATGTAGCAAACTTTAATTTTGATCATGTTTCTGTAATAGATGGATCAACCAATACGATAATTGATACCATTCCAGTCCAAGTTAATCCATTCAGAATAGGGGTCAATCCAAATACTAATCGTATTTATGTATCAAATTTCACCAGTAATACTGTTTCCGTGATTGATGGATCAACCAATACGGTAATCGCTAACGTTCCGGTCGGGGTTACTCCAGGTGAAGTGGGAGTCAATACAACTACGAATGCTATTTACGTACCAAATCGAGGCACTAATAATGTTTCCTTGATTGATGGATTAACGAACACTGTGGTTGCTACTATTCCGGTCGGGACTAATCCAAATGGAGTTGACGTCAATCCATTAACCAATCGTATTTATGTAACAAATCAGGACGATGATAGTGTTTCCGTAATTGATGGAGTAACCAATACGGTGATTGCTACCATTCCTGTCGGAGATCGTCCGTTTTCAGTAGGAGTTAATCCATAAGGGAGATTTGCTAATTCGATTCTTTTATGACAAAAAGCCAAGGTTTTTTTAAAAAATTACAATGCTAATGTTTCCTTTTGTTTGATGTGTCGAGTATGGTTATAAGTCACATGTATACTCGATACATAAGAGTATACACGTGACTTATATATTTGCTTTTTCCTATATTATCTATATAAAAAAGTGAGGTAATTCTATATGAGTAATGGTGAATTGTTAGATGTATTGATCAATCTTGTTGAGGATGCAGGAAGTGTTCTTTTTATCCGAGCAGGCACACTAGCCGAACGCCCTCAATCTCAACCAGTTGGGAACTTGTTTATTGATACTACAACGCGTATTATGTATCGGTTCAATGGAAAAAAATGGGAATATTTACCGAGTTTATCTGATGTGATTAATCCTTCTGTATCTGAAGAAGTCACTGAATCGTCTGGAACTGTCGAAGCTACAAAACCTAAAGATCTTTACCAAATTGTTCGAGCAAAAAGCCCTTTTTAATTTTTTATGTAATTGAATTGAGAAACTCATTGAACCCATATAGCGAATTAAATATATCTCCTCAGGATGTTGAAATGACCATCTTTGAGACTCTGAAACATAACTGGGGAATAAGGAGATACCGCAAATTTAGTTGCGGAAGCAGTTAGAAAAATAATTGAATCGTTGACAGATTATAAGGTGGAAAAGGAGTTAAATAAGATTTTAAAAAAGAAGATAGGTCTTTATTAAATAAGATCACTTTTAATGAAACATGAGGAACGTAGTGGTGACGTTTCTCTGTTTTTTTTTGAGGGTTACAATGCAAATTATTCCAATTTTTTCTAAACTCATTGTGAACAATTGCACTTAAACTAACGGGCGCTTATATGTAGTATGATTTTCCACCGTATTCAACGTAAGTAAAGATACGAAAAGTGCCGAATTTGTATCTTTGTTAAAGCATTATATATAGTAAGTAATTATAGTTTTTAACGTTAACAAACATAGGACTTTACGTGGAGGGATGGGTATGATAGGCTCGCATGCCTGATGAAACAACGGCTTCAGGCTTTCAAGACCAATCATGCCCACAGAGGCTCCGCGTCAAGTTCTTAAACGCTTATCTATGGTTACATGGAAACAATGATAAAGGATGCACCATATCAATGTTTTGGAACGGATACTATATATAAGCATCCTTATGCTCAATAAGAAAAAGGAAAAACAACAGATGCTCTTGTTGCGCAGTACAACGATACTATTCAATAGAAAATGATCTTACACAATCGGGCACGATTGCGGTAGACCATAAGCCTAATTCCTCGGTAACAATTAAGAAGGATTAGGCTTTTTTATTTCAAAATCCTTGATGTTTCTCTATTGGTAAACAACGTTGACAGCAAGTGGTAAATTTCGTGGAAACTGCTGGTAAAAAACATGGCAGATATGGTTCATTTTTGTGGCTGTAATCACTCTTTCTTATAATAGAATTTACTTTGCGGTCTACAGCAAGAACCCTGTCATCAAGCCTATAGGGGTAATTTTTTTGCTTCAATGTTTAAAAAATATGAAACTCGTCCATGATGCTAATAGAATGGCATAATGGGAGGTAAAGATTATGAAGTGCAAAGACTGTGACAGCAAAGGGGCAACAGATAAAAAATGGGGATTTTGCTCAAAATGTTATAAGCAATACAAAAAAAGTTTTTCAGTGGTCTCGACCTGTCCCCTCGTCCCATTATTCGGGGGAAACATTGAAGTAAAAGGAAATGACAAAAGTATACTCAAGTACAAAGCGGTGATTATGCTTGGTCCCCCCTATGATCAGAGTTCATATTTACAAAGGGGTAGGAGATCAATTTAATTTTAGAAACGTTTTCTGCTTGAGAGCAACGTTGTCCTTTTAGAATATCAAATTGTACGCGTTGCCCTTCATCAAAGGATTTAAAACCATCACCAGTAATCTTTACTATTGTTATGTAAATAAAATAAAAAATGGTTTCCTGGTCTAGAAAACATTTTTGTAGTTGACCATATGGTGTTACCAATTCGTTTTTCTCTTTTACGTAAAGAAGATAAACAATTACTATTCACTGTCTCAGTAGATGTAAAAAATTCTTAAAGATAGAGGTGAGATTGATTGTTTTTTCTTCTAGAAATAATGACTTAAATAATATATTGTATACCTAAAACAATGAAAGCCCTACCTCTCTTTCATCCTTACGGCTCCTTGTCCGTGCCAGTGTGAATCAGGATTGCAAAAATCAAGTGACTATTTTATCGAGTTATTTGATGAAACTTCAAACGTTCGTTAAAGAAATTTAAATAATAAAAATGGATTAGATTGTAGAAATAACAAAAGAGGTTAATGCTCTAAAGGTGAGTTGGAGAAGTTGAATGTCTTTGAAAAGATTTACTTTTAATAATAAACATATTTCCAAAAAAATCAGGATATTTTCGGGAGATGTAATACATTTTCTTAAATTAACATTAACAGAAACTTTTTATTTGATTTTCAGTAATCCCTTTAATTGATCCCAGTTCACTAATCAAAAATTCATGTGCGTTATCTAACATTTTTTTTTCGCTTGTATTAAGTGCTTTTTCTTTCTTCATACGCATTAAATCACGTACAACTTCAGTACATTCCTGTATTTTACCCGTTTTTATTTTGTCCGTGTTCACTTTATACCTTTGTTTCCACGGCAGTAATCTATCTGATTCTCCATGATGAAAAATGTTTATGATGTGTTTTAATGCAATTATGTCAGTAACAGGGCGTATACTTAAACTCAATATTTTACCCGTAGGAATCATGACTTGCATATTACCGATTAACATTTTTATGACATAATACTGTTGTTTTTCCTCTGAGATTTCCTTTTCTTCTATGGCTTTAATTATACCTACTCCGTGCATTGGATAAACAATGTTATCGCCAATTTGAAACAAATAATCCACCTCCATATATGGTAACCTTCTTAACCTTAACATATATATTATTTTTTATCAAATTTTTAATAATATCATAAATTCATTTTCAGTGTCAACTACTTTTTCTTTAAAGATCAGAAAAAGCAAAAACAATAGGAATCGTGTCGGATTACCAATAAAGGGAAGGTTGATTTTCCCGCGTATATTCTGAAACCTCTACTAACCTTAATATTATTATTCTTTATAAAACCTTCCTGCGCAAATAACACAAAAAGCGACTGCCTTGTTCTGCAATCGCACCCGTTACTTTAAGTACAATATTACATAACCAATCCAAAAGTTCCGTCTGATTAACCGAAATTAGACTTATACCGTTATTTTATATTTTTGATTATTTTCAACATCATACGTGCTGCGACATTTTGTCCGTAAAACTGATTGGTTGTTCCTGTAAAGTATAGATCAGTCTTTGGATGGTAAAATGAAAAAGCCCCTGTCTGTCCCCAATGTCCTATCAATCCATTTTTTAATTCTTTAATGAATATAGGTTGATTTGCAATCCCGACTCCATAAAAGAATAATCCTGGACCAAAAAGGAGTTTCCAATCTTTCAGCTCATTGAAATATTCTTTCGGAAAGAAATGTCCATTGAAAAATGCCTTTAAAAATATCATAGATTCCTTCGCAGTTGATACAATGCCTCCTTCTGGTCCGATAGATGACATATATATTGGTAAATGGATTTCCTTATCTTTGTAATAGATAGGGGCAGGTTGATTATCATTCACATCTTCAAATAAATACGTGTCCTCTAAATTTAATTCATCAAAAATAAATTCCTTGAAGACCGTATGGATGTCTTTGTTTGTGATAGTTTCAATAATCTTACCTAAAAGCTGATAATTTGTATCAGAGTATTGAACCTTTTTACCAGGAATAAATTTCGGTTTCTTTTGTTTTGCACTCGCTATTGTTCTTTCAAAGCCCCAACTCTGGTCTATTCCTGCCGTTAATTCCCTGACTACATCAGAAGAAAAATAATCAGGAATTCCTGATGTGTTGGACATTAAGTGTTTGATTGTTAAATCTTTGGAGTATTCTATACCTTTATATAGGTGGAGTTCATGTAGAATTTCCTCAGATAAATATTCTGAGATTTTATTTTGGAGGTTCAGACGATTTTTTGATTTTAATATTAGTATAACAGCAGTGACATATAGTTTTGTAACGCTTGCTATAAAATATGGTTTATTTGTAGTTAGATTTCCAGATGCGTATAAGTGCGATAATGAGTTATCTCCATTTTCGACACATAGTACAACACCATATATGTTTTTCTTTGATACTGCGGTTGTCACTAATTCAGCAACAAATGATGGCTCAATTGTTCTTAACAACTATAATATCCTCCTTTCATTCAAACAATCTTTACTTTTAGCTATCATCTTCCAATTAATTAATCTTTCAAGTATCAAAAGTTGATGATTGTTCTTCATATTATATTCACAACCTTAATAGTTATAGCATTATTCTTGTTCAACTCTTTTGCCCGTTAGCACAAGGAGCGACTACTCTTATTGAGCAATCGCACCCGTTCGTAATATAAGGTTAGCCAGATTTTTCTGGTTGACCTTTTTCTATATGGTCTTATGATAACGGTAGTCGGGGTAGA
>NZ_JAWRVL010000055.1:0-10779 GCF_036663595.1 Halalkalibacter lacteus
GCATTATCAACATAATAAGTGGGTGAAAACACTTAAGGACTACAGAGTGTTCCAGAGTATGTCGCGAAAAGGAAACTGTTTAGACAATTCGCCCATGGAGAATTTTTTCGGGTTACTAAAACAAGAAATGTATTACGGGAAAGCACTGTGCTCATTCAAGGAATTAAAAAAAAGAATTGAAGAATATATTATTTATTATAATAACAAGCGTATAAAGCAAAAATTGGCAGGCATGAGTCCGGTTCAATACCGTAACCATACCAGCCAATTAGCTGCATAATATAAAACTCTAACTTTTGGGGGTCACCTCAATCCTGCTAGCAAAATGAATACAAAAAAGAAGAAGATAGCTATTTTCACAGCTGCATAAATGACCATCACAGCAACAATAGCTAATCCGATCAGCAAAAGAATATAAAGAAAGATATCGAAAAAGGTTATTAGTAGAAAAACCAACCCTCCCCCGATTAGTAATGCTACCCCAACGATTAATAATATTTGCTTTCTATTTGTGTCTTTTACTTCTTCTACTTCTTCCATGTGCCTCCCCTTCCTCCCCCTAGCACCTTTAATTATTCGTCGTATTTCTTTTTCAGAAGCTCAAGCGCTTCTGAAATTAAGTCAACAATCGGTTTATCTTGAAAATAAGAAAGTCGTTTGTACTCTTGAAAATCTTCAGGATGTATTCGGACTGACTTATATTTAGGTTGCTGCTTTTTTTCTGCTGATAGTTTATTATTTTTTTCGCTCATATTCCTCGCCTGCCCTTTCTATTATATGATCTTTATATTAGCATACAATAACACAATAACTCAATAACTCAATAATGCCATTAATACTTATAGACTGAAATTTGCTCAAATTTATTGATCAAATGTTTAAAAAATAAGCCTTTTTTTATTTCCCCCTAGTCTCCAAAAGGGATTTTCTTCATCTCACAAGGTTATTCAATTATATTCGTAATCACATATATAATAATATATATAAATCATCATATATCATTATCTTATATATGATGATTTATATTATTGTAAATACATTGACTCATATAAAATTTCTGATTATACTGTTCATATAACATATTAATCATACGATCACATATATCGATAGGGGTTGTTTAAAATGAAAGAATTCGTTATTGATTTAGGAAATGGGTTTGTTAAAGCTAAAAGTGAAAAACGTACCATTGTCGCACCATCTAGCATTGCCTTTTATGAGGACTTAGGTGAAGGTACACTGGATGATTTCTCTGTAGAACGTTCTTATAACGTCTTTGAGAGCACTATTCATGACGAGGTACATTATGTATGGGGCACAGGCATTAAAGACGCTGTAAACCATAATAAGCTGCTGCCTACGTACACGCACAATAACCGATACAGTAATAAGCGTTTTAAATGTCTATTCCAATTCGTACTTGCTGAATTGGCAAGTGATTTTGAAGAAAAGAGCCTGGATGTTCTTTTAGTAACTTCTTTGCCGTCCAATGAGATTGGATCTGAAGATGAGAAAAAGCTAAGAGAATTCTTGAAACGTACTCATTCTGTTAAACGAAACGATAAAAATTATACGATTAACGTCGAAATCGTAAAAGTGAATGAACAGCCATTAGGAACGCTCTTGAACATTCACATGAACGAAACCTATCAAATCCATAAGGATTTACAGACAAAAACTATTGTTGTAGTGGATTTCGGTTCTGGAACTACAATCGTTGATACGTATAAGAACATGAAGCGTCTTCCTGACAGTTCCATCACTATTCTGGAAGGGCAAAATGACATCTACAAAGAAATCGCTAATAAGATTAAAAAGAAGTACAGCGTGAAAGACTTGTCATATACCTATGTTGAAGACGGATTTCGTGATGGTTCATATACCGCAAAAATCTCTGAACGAGCAATATATCCATTCGAAAATATTGCTCAATTAGTGATAGACAGATTTTGTGCATCCATTATTACTCGTATTGATACGACACTCACCAATCGTGATGCGGTTGATGTCTTTACACTGACTGGTGGAGGAGTGAATAACGTTGGTGATACCTTCCGAGAAGAATTAAACGAAGATGTTATTCAAATGCCAGACGGGGATACGCAAACGGCGTCCTTAGAAGGAAACTGGAAGTTTGCAAAAGCCTTGTCAGAAAGACTTAAAAAAGCAAAAGTAGGTCAGGAGTGAATGTGACATGGCAACGCAAAAAGTAATATTCACTTATGATGATATAGAAGATAAAGAAGTTCATACGTTCTTTTCGAAACTACCTAAGGGAGATAAATCGAAACATATTCGCAGAGCATTAAGAGCTTATGTTACTGGTCAGAGCGCTTTTAGCGCTCCTCCATCTGCTTTTGAAGAAGAGGAGCACCCAAAATCCTCTCTACACAGTAAAAAGACTGAAAAAGAACCTGAAAGTGATTTTACAGACCTTCCAGATGACTTGTTTAATCGATAAGAAGAGAGTGCGTAGTTCGATCATGGCGGAAAGCGTGAAGAGGGGTACGGGAACGATTCGAAGAATGAGGGACCACTATGAGAGTAAATACCATTTAAACAATTTTGATAAGTGTATTTGAGACGCTTTAAAGCCTTGAAAATCAATAAATTGCTACCTTTTTAATAGGGTACACTTATTGATAAAAATAGACTGAACGGTAAAAACCGATCAGTCTATAAATAATTATCTTACTCCACTAAAGCGCCCGTTTAATGGAATAACCGAGGAAATTCTATTAGCTGGTTTAGTGAAAGAAGCGACTGCCTTGTTAAGCAATCGCATCCGTTAGAGATATAGCTATCATACTGAGGGAGTTTAGCAAAATAACTAGAAAGCTAATCACCCGCTTCTTCCCTATATTTATTTACACACTTTTTACATATACAATGCTTTCCTCTACTTTCTGTAGGAACTAACTTAAAGATTCCATTAGGAAATTCTCCTTCTCTATCGCACCAGCAGTTACCGTGTTCTACGGTACCTGCCATACACTTGTTGTCCTCTCCACATAGAGGACAATATTTATTAGCCAATTACAACCCCTCCTCACTCCCTCACAATATTAGTTAAGTATGACATAAAAAGAGATTAGATTTCTTATATGATAATGTAAGATTTTTTATAAAATTGTTCTTTACCTACGTTAGAGTTTAATAACTTCAACAAAAATAAGCGTCAATCCTTCTTGGATCAACGCTACCCTATAGCATTCCTGTATTCCTTCACAATATCATTGTAAAAAGTAAATAGAGAGTGTTTATCTCACTCTCTATTTGTGGTTAGAGTTGTTTTTTGTTATTTAGTTTTAATAAAGATTCGTTCCAATTTATTGGAAATCCAATACAAGAAAAATCAATATCATCTTCGAATGCAAGGATGAGTGCTTCTAAATCAGTCACAAATCTATTACCATCAGTCCTTGTTAATAAACGTTGTATAATGTAGATTGCAGCGTAGGTCATCCGATTATCAATCTGCCTCATCTCTTCTCTAAATAATCGGGGTTTGAATATCAGCTTTTTATTATATAAACGGCCATAATGAGCGCAAACGTTTCGGACATTCGATAATGACTGCAACCAACTTTCTAAATAACGATAAGGAATATTATAATATGTTTTAGCTATGTGTTTTTTTACATCTTCATTTAAATTTCGATATAGTTTAGAAATAAATCCAAATGGAGTAACCTCGATCGCTGCCCATATTGGAAGGTTGCCGTCATATTTTTTAAAATGATGTTCGATAAAGAGTTCACCTTTGCGACTTCTACTAATTATTGTTTCCAATTCAACTAAAAAATCACGATGATATTTTTCATCAATAAAATTCTCTTTATCTTTATAACCGAGTGGCCCCAATTTATGAGCAATCTCATAAGATATATGAGTGCGAAATGCTATTTCAATGGTTTCTAAAACACCTAACAGCAGATGTCTTAGTCGTCTATCAAACTCATATAACGAAGTTAATTTGTTGAATGAAGAATGGCCCATATATTGGTCAGTATTTAGAGGATCTTTGAATGTGAGTGCATAGGCACTTAAGCGATAATAATTAACTCTTTGCAAAAACTTCTCTGCATATTCTGAATTTTCTACGTGCAAGTTTCTATTTTTATAAATTTCCACTTGTTCTTTATACGTAGTGGGTGGTTTCATTTTCAATTCATCTTCCGAATCCACTTTCATTTCCCCTTGAAAAAACAAAATGACCCACCTTGGTCCGCATTGCTAAGAGGCGTGGTGGGTTCTGTTACTATTATAATAGTACTTTTTTTCATATTAGTCAAGGAAACGCGATAAGGAAAAGAGTATAATTAGACTTTGGGGATTGTTCCAAAAAAACTAAAATCAGTTAAATTGCTGCACGTTGAAGTAATTCTTAAGACTAAAAATCCGACTGAAACCCTTGATATAACAAGGGTTTCAGTTAGTAGAAATAGCCCAGCATTAATAATGGAAAATATTGAAATTGATTCCTTCTTATTCCGTAAAATGGCCCTATTACTGAAAAAGGCACAATTCCTCTTCAAGAATTGCGCCCTATTCTTGAATAACTACAACACTTGTATTAGATTGTCGTATTACAAGACTAATAATAAGTATTCTCCTAGTTAGTCAACTTTCTTCATTAGGAAAACTATTGGCCAGTTTTCGAAAGGCCTCATTCAGGATCTCCATTCGTTTTTCAACCTTTTTAGCTGCTGCATCAAGTGTAAACCCTTCTTCGACCATCTCCTGGATCAAAAGGATTTTTTTAACATTTAAATAATTATACCTTCTTGTGGCTCCTTCACCTTCTTTTTCGGACTGAATGATCCCTTTTTCTTCCCAATAACGAATTTTTCGTGTAGGTATGCCTGTTATCTCTGATACCTCCCCAATTCCGACAACTAATCTCTTTAGTAATTCAAAATCCATTAAGGGAAGCAACGGATTGTCTTTTTCGTTCATGTTTTGACCTCCGATAAAAACCTTTTATAACTATTTTACGATAGAAGAAAATATATGACAAACAACAGAAGTAAATAATTGACTTTAATTGTAGTTTTGTTACAATTTACGTAGATAATATACATTATCTAAAATTTTCTTTAAGGAGATGTTTAAGAATGCCTATTATTAACGTTGATTGCTGGGAAGGTTTTAGTGAAGAACAAAAGCAGGAATGGATCAAGGGGCTAACAGAAATAACGGTTAATTTGTTTAACATCCCTCCAGACAAAGTGTTAGTTCTTTTAAGAGAGGTTCCATTATCGAATTGGGGTCAAGCAGGTACTGCAGCATCCGATCCAGATTTTTTATCTAAAAGCCGCATTACTGCACTTCCATCTAAATAAAAAATATAAACAATAGGAATCCCTTTAAATTACGGGATTCCTAATACGTTAATTTAGTAAGGCGTTGATTGTAGGGATCTTTAGGATTGTGGGATTGGATCATTTATTGAGAAATTGTACTATTCCTCTAGTTCAAAAACTCTCGATAAAAAATGATGCAACTTCCCTAACCTGAGAATATCATCAACTGTTCATTACGATCCTGCTGGCTTGTGAAACATGACAAATAATTTAAAATTCTAAACAACTCCGGAGATATTCTTGCTGAAGGTTTTTGCAAGTTTATCCGTAAAGCCTTATATGATGAGATTAAGGAGGGAACACCCATGACTCAAATAGCCATCTCAAACAACACAGCTTTTGAGCGAAACTATCCGTTCATAACAGCTATTTTGTTTTGGTGCGGTATTGTAGTAGTGTCCAGCGTTTATTTGACTATCCCATTGGCTGGCATCTTTAACGAAGCTTTTGAAGCTACAGCTTCTCAAGTAGCGTGGACCAGCAGCGCCTTTTCCCTGTTTTACGCGATAGGCTGTCTCTTTACCGGACCATTATCTGATCGTTATGGACGCAAAAGGGTTATATTATTTGGTTTTGTTGCATTAACGATGATTACTGGAGTTTTGGGATTATCGAATAGTCTGTCAACATTCATCATCTTCCGGAGCTTACAAGGAATAGCCGCGGCAACTTTTCCCCCAGTAGCTGTCACTTATATTGTCGAGATGTTTCCGCCTGAAAAACGTGTAACAACGATTGGATTTGTTAGTTCTGGATTTCTAATGGCTGGGGTTGTTGGTCAGATTTTTAGTAGCTTCTTTAGCAATGTGTATGGATGGCAAAGTGTTTTTTACATTATTGGATTAATCTATCTATTAACAACCATTATCGTAGCTTTGTTTATACCAAAAGTTGATAATCAAAATCATAGTAGCAACTTGCTAGCCCCCTTTAAACAGTTTGGGTCCGTTCTGACAATAAAGCCACTGTTGTTTTGCTATCTAATTGCGACTACCCTATTACTGACTTTTGTTGGAATGTATACTGCACTCGGCAACTATTTAAGCATAGAGTTTGGGTTAGGAAATCAAGACATTTTCTTTGTTCGTACTGTTGGAATTATCGGGATGTTATTTTCTCTATTTACAGGCAAACTTGTTAACAAATTTGGTATCCTAACTATTCTGCGTGTAGGACTTACACTGGCTTTTGTCGGTCTAGCTGTTCTAGGAATTAGCTCTAACTTGTCGATGCTCACGATTATGAGTGTAATTTTCGTGACCGGAATTGCAATAACAGTACCAACACTTATTTCATTAGTTGGTCAACTTGGTGATCAAGCGCGGGGAGCTGCTGTTTCTCTTTATACTTTTGTCGTATTTATTGGTGCTTCCCTGGGACCAATCGTGGCGGAGGTGCTTTTAAATACAGGCAGTTATCTATTGACATTTGAAATCTTGGCGTTGCTTATTGGTATTGGTCTATTTGCTTCATTTTTAATTAAGCCTAGTATTCGTTAAGGCATCTTTCCAAAAGTAAAGGGTGCATTCCTACAGGAATGCGCCCTTTAACTGAATAAGGAAGTTACTTTTCTTATTTATTAAAAAGGATACATCTTCAATTTCATGAACGTGAAGATGTATCCTTGATATAATCATACTACCACTACCCCGTGAAAACTTCTCCATCTGGATAACGAATACTTGATTTTTGAGCTTTCGCCAATGAAAAGGCTAATGTTAATGGTCCGATTCTTCCTATAAACATTAAAACAATAATGATTAGTTTGCCAGCATCTGATAATTCTCCAGTTAACCCCATTGATAATCCAACCGTCCCAAATGCGGAGAAGGCTTCAAATATTATCGTGATAAACGGAGCATTCTCCGTAATCGATAGAGCTAAAATGGTTAAAAATACAGCGAATAAACTGATGATAACGATCGCTAATGAACGTAATATCATTTGATGTTTAATTGTACGTTCAAACACAACGGTTTCATTTCTTCCCCTTAAAAAGGTTACAACAGCCATGACAATCACAATAAATGTTGTAAGTTTAATCCCACTCCCCGTTGAAGCACTTCCTGCTCCAATAAACATTAAAAGAAGCATAAAAACAATCGTTCCAGGATTCATACTTCCTATATCTAATGAATTAAAACCTGCTGTTCGTGGTGTAACAGCTTGAAAGTAAGATGCCCAAAGCTTTTCACCAGTGTCTAAAGCACCTAATGTAGCTGGGTTTCCATATTCTAGTGTGAATATCAATAACATTGCAACAATATTGATTACTAATGTTCCAACAAGCATTAATTTTGTATGTAACGATAAACGATGAAAAAATTTCGTGTGCCATAAATCAGACAAAACGGTAAACCCAATTCCACCCGTAATAAACAATAAAGTAATCAGAATATTAACTACTGGGTCTCCAACATAACCCATCAAGCTATCGGACCACAAAGAAAATCCAGCATTATTAAAGGCAGAAATTGAATGGAAAATACTTGTGTAAATACCAAATTCCCAACCATACTCTGGAATCCAGCGAACGGATAATAAGATAACAGCGATAAATTCCATTGCAAAAGCAAAAATAAATAATATTTTAACAAGACGAATTACACCGCCAATGGATGTTTGATTTAATGCTTCTTGTACGAGCATTCGTTCTTTTAATCCAATTTTCTTTCCTAGGACAACAACAATTAGAACAGCAAATGTCATTAACCCTAATCCACCAATTTGAATGAGTATCATGATTACAACTTGACCGAAAACGGTAAAATCTAATCCTGTATCAAGTACAGCTAGACCTGTCACGGTAGTAGCAGATGTTGCTGTAAATAACGCATCTAACCATCTAATTGGTTCGGTTGTTGCAATAGGAAGTTTTAATAAAAAAGTACCAATAATAATGGCAACAAAAAAACTCAAAGCCAATATTTGTGGTGGGGACATTTGTATTTTTCGATGTAAAAATCCTCTTCTATCTAACATCGTTACATCCCTTCTTCTTCAAATCGTTTTAAATCGTTTTTGTGTCCAATCACAATAAGAACGTCTTTTTCATAAATCATATCATCAGGCATCGGAGACACGTTAATATCTTCACCACGTTTTATAGCCAAAATGGTACATCCAAACTTAGCACGAATGTTTAAATCGATAAGTGAACGGTTATGTATTTTTTTTGTTGCTAATAATTCAACGATGCTATATTCATCAGACAACTCAATATAATCGACAATTTTTTCAGAAACGATATGTTGTGCGATACGAATTCCCATATCTTGCTCAGGGTGAATAATTCGGTCAGCTCCTATCTTATCAAGTACCTTATGATGATGAACGTTTTGTGCTTTCACCCAAACATTTTGAACATCCATTTCTTTTAATACAAGCGTAGTTAAAATACTAGACTGTATATCATCACCAATTGCTACTATAACGTATTCAAAATTTCGAATTCCTAGGGATTGTAAAGATTTCTCGTCTGTTGCATCCGCTATAACTGAATGAGTAGAAAATGCCGCAAATTCATTAACTTTTGTATCATTATTATCAATGGCTAACACTTGATGTCCCATCTTGTATAACTCTTTACAAACACTACCACCAAAACGCCCTAAACCTATAACTGCGAATTGTTTCTTTTTGCCTGCCATTTTCTCGCACTCCTTTTCCCAAAATAAAAAGACCATCACAAAGAATGGTCCATTAAAGACCCTTCTCTCCAAAATAACGCTAACGAGGTTAGCTGTCGGATTAGGGACTGAGAGTATCCCCTCTTACTTAGTAAGATTCACCCCAAAGATGGTTTTTAACCACCCATAATGGTTCCCCCGCTCTATAAAAAGATTAAGCGAATAAAGGTTAAGACTGATTTATTTAACATGTCCCGAAAGAAGTCTCCCTCTTCAATCGTGTGAAGGGCGAAGCCGAACGATAAGGGGGAGATGAATTTCGGTTGGGCGGTAGCTCAAAATTTAGTATTATCATAAAATATAGCTATGATGTTCTTTGATAACTGGATATATGAGGTTGCATGGAGAAATAAAAATGTGAAAACCAAGCTGATCCTTCCATGCGTAAAATATCCAAGGTACGAAAGAACTCCGATTCTTCGGACATCTAGGGTAGGAACTACCCGAAGTAACGCTCATGGAGAAGAAAGGTTGCTTTCTTCATGGAAGTGAGAAGCTCCCACTTCAAGCGTAGCTAAGTGGTGAGTAGTTCACTAAAGAGAATTTACTCCTCCTTATGTTACTTGTCAATAATTTTCTTATCTAAGGAATAGAGTTTGGCTTTCTTAAAGTATTCTGCCAGTTAGTTTAAGTTCAACACTTCACAATATTGTCTGTATTTAACATAAATATCCAGTTTTCTAAAAGTAAGTTATTCAATTAAATGGCCCTATTCTTGAAGATTAAAGGTAAAACATATGGGATTTTCCGGTGCAACTTTGTTTTAAACGGTATAACTTTCTTTAAAACGGTACATCTTTTTTATAAACGGTACGACTTTCTTTTAAAGCACAGCTCAATAAACTGTTTAAGCACTAACAAAAAAGCAGAAGATTTATTCTACTGCTTTTTTTGAGCTTTTAATAGATTACTCAATATCCATTTTAAAACAATTCCAATTCCTAAATATGTGATTAGGGAGTAAAAAGAATTCCATTGAATATATTGATAAATATTTAACCAACGAAATAAGTTTTCCCCCAAAAATGCCAAAAATGCTCCTACTACTAAGTTAGCCAGAATAAAGGATTTCCAAGTTGAGAAAAACTGATAAAGTAACATATAGATAACTGGAAGTATTATTAAAGATGATACAAACAATGATGGAGATAGTGGAGATAAACTAGTTGGGTATCCAGTTAAACCATATTGAATAGTAATAATGTCTATAAGCGTACTAAATATTGCAGCTAAACCACCTACAGTTAATAATTCAAATAAACGTGTTCTGTCTAATAATTTCGAAGCTAGGTATATAAACAAAATATGTAAAACTAAAAGTAACCACCAACCAAAGGAAAATAGATTATCGTTTATCCAATAAGCCCAATAAGCTTCTCGAAAAGTTTCTCTAATTTTTGTTATTTCTTCCCAAGATGGGTATTGATACTTCAAATTAAGTCACCTCTATTCACCACAAATCATTACTGCTACTAACCCTTAAATTCCCCTAGGTGAATAGGATATATTCAAATAGATTGAATTATTTTACGTAGTTTTTTTTTCCTTATTTCACAAACGGAGGCTTTAGTTGAATTGCGTTTTACATAGGTAGGCTGTTTGACATATTATACATGACCAATATGTCAAACAGCCTATTTTTACGAGTTTTTTTAACATGTCCCGAAAGAAGTCTCCCTCTTCAATCGTGTGAAGGGCGAAGCCCAACGATAAGGGGGAGATGAATT
>NZ_JAWRVL010000056.1:0-10061 GCF_036663595.1 Halalkalibacter lacteus
AATGATAGGATTTAATTGACGAGATAACATGTATCTCTATTTCGCTTGGCTTTTGTTCAGTTTTCAAAGAACTCTTTTTCGTGTCACTCGTTAGCAACATTTACTATCATAACATAACAACTTATTCCGCGCAACAACTTCTCAAGATTGTTTTTGCAACTTGTTACGAAATAACCAGTCGTTAACTGCGACAAGTAATACTATATCACAATAAATAATTCTGCGCAACAGTTAATTTAAAACTGTTTTTTGCGGCTAGGTATACTAATCTATCATAGTACAACACTAAGATCAACTAAAATATTTTACTTCTATTTAAAAGTAAAAAGAATAACGTCCAATCCTATATAACAAAGCAAACAAACGGAAACATTTTCTTAACAATTTACAATTAACTAAATTCGCCTGCGTTATACTTATTCAACAACATCACTCGCACGAATTGTCTGCATTCAGAAGATAAAGAAGACCTTTGAGGATGAATTAAATCCCCAAATGGCAAACCACCAACAAATTTGACTTCCCCTTCAAATTTTTTCCCTAAAACGGCATCATAACCAGTGAATTTAACAAAAGTTGTATTATGTTCAGTACTTTTGAAATCAATTACACTTAAAACGTGATGATAATCTTGATACATTCTGTATTCCTCCTTATTTGGTGTATAACTACATCAAAAGCTGTTAAGGAGAATATGTCAAGTTACTAAGACATACCTTCTGAACCAATTACTGAATTAGCACACGTTGGGGTCTTTTCTCCTTCATCTTTTGAATATCTTTGTCAATATACAAAAAAAGAAGATCACAACTGTAATCCCCTTTTGGATAATAATCCTCTATCTTTATTCATACCAAAGTCCACCTAAACACAGGTAGACTCCTTATTCATCCAAAACCTCCCGAAACACCCCGCTCGGCTTCCTTCGCAACTCCTCATACCCAACTACTTTATAAAAATCACCCTTCACAATCTCAACCTGACTCTCCAACCCATTCATCCGAACCTCAACATCCTTAAACCGAAAACACTGCACCCCACTCGCCTTATCCAACTGTTCCGAATACAACTCAACCTTAATCCGATCCGACACTCTCCTCAGCATCCGCCAAACCGCCATCTCATCCTTTGATTTCATAAAGAGCTCCGGCAATTCCTTCGCTTCCTTCAAGTGAGTCAATGTCGTCATCGCATACGCTGTCGATCACTCCTAAGGGCTCCAAATCGTATCATACCCATTTTTAATTGAATAATCGTACAGCATGATGATTTTCTTTTCCTTATAATTCATCATCATATTTGTAATACTTCCATCCTCCGCCTTGTTGTTTAACTCATTATTTCGATCAATGATAGATTCAAGGAAGGAACTTTTCGGGACCGTACTTCTGTCGAGGTTTACCTTCGGAGATTCGTCAGCCGTTGGTACGACATTCTCACCATATTTAAACGACAGAGAGTATTCACTACAATTCCATTGGGTTTATTACTCCCTTTGGCTTTCAATTACCTTTACGGCACTTCGGTAGTTTCAACCTTCATTACCCAGCTATGGTTGCCCTAGCCGACTGAAATCGACTGGAGAAGCTTCAAGGCTTATTAAGCGATCACTATTCAAAGCATGTAGGAGTATTAGTGAGACAGTTTCAAGAAAACATAATTTCTTACATTCCTATCTTCAGAATAACCCGATCTTCTTGAACTAACGTTAGCAATAGGTAAGCGTTTGATGTGATCTCCGGCTTTTCCCCTGCTCCGCACGGAACGTGATAGTTTCCCATCATTCCACGTTCCATCTAACGGTTTGTACTAGACTATAAGTTCCTCGTTACCCTTAGACAAGAAGGTGTTTAATGTCTTCCTTCTAAAAGCTCGCACTGTGGAAATCCCCACGTTCCTACCAGATCGGTGCGATGAACGCTTGGAAAATAGTCGTTTCATCTCGCTAGACTTGGGGCTATTCCTCCACTCTCATTACAAGAGATTCATAGGTCATACCCCTACCCTCACAAGGATAAATGCATTTCAGCTTCTGCCTTATAGCAACCGTTTCGGGTGACAGCCCTCGGTTCAACGTTATTTTGCTACTAGTAGATCCTCATTAGGTTCTTGTGCATTCAATTTTTTTCGCGCAACCCCTGTATTTATTGCTGCAGCTGCAACAGATTCTGCTACATGTTTCGCTACTCTTGGATCAAATGGATCCGGAATGACATAATCAGCGTGCAATTCTTCACTGTTAATTAGTCCAGAAATTGCATAAACGGCAGCAACTTTCATTTCTTCGTTAATTTCCTTCGCACGAACATCTAAAGCACCGCGGAAAATTCCAGGGAATGCGAGGACATTATTAACCTGATTCGGGAAATCAGAGCGTCCTGTTCCAACTACAAGTGCTCCCGCTTCTTTTGCCTCTTCCGGCATAATTTCTGGAACTGGATTAGCCATCGCAAAAATAATTGGATTCTCTTTCATCGAACGAACCATTTCTTTTGTTACTGCTCCTGCCGCAGAAACCCCAACGAACACATCAGCACCTTGCAATGCATCTGTTAATGACCCTTGCTTTTGTCCTTTATTTGTGATACTTGCCATTTCTTCTTTGAATTTATTCATACCAACCGGACGATCTTTATAAATGATTCCTTTTGTATCGCATAAAATAACATCTTTCACACCCATATTCAGCAACAGTTTGACGATTGCTACACCTGCAGCTCCAGCTCCATTTGCTACGACACGAATATCCTCAATGTTTTTATTTGCGAGTTTAAGAGCATTAATTAGTCCTGCTGCTGTCACAATCGCTGTTCCATGTTGGTCATCATGGAAAATAGGGATATCACACTCTTTGCGTAAACGCTCTTCAATTTCAAAGCATTGTGGTGCAGCGATATCTTCTAAGTTTACTCCGCCAAAAGTAGGCTCTAACATTTTAACGTGTTCGACAATTTTATCCGTATCAGTCGAATTTATGCATAAAGGAAAAGCATCAACATTTGCAAATTCTTTAAATAACAATGCCTTCCCTTCCATGACCGGCATAGCTGCTTTTGGCCCGATATTTCCAAGACCAAGGACAGCGGTTCCATTTGAAACTACAGCAACAAGATTTCCCTTCATTGTGTAATCATATACTTTACTTTCAGTCTCATGAATAGCCAAACATGGCTCCGCTACACCTGGTGAATAAGCAAGACTTAAATCTTTTGCATCACGTACTTTGACTTTAGAATGGACACTAAGTTTTCCTTGATTTTCTTTATGCATCTTTAATGCTTCTTCGCGTAATGTTGACATAACTAAATCTCCCTGTCTTTGTTGAATTTTCATTACAAATTGAAATGGTAATTAGCATATTACTTTGTATATAAATCACTGATTATATTAGACGGTAACTATGGTACTTTTTAGATAGTATAAATCAGGAGAGAAAAAGCGCTTTCTGTTTTACTGCGTTATATTTAATCTCCTTCTTTACCAATAATTATAGTGTTTATTTGAAAGCTTCATAGTTTTTGTAACTTTATTAAGTATTTTTAAATTTTAAAAATACTTTTGCTAAATACACAACGAATGTTACAGTCAAACCGCTCTAAAGAATTAACTAAAGACCAGTTCGGGCTTTTTTTCAATTAGACCAAGTGTTTGAGCTGTTGAAGTATGAATTTCGTTTAGAAGATCTGGATTTTCCATTAGTGATAAGCCATAAGAAGGAATCATTTCTTTCATTTTCGGTTCCCACTCATTTAAATGTTCAGGGAAACATTTAGTTATTACTTCAAGCATGACGTGTACGGCGGTAGAAGCACCAGGAGAAGCGCCGAGCAATGCTGCAATTGAACCATCAGCGGCACTAACAACTTCCGTACCAAATTGAAGTGTTCCTTTACCAGCTTCAGTATCTTTAATAACTTGCACACGCTGGCCTGCTGCTACTAAATCCCAATCCTCGCTTTTGGCGTTCGGGATAAATTCACGTAATTCTTCCATGCGCTGTTCTTTTGATAACATAATTTGCTGGATCAGGTATTTTGTCAATGACATGTTTTTTGCACCTGCCGCCAACATCGTTAAGACATTATCCAGTTTTACGGAAGTGATTAAATCAAACATTGAGCCGTTTTTCAAAAACTTTGGTGAGAAACCAGCAAACGGTCCAAATAACAACGATTTTTTATTGTCGATAAATCGTGTGTCAAGATGTGGAACAGACATTGGAGGAGCACCAACCTTAGCTTTTCCGTATACTTTTGCATGATGCTGCTCTACAACTTCAGGATTATTACACACCATAAATAGCCCGCTTACCGGGAATCCTCCAATATGTTTTCCTTCAGGAATACCGGATTTTTGCAGTAAATGAACGCTTCCTCCCCCGCTTCCTACAAAGATGAACTTTGCAGTATGGCTTTCAACAGTACCGCTCTCGAGATTCCTCACTTTCAATTCCCACAAGCCGTCTCTCGTACGATTAATGTTATCAACACTATGTTTGTAATTCACATCGACATTTTTACTCTCTAAGTGGTCAAATAACATGCGCGTTAAAGCTCCAAAGTTGATATCAGTGCCTGAGTCGATCTTTGTTGCCGCTATGGGCTCATTCGATGCGCGTTCTTGCATAATGAGCGGAATCCATTCCATTATTTTTTCAGGATCATCTGAAAATTCCATCCCTTGAAATAATGGATTCTTTGATAGCGCTTTAAATCGTTTCTTTAAAAACGATACATTTTGTGCCCCTTGAACTAAGCTCATATGAGGCAATGGCATGATAAAATCCTGTGGATTTTGGATCAGCTTGCTGTTTATAAGATATGACCAAAACTGCATGGAAACCTGAAATTGTTCATTAATCTTTATCGCTTTGCTAATATCTATGAATCCATCCGGTTGTTCAACCGTATAGTTAAGTTCGCACAGTGCCGCATGCCCCGTTCCTGCATTATTCCATTCGTTAGAACTTTCCTCTCCTGCGTTTGCAAGCTTTTCAAATACCTTTATTTCCCATCCTGGCACTAATTCTTTCAGAAGTGTACCCAAAGTTGCACTCATGATCCCGGCACCAATTAAAATAACGTCTGATTTGGTTTCACTGTTGCTCATTTTTACCTCTCCTTTCTTACTAGTGTTCTGTATGAAAAAGTGAACATGAAGTAACTATTTATGAAAAAACAATGAGAGAGTATGTTACTTTAAAATTTTAGTTAACTAATTTATTAAATACTATAAACCTATTTGTTTGAATGATATTAGCGATGCATAAGATAAAAAAAGACAACTTCACCCACGCCACGGGTGAAGTTTGTACAAAATGAAGCAAAATTCATAAATAAGTTGTTTAGAATTTCCATCATAAGCTGTCATTGAACAAGTAGTCATTTAGGTTTTATGTCTCTATTAAAAGCCATTTTATCTCTGTAAGAGCTAAAAAAGTCGGCTCCACTTTTCGTTATACAAGAGGTCCGCCCAGCTTAACCATCTCTTCTGATACGCTGGTGAACTTTTTGAAGTTTTCATTGAACTTGCTGGCAAGGTCTAAGGCTTTTGCTTTATAAGCTTCCTTGTCAGTCCAGGTTTTTTCTGGAATTAATACGCTATCAGGAACACCTGGAACATGAAGCGGAATTTCCAGACCGAAGATGTCGTCCTTTCCGGTTTCCACGTTGTCTAATTCTCCGTTAAGTGCTGCTCTCACCATTGCGCGAGTGTAGGAAAGATTCATCCGTTGACCTACACCATATTCTCCGCCAGTCCAGCCAGTGTTAACTAAGAATACTTTTGCATTGTGCTTTTCAATTTTTTCTCCAAGCATTTCAGCATAACGAAATGCGTTAAGCGGTAAGAATGGAGAACCAAAGCATGTAGAAAACGTTACTTCCGGAGATGTAACCCCCCGCTCCGTTCCTGCTAGCTTACTAGTATAGCCGCTTAAGAAATGGTACATGGCTTGTTCTTTAGATAACTTGCTGATTGGAGGTAATACACCGAATGCATCAGCTGTTAAGAACACAATTGTATTTGGGTGTCCAGCAACACTTGGAAGCATGATATTATCAATTGCGTCAATTGAATATGCTGCTCGTGTATTTTCAGTTAAGGATACATCATTGTAATTTGCAAGACCAGTCTCCTTATCAATGACAACATTTTCTAATACAGAACCGAATGTAATCGCATCAAAGATTTGAGGTTCCTTCTCCCGAGATAGGTTCACGCATTTTGCATAGCAACCTCCTTCAATATTAAATACGCCGTTATCAGACCAGCCATGCTCGTCATCACCGATTAACTTACGGTTTGGATCTGCAGATAGCGTTGTCTTTCCTGTTCCGGATAAGCCGAAGAACAATGCCACATCACCTTCTTCAGATACGTTTGCAGAACAGTGCATAGGTAAAATGTCTTGTTCTGGTAACAAGTAGTTCATGATAGAGAAGATGGATTTCTTCATTTCACCTGCATACTCAGTACCGCCAATTAGAATAACACGCTTTTCAAAAGAAACAATGATAAACGTTTCAGAATTTGTACCGTCAATATCCGGATTAGCTTTGAATGTTGGAGCAGATACGATTGTAAATGGTTCATCATTACGCGAGGAATCCATCTCTGTCGGACGAATAAACAATTGATGTGCAAATAAGTTATGCCAAGCAAGTTCATTTATTACTTGAATTGGAAGACGAGAGCTCTGATCCGCTCCGGCAAAGCCTTTAAATACGAAGATTTCTTCTTTTTCTTTTAAGTATTCTAATACCTTTGTGTACAGATTATCAAAATGCTGCTCAGAAATTGGTTGGTTTACAGTACCCCAATCAATTTTATCTGCAGTAGATGCTTCCTTAACAATGAATTTATCTTTAGGAGAACGACCTGTGTATTTACCCGTTGAAACAGAAACAGCACCGGTAGAAGTTAATTTTCCTTCTTCTCTCTTTATTACTTTTTCCACTAACTGCGAAACACTTAATTGAACTTGTGCATTACTTCCATTTAGTAAATCATGTAATTCGATTTGAACGTCCACAATACTCATATATACCATCCTTTTGTCTTTTTTATAAAATTTCTCGTAATCCCCTCAAATAGTACATAACATCTACTTAAATGATTCATACTATTTATAAGGATTTGTTTGTTAATTCTTCTGAAATATTGGTGCCTTAAGTTGCTAGTATTCAATCAACCACTTAAATATATTGTATATTTTTTGGGCTAGCTAACTGATTTGTAACTAGCTTTACAAGATCTACTACTCGACAAGAGTAGCCCCACTCATTATCATACCAGGCAAGAACTTTTACCTTACGGGTCCCCATAACGATTGTAGATAAACCATCAATAATAGATGAATTTGGATTTGTATTGAAATCTACTGACACAAGCGGTGAATCACAGAATTGTATAATTCCCTTCATAGAACCTTGGGCCGCATTCTCGAAAGCATTATTAATTTGTTCCACTGTCACATCACTTTTTACGTCTACTACAAGGTCTACAAGCGATACATTTGGAGTCGGAACGCGTAGTGCCATTCCATGTAATTTTCCAGTTAAATGTGGTAGTACCTTTGCCAAAGCTTTAGCAGCACCGGTTGTTGTTGGAATAATAGATTGTGCACAAGCACGAGCTCTACGTAAATCTTTATGTGGATTATCAATATTATTTTGATCATTTGTATAGGCATGTACAGTAGTCATTAAGCCATTCTCAATGCCGAATTGTTCATCTAACAGCTTGACGACTGGAGCAAGACAATTTGTTGTACAAGAGGCATTTGAGATCACATCGTGTTTTGTAATATCCAATTGCTCATCGTTTACACCAACTACTATCGTAACGTCTTCATTTTTACCTGGAGCTGTTAAAATGACCTTCTTTGCCCCAGCCTCTAAGTGCAGACTTGCTTTTTCTTTTGCATTAAATTTTCCTGTTGCTTCAATTACAACTTCTATTCCTAGCTCTTTCCAAGGCAGCTCTTGCGGATTACGTTGATTAAGAAGCTTAACTTCCTTACCATCCACCAATAAATGATCTTGCGATACCTCTACAGTACCGTCAAACTTCCCGTGTACGGTGTCGTACTTAATAAGGTGTGCTAACGTCTCTGCCGGATAGCTCGCATTAATGGCTACGACCCGGAATGAGCTTTCTTTTATCGCTTGACGAAACACCATTCTTCCAATACGACCAAACCCGTTAATCGCAACACTAATCATATTAATAAGTCCCCCTCAATCAATTAAGTTATACTATTTAACTGAAATTCTATAAATAGTGTATCACATTAACAAAAAATTTCATCATTATTTTTACTTTTTTTAATTACATAAAGTACGGATTAATTGAACCAAGGTATTCTAAAAGTCCTTATCTCAATGATGGACGGGTACAGCTATTTGTACTACATCACGAGCAATCATAACTTCTTCATTCGTCGGAATAATGATAACTTTTACCGGAGAATGCGGATAGCTAATACATCTTTCTTCACCACGGACCTGATTAAGTGTAGGATCCCAATAAACACCCATGAATTCCAAACCACATAATACACGTGAACGGATAATATCACTGTTTTCCCCAATTCCAGCAGTAAAAATAATAGCATCTACTCCAGACATTTGTGCTGCGTATGAACCAATATATTTATGAATTCTACTAGAGAATACTTCAAGAGCTGTTTCTGCACGATCATTTCCTTCTTCAGCAGCTTGTTCGATGTCACGAAGATCGCTTGATAACCCTGAAATGCCCAATACACCACTCTTTTTATTTAAAATATCTAACACTTCTATTTCTGATTGACCTGTTTTTTCCATAATGAATGGAATCAACGCTGGGTCAATGTTCCCTGAACGAGTCCCCATTGCAACACCTGCAAGTGGAGTAAAGCCCATTGAAGTATCAATAGATTTTCCACCTTCAATTGCTGCTATACTCGCTCCATTTCCTAAGTGACAAGAAATCAATCGCAATTGTTCGATCGGACGCCCTAATAATTCTGCTGCTCTTTCAGATACATATTTATGTGAGGTACCATGAAAACCATATTTACGAATTCCATATTTTTCATAATATTCATAAGGTAAACTATATAAGAATGATCTTTCCGGCATTGTTTGATGGAATGCCGTATCAAAAACAGCTACTGCTTTTACATTTGGTAAAACTTCTTTGAATGCTTTAACTCCAACAACATTTGCTGGGTTATGAAGTGGGGCTAAATCTGATAACTCCTCAATTTTTTGAATTGTTTCATCTGTAATTAAAACAGAGTTATTAAAAATCTCACCACCGTGTACAATACGATGACCGATTCCTTCAATTTCATTTAAAGACTCAACAATTCCAAAATGTGTAAGTTTATTAAGAAGCATCTTAACAGCAACAGCATGGTCTGGTATGTCTATTATTTCTTTTACTTTTTCTCCGTTCACTAAAATAGTAAATATTCCCTTATCTAAACCGATTCGTTCTACTAACCCAGCTGTAAGTACTTCTTCACTTGGCATTTCAAATAATTGGAACTTCAAAGAAGAGCTCCCTGCATTGATTGCTATTATTTTTGACATGATATTTACGGCTCCTTTTTGTCTAACCCACTTCGTTTTTAGAAACCTATTCGATATTTATGCAAAATTACAGGAATAAATATGCCCCTTTCCATTTAGCAAAACTTTCTAGAACATACTTACAACTGTCTTTTTTTAGACTAATAGAGTCCCAGTTTAAAGTTTTGATAGAAATACTACATTTTACTCACAACTAATGTGAACGAGGCTTTACTAATTAACTTAAAAAAGTGGTTTGGTTTTAATCCCTTTATATAAAGAGTGGAATGATCAACCCTGCCAATAATAGGATAATCGCGCCGCCCAGTCTTGATGCAATTTGGGCAAAAGGCATTAACTGCATTCTTTTTGATGCTGACAACACAGCTACATCGCCTGTTCCTCCCATGTTTGCCATGCACAATCCAGCTGTAATAGCAGATTCAATTGGATAAAATCCGACTGCTTTTCCCAAAAGAGCAGCTCCTAACACCGCACCAA
>NZ_JAWRVL010000057.1:0-9362 GCF_036663595.1 Halalkalibacter lacteus
CCTTTAAAGTTTATTAACTAAATTCCACCATACAAAATATGGAAAGGGGGAGTTTCCCTTGTTGTAGATCTGATCGCATGACTTTTCCCCCTGTTCTTCATATATAAATATTATCATTGGTAGAACATAAAAAACCACTTTTTTCCAAAACGAACTTTATTTTAAAGTTTCAAAAACTCCTTTTCTTATTACACAATCTGGCCCTTTAGTGGAGTAACTTTATTGCCACACAACAGTTCCTTAATCCACCTTACAGTTCAGATCTTCTTTTCACTTCTCACTATAAAAACACCCCTTTTGATAAACAGATCCAAAAGGAGCAAAACATCGCAACTTTTTTATAAACGTCGCGACTTTATTCAAAACATCTTGTCTTTTTTATAAACACCGTGACTTTATTTAAAAGCGACATTTGGTAACGTGACCCCTAATTGGTGAGGGTGTATTGTTTTATCTATACCAGCTCAATTTCGATATTCGTTTAATAACATACCTCATCTGGGAAATGATCCTACAGTGAGGAATTCTCTCCGTCACAAATATGGCTCGGTCTTGATCTGTTCGCTCTTGAATTCCCTATTATGGTTTTATCAAAGTAATATAAAAAAGAAGCTTCAGCACTCTGCTGAAGCTTCTCAAGATTATTTTTTAAACTTCTCTGGAAACTGCTTCAAAACTCCCTCAGATATAGCATCTGCCATTAAGATTATATGTGTAACCCCTTCATCAATCGCAACAATTCTTGCATCCCATTCTTTTTCTAAGCTTGCTAATAAGTCATCTGTTACCAATTCTAAATGCATATACAGCAATTTTTTTAAATCTTCATTTTTTAAATTTGGGTTGGCGCCACTAAGGAACGCCGCTAGATCATCAGCATTTCTATACCATTCTTTGTTTAGCTGAGCCACCATGTCTTCGTTTCCATTTTTAGCGGCATCTACGATTTTGCCAGCAATAACAATATGTTCCTTAAGTAAATCCGTAAGTTTGTTCCCTGCTTCCTCTCCGTATACCGGCTTCACAGCATTTCCTATATCCTCCTGATTTTTCAGAAGTCTTGATAGCACTTGCTCTTGATCCTCCGCTCCTGCTGTTGTTGCACTTGTAATATAATTACTTGTCCACAATACATGATCAATCCAAAGTCTCCTGAATTCATTTTTGAACTTCACCTCTGATTGACTAATACATTGTTCCGGTGGTTTAGCATTAACACTAATTGTCCCAGGTAGCATGTTTTGCATAAATACTAAAATTAATGCCATAAACAAAAATTTTTTCATCAAATCTACTCCTTCCAAAATAACAAGTTCCTTTCTATTATTGTTTTAATGAATTTTTTCATTCGTCAAAGTCACTTTATTAGAAGGAATAATTATATGAAATTTATTTTACTATTAGCAATCTTAATGGGTTGTTCAAATATTATTTAGAGGTTAGTTTTGGAAATTTCTTTTTTCCAGAACTTGAAACCGTAATAATCGGCAATTATGAATTAAGCTTCCCTGTTTATTGCAAACATCAAAATACTTTTATTAAGCATAAAAAATATGCAGAAGATGTAGGCATATATATTCGGCAATAACTTTACTTCTTATTCAATAAACGGGTAGCGTTTCGTTCAACAAGACATAGTAATTAAGATCTTCAGCAATCGGGCGCGTTTCTGTAAAAAGCAGGAACGCTTTTTTACTCCCATGCAATTTCAATAAGATCCTCCATTTAATTCTAAAATAATTAATAAACTAGATGCTGTATTTTACCAGTAGTAATTAACCGTGTAGAAATTTATGCTAAACATATAAAAAGATCTAAATGTGGAGGGGTCAAAACATAGTGAATCAAAAGTTTGGCGTAACTGAAAATCTATTTCCTAGCTTATTAAAGATTGTCATTGCTGCTGCTTTTATCGATACTTTATTTTCTTCCGTTTTCTTCTTAACGAATCTTCCCAAGGGCTTCAATGTTTTTATAGGTAGTGTTTTTGTAAGTATGTTCATCGGATCATTTTTGTTGTACCTTCTGATGTGGATTCCTCTAGCTTTAATCATCGAAAAAATGATAGGAAATCACTTTAAAGCACACTATAGCATTAAAAGTCTTTTCATTTATTGTCTTAGTGGCTCGATTACAATAGTTCTAATCAATAGTTTATTTTATTTAAAAAATAGCGATTTTCTCTCGTTACTGCTAGACAGTTTCATTACTGGATCACTAACTGCGATTGTTTTTTATCATACAATGGTTTATTTTCAATTAACTTATGATAAAGGGGCTAAGGGCGAGTTTAAGAAAGTTGGAGTTTCTTTTCTTCTTTTTTCCCTAGTTGCTTTAGCTGTTCATACTATTTATTCTGAGGAAACTGATTGGGAACTTCATGTGCCTACTATAGAGTACGTTAAGTCTGTTGAAGAAGCTCGTGAAATGGTATCCTTCTCCTTTAAAACACCATCTTATCTACCTAAAAGTACTGTTTTAAAAATGGTAACTGTTGAGGAAGTTGGAAATGCTCAGACGATTATTGGAATGAACTATGATAATGAAATTCTTGAGAATGAGGCCAACGCGTTATACATTGAAGTGACGAATAATGAAGTTATAGCTAAATTGCAAGGGGATTATGAAAGCAAAGAGGAAATTTCTATGAATGACACTCCAGCAATACTAGGTCGTAATCATGTAATGACGGAAAACGGAAAACTCCAGACTTCACTCTATTTAACTTGGGTGGATGAAGGAATTGGATATTATATATACAGCAATATGTTAGATGAAGAAGAACTTTTGCATTTAGCTAAGTCATTTAAATAAACAGAGAGTAAAGCCTTTTATGCTTTCTACGCATATTTGATCTGATTCTAGAAGGAGTTAATACTAAGTATGTTTTACCGGAAATATCCGTTTGGCTTGCCTTGATAGCTACAATTGCCTTTTTTATTTTCTCGTTTTGGTGGATGAATAGGTAAGGTCCTAAATAAGATAATGTTTAATAAAATTATAAACCATTATAACTTTAATTAATAATATCTTTTAGTCTGATACCTTTTTCTCTTCGAATAACAGGTAGCGATTGCTGAATAAAGAATAATCGCCTTTTCTTATTGAAGTAAGGGAGCATTACTTCAATAACAATCTTCCGCAATCGGGCGCTTTTGTTGAATAAACAAAATGATAAAAGGCTGAAAATATGCAAGTTTTTATTCATTTTTTGCATATTTTCGGCTTTTTTCTATTCAAAAAACATACTGCCATAAACAGCATTTTTTAAATGCCACCAACAGAAATGCCTCTTAAAATGGTCGGCAGGCTGCGTATAGGCGCGACCTGGCTAGCTCTACCAAAGTATATTTTGATTATTCATGATCTTACGTATTTTATGTTTTTTCTTACAGTACAGGTAATCGACTAAAACGTGTCTAAATTGTGTCTAAACGTACAATTTTTCACTTTTGGTAACGTGACCCCTAAAGGCTGAAAGTCAAGCTAAAGCTTGATAGTCCGGCTAAAACTAACATTCCATGCAACATAATAGTACCATATAAATTTTAATCGCGATCAGATAATAATCTACACACTATTTCTTGTGTTTCTCCCTTGCTATACTTAACAATAAAATCAATCAGAAGTATTTCTAATACCCTTTCTAACGTGAAGTGGTGATTAGGGAATACCTGTGCTATATCTGAAAGCATCACTTCTCCTCTTAGTGCATCCTTCCTTTTCATTTTAGAATAGAAGACCTCGACCTCATCATCTACTGGAGGTTTTCTTACTGGATAAAGAGGCATTTCCTCTATGTTCTTTTCATCATATTTTTTCAACCTCACATTAGGCGTTCCTTGGTCGTATTCAAGAAGAAGTTGATAGGTTGCTTTTATGTCTTGTTTTCTTCTCACGAAATCAAGGAAGTCTTCCCATAACATCTCAACAAGGTTCCCTAATTTAAAACGAGTTTCTGTTAGTTCATAAACATCTTCACACAACACCTGGGCTCTAAAATAGATATCTCTTGGTACCATTAACCGTAACTCTGTGTTCATGGGTATGAAGATCCGCGTCATAAAACTTGATGGCTTTAACTCTTGGCCAATAAGATTACGTTCACTATATGCCCTCAAAGATGATTTCCCCTCTCTCGAGTCGCAATGACTGCTTAAAAATTCGGTGCGCTACCTTCCGCATACTTCTCCAACCCCATAACGCTGCATAATAAGCAATTTGTTCTTCTAGAAAAGCGTTCACCTTCACGTGGACCGTATCTTCAAGATTTCGATATTCCACTTCCTCAAATTCTCTATTTCTTGATAAAGACGACTTTAAAAGTTGAGTGCAATAGTCCGTTTCTGATTCTTTTCTCTCGATCGATGCTCTGATAATAAATAATTTTTCTTCTTTGGTAACAGGAATTTTTATATCCCGTTTTTTATCAGAACGAGTTCTCCTAGAGACGTCTTTCTTTTGTTTGTTTAACATAGGATTTAACCGCACCTTACTCCCCACCCTCATTTTTTATAAATTCCCTCCCTTAGCCTTGGGTAACTCGGTATCTAGGTAACGTGGTAAGAATTTTCCTAGATAGAGAAGAGGGACGTCACCTATTCCCATTGCCAACCTTAATAGATATCCCTCCACCAGGACTAAACACTTTTGGACTTGCTATTGGCTGTTCCTCCACTTTTCTATTTTCGAATCTAACCGATTTCTTTTGAACGGCCTTAGTCATTTGTCGAACTTCCATAGGTTCAACTACTTTTTGGTTTAACCAAAGTTCTTCATCCTCTTCGTTCCATAACGGAGACGGCAAAGACATCCCCCTTCTTATATAAGGTTCTATTATTCTAGAAAACTGTTCTGTGTGCCCAGCAATAAATAGCGCTGCTCTTATAATTTGACTGCGATCTAGATGGGTAGCATGAAAAACATTCTCAACATACTCTTTGTACACATCCTCATATCTCACCGTAGGTCTATACATATAAAACCCTCCTGACGTCTTGTTGACGTGTATTGACTCACACTGATACAACTTAGTATCACCATTCCATTTTATTAGCGTGACGCTCTCTTACGTCTTTGATAAAAGATATTTGATACCGCTTGTCCATTATTCCGATACTTTTTACAAAAATGTATGAAACTTCGAATTTCTGGACAGAAATGATGACAAAGGAGGAGATAATATTGTTTGGGTTAGGAAAAAAAAGAAGTCCTTTAGGTAAATGGCTTGATAAAAGAGGGATTTCACAGCAATGGCTTTCTAAGCAATCAAAAGTTAGCCGTTCTACTATAAGCGAGTTATGTAAATGCGAGCCAGACCATGAACCTACTCGAGTTACAATGAAAAAGGTCTTAAAAGCATTAAGGGAGATTGACCCTAATGTTAAAAGTGACGACTTCTGGGATATGTAAAAACCCACCTTATAAGAATTTAAGGTGGGTTTTTGCTACTCGTTAAAGTAGAGATTATCGGGCTTTATTGTTTTATTTTTTATTTAGTAGCTCTTCTCTTACGAAATTAGATAACCAACTCTGTACAAAAGAAAAGTTAATTGCGTCAGAGAGCGTTTCTTTTGATACGAGAATATACGTTCTTATATAATGTATTCAAAAAGGTGATCTTTTGAATGATATAGAGCGTAAAGTTAAACAAATTATACAAAACATACAAATTACAAAAGGGAGGAATCCAACTATAGAAGAATTAGTACAATGGACTGGAAGAGATAAGAAGGATTTACTTGCGATTTTGAGAAGACTTAACAAAATTTAAGTAAAGTAGGCGGTATTCAACGTCCGTTAATTTGCGTTTTAGACGGTTTTCAAAGCTTTTTACGACTTCTGCAAAATTTGGCTTCATAGAACAACACTCCTTTTCCATATACAATATCCAAAATTTTACAATTATCAATGAGATATAATATATTATCTGACATAAAAAATATAAGTGAACAACCTCCATGAACAAATCAAATAGCCGTGTAATGTGGCTTTGAAATAAAGTTACGATGTTTATGGGTGTTTTTGCGCATCCCCCGAAAAGGTGGATTAAGGGATCTTCCGAAAAACAAATCCCCGTTAAATAGAGAATGGGCGCTTCCTTATGCAAGAAAAGCGCCCTATACATAAAGAAAGACGCAATTCTCATTCCAGAAAAACGCCCGTTACTTTAATAAACAATAAGATACACAACAGAGTAAAAATTGTATAAAACTTGAATAAATACTCTATATCAATTTTTGTTATTAGCATCAATATTCTCCTGCATAATTCGTGCTATTTCTGCTGAATTATATTCATTACTCGTTTTTAAACCATTAACGAGGTTTTGTTGCCTTTCTATAGAGTGGTTTTGGTTTAACTTCCATTTCCCTTCAATCCTATTGATTGATATTTCAAGTCCAACTATACCGTTCATTAAGCCATCCATAAATTTACTATCAAATTGAGCATTCCATGGGTTAGGCATAGAAGCTTCATAAAAATCGACCGTCTTACTTAATAATTCAACCATTTCTTCTTTTTTGTCTATAATTCTAACCGTTCCATAGACATGGACAGCCACATAATTCCAAGTAGGTACTGTATTTCCTTCGTTATACCAAGTTGGTGAAATGTAAGCGTGTGGTCCAGAAAAAACTACTAGGACTTCTTTATTGTTTAAGTTTTCCCAGTGAGGGTTTAGTTTTGCCATATGACTAACTAAAATTCCACCTTCACCAACATTTTCATCAACCAAGAAAGGTAAATGTGTTGCTAATGGTCCATTTTCTACCTGTGAAAACAAAATCCCGAAACTGTTACTCTGGATGAAATCATATAATTTGTATTTATTACTAACTTCAAATGCTTTTGGAATGTACACAACTAATCCCCCACTTCTTCATTATTGGATAATTTTACACTTAAATGTATTTTTATTCAATAATTGGTGTGAATATATTGTATTTTTTTAATTGTGGTAAACTTCTTCTATAGTTCTTAAATATCCAGTTTATTAGAAGTCTTATTCCATTAAATGGCCCGATTGTTGAAGATCAAAGGCTGTTAAAGCTGGCTCGCACTTATCTAACTCTTGCTTAGTTACCATAAAATTCGTTAGTGGAAATTAAAACAGCCTTAGATCTTATCATTCCAAGGCTGTTAAATATACCATACTGTAACAGTAACTATCTTTTCTTAATCGCAACAATTCTAATTCGTTTATAATCAGCTTCCCATATACCATCTTTATATAAAGTTGATTGTATCTTATTTTTTATTTTTTCGTAAATAACTATTTTTTCTTCGTTAGAGAACTCAGGGAAAAAGTCATCCGCAAAACTATCTAACCAATGATTCAACCCCATTTCTCCATCAGTTAATAGGGTAGGTCTATCAAAATGATGAGCATATGATACTCTAAATCCGTACTGTTCAAGTATAGTACTATATTCCCCTATACTTGGAAAATACCAAGGGTTTCTTTCTGCTACATTCATTCCATATTCTTGAGAGAGTACCTCTGTTATTCCCCGAATAACGGTTTGAACATTTCCTTGTCCACCAAATTCAGCTACAAATCGACCACCTGGATGTAATGCTAGCTCAACCGATTCGACCACCTTGGTAGCTTGTTTCATCCAATGAAGGGCTGCATTCGAAAAAACAGCATCATACTTTTCATTTGTTCTAAATGTTTCTCCATTTGCAACAATGAATGGGATTTGAGGATACTTTTTACGTGCCTTCTCAATCATTTCTCCTGAGAAATCACTTCCCGTCACAATCGCACCCGACTTAGAAATTTCGTATGTAAGATCTCCCGTTCCACAACCCAAATCAAGTATTTTTTCTCCCTTTTGTGGTTGAAGTAGCTCAACTACTCCTTTGCCATAACTAGATACAAAGCTTAATTTATCATCGTACAAATCTGCATTCCAAACATTCACAGAACTCATATAATAACACTCCCTTAATTTTGAAATATTGTTATTTTCATAATAATCTATAAACATTTATTCGACTAAGATATATAATCTATTATAATGATAGCCGCAGGCTATGGAGGGATATTATGGACATGAGACTATTTGAGTATACATTAGAAATATATAAAACAAAGAGCTTTACAAAAGCTGCTTCCCATCTTCATATTGCACAGCCATCTTTAAGTAAACAAATTGCAAAATTGGAACAGGAACTCGGTGTATATTTGTTTAATCGAAAGCCTGGTACAGTAGAACCAACTCCCGATGGTTTATGTTTTGTAAAACAAGCTGAGAAGATCTTACAAATGCGTGATGATCTAAAACGTGAGATCCTTGAACGAAAAGAAGGAATAAGAGGTGAATTAAAGATTGGCTCAACAGCTATTACAGGAGGACATATTTTGCCTCCACTTCTTAAAATCTATAAAGAACAGTATCCAAATGTCTGCATTCAACTAATTGAAGAATCAACAGAAAGGCTATTAGATTTAACCGCGAAAGGATTAGTTGATATTTCTATACTGTCACTTCCCATAGAAGATTCTCGTTTAAATACGAAAACAATGCTTACTGAGCCCCTTTATCTTGTATTGCCAAAAGAACAAAAACAATGGATGCCTGAAAAATTAAAACAGATGATGTTTTCTCCTAAATTGATCAAACAAACTGCTTTACCTATTGAGGATTTTGCCAATTGTCCATTTATTTTATTGAAGCAAGGATACGGTTTTCGTCGTACAGTATTAGAATTATGTGCGAGAGGTAGATTTGAGCCACAGATTGCTTATGAAACAAGTAGCATTGAAACAGCTCAATCTCTTGTGGGACATGGTCTTGGTCTAACAGTAGTTCCTGAAATGATCGTTCACCGAAGTCCTCAGCAAACTTACTTTTCTTATATTGAATTAGATTCAAATCCTACTCGTACACTAGTGTTTACATATAACAAGGAACGCTATCTTAGTATGAATGCAAAAGCTTTAATAGAAATTTATGAAAAACAAAGCTAAATCAAAATATAAAACCCTTTTTCTGTTAGCTTTCATTAATCTTTGCTGTATAACATATACAAGTTCAGTTTACATTACCATTCCTAACGGAAGTTACCAACATAACCCCCTTGTGCGCAAAGGGGATCAACTTGTCATAATTTATTGTTTTTACAGGATTTTGCACATCGATGATAAATCAACGTTTACGTGCGCTCAAGCGCCTAATGGCTGTAAAAAAAGTGGGGTTTTATGCAGCTTCTTATTCCATTAAATGGCCCTTTTCATGAAGAAAGACGCTTTCCTTATTTCAGAAAAGCGCCCTTTCGTATTATAAGGTCATCCAGATTGTTATTTTTATCTGGTTGGCCTATTTTTTATAGGTTATTCTTTAGGTAGTCGG
>NZ_JAWRVL010000058.1:0-9344 GCF_036663595.1 Halalkalibacter lacteus
TTTCACAATCTCCTTACATACATCCCCTACTCCTGGCGTGTACACAAGGCTTAAATCTGCTTCACTATTTATCTCTACTTTACTAACTACCTCTATTTTTCCTATATGCTGACGATGTAAACGAATCGCTTCTTCTTTTAGATAATTATGACTCATTTTTATACCCCTTTCCGCTGTAAACGCTTTCAACTTAACTATCCATAGTTTAATAAATTTGGAAAATTTGCGACAGTTTATGTAACTTAATAAACCTTTTGTAATTAAAAAAAGCGACCTAAGGCCGCTAAAAAAAGTAATTGTTCATATTAGGAGCAGTTGATACCGCGGTAGTCGGACAACTTCCCTAAAGATAGATGGAAGGGAAGGTTGTACTCTTACCTCGATAAATAGCTGAACAGTCAGAAGTCAGCAGAGATCATAGGCTAAATAGGTTACCGTGTATTCTCGGCTTGTCAGTCAGACCTCCCCAGAGCGGTGTTGTCATTTGAGAAATTATAATAGGTATAGCTAAAACCATGTATTGTTAATTCATTAAAGACTTCTGAATCGTTCGTATAGAAGTAGAACTTTGTAAATTCATATAACTTCCCCTTCAACAATAAAAATGTCACAGCACTTGATATGTTGTGACATTAATCCTTCGTTTTTTTCTGATTTCGCGATATTTAGGCACTCGATGCGCAGTAAAGTGCTACACCAAATTCCCCCTCGCCCTTAGCGTACGAAGACGCGGGTGTTCAGCAAGAACGGAGTCTCTCATTCGTTCAACTACAGGATGTTTAGAGGCAAAAAGCTGGTCTTTTGAATCGTAAAGCCCAATTAATTCTCCTTTTTCAAGGACACCAAAAGTATCGGAGATTGAAAAGGCGGCTTTAATATCATGTGTAATAAAAAGATAGGATAAGCCAAAATCATCTTTTAATTCTCTTAATAATTGTAGAATTAAGCTCTGTGTCACCATATCTAAACTACTAACGGATTCGTCTAGGACGATTAACTTCGGCTTAAGTGCGATTGCTCTAGCAATATTAACCCTTTGCAATTGCCCACCGCTAAATTGATGCGGGTATTTTTTTAAATCCTTTTCACTTAACCCGACTCGTTCCAATAATGAAATGACCGTTCTTTTTTGTTCACTTAAAGTTAGGTTTTCATAGTTTTGTAATGGTTCACTAATAATACGTTCAGCTGTCATACGTGGGTTGACGGATGAATAGGAATCTTGAAAAACAACTTGTAAATCACGACGGATCTTTCGTTGGATCATTTTACTCGCATGATAAATATCATATCCTTGAAACAATACCCGACCGTGCTGTGGCCGTTGTATGCCAAGGATCACTTTCCCTAAGGTGCTTTTACCAGCTCCACTCGTACCAAGTAGGCCTAAACAGGTCCCTTCTTCAATCGAAAAGGAAACATCAATAAGTGCTTTCTTGGATTGATCCTTCCATGTAAAAAGCTTCTTAGCATTATAACTATGAGTTACTTCTTTTACCTGTAATAAGCTCATTGGTTTCACCACTTTTCTAACGGTCACACCATAAGTGTGATCGTTTGTTGTTCCATATTAAAGGTAGGCCTTGTGTTTAGCAGCTGCTTTGTGCACTCATGTTTTGGATGATCAAATAATTCAAACACATTGGCAGCTTCTACAATTCTTCCGTGTTGCATGACAATGACATCATCTGCCATTTCCGAAATGACTGCAAGATCATGAGAAATAAGTAAAATAGATGTTCCATATTCAGAACGAACTTTATCTAATAGTTGAAGTACTAATAATTGGTTATGAAGATCGAGCGCCGTAGTTGGCTCATCAGCAATAATAACAGAGGGACGTAAGCATGCAGCCATAGCAATCATGACTCGTTGCAGCATACCCCCACTTAATTGAAAAGGGTATTTTCTTAGTAATCTATTAGGATCTGGTAAGTTTACACTTTTCATCACATCAATTGCAAGCTCCTTTGCTTGCTTTTTCGTTAATGAGGTGTGAGACTTAATGGTTTCGACAAATTGATGGCCAATCGTAAAAACAGGAGTAAAAGCATTCATCGGATTTTGCATAATAAAAGCAATCTCCTTCCCCCGAATTTCCCGCATTTCTTTAGTTTGTAAACCATTCAACTCCCGACCTTGTAGTGTGATGCTTCCTTCGATTTTCATGTTCTTTTGATCAAACAGCTGTAAAATAGACATACTTGTCACCGTTTTACCACTACCGCTTTCCCCAACAAGACCTAGAATCTCCCCTTTCTTCATTCCAAAATTAATACCTTGAACAAGCGTGGAAAAACCTTCTGTGGTTCTTACTTGTACATGTAAGTCTCTGACTTGTAATATATTTGGCTTTGTTGCTTCCATTATTATCAGTCCTTTTTGATTAACGGCGTTTCACCCCAAAGCGTTCTGACAGTGCTTCGCCTAATAGATTAAAGGTAATAACCACTAGCATAATCATTAAACCCGGATAAAGCATTAATGTTGGATTCGTTCTAATATATGACTTCCCTTCATGAATCATCGCCCCCCACTCCGGTGTAGGAGGTTGCACACCTAATCCTAAAAATGACATGGAAGATAAATTCATAATAGCCCAACCCATTTCTAATGTTCCCATGACCGCTAGTGGTGGAAGAACATTGGGAATGATATGTTTTTTCATAATTGTCCATGAAGAAGAACCACTTATTCTAGCTGCTGTAATATAGTTTTGTTCTTTCAGGCTTAAGACCATCCCTCGTATGACCCTTGCGTAATAGACCCATTGTACGAGAATTAATCCTAAAATGACTTGTTTAAGACCAGCTCCCCAAATACCAACAAATCCAAGAACAAACAAAAGGCTAGGGATAGCCATCAAACCATCTCCGAATCTCATTAATAACTGATCAACCCATCCACCTTTATATCCAGCGATCATACCAATGATCAAACCAATACTTAAAGCAGAAATAAAAATCAGCATAGCATACCCTAGCGAAATACGAGCAGCATATAGGATACGAGATAACGTACATCGACCTAAATGATCTGTTCCTAATGGGTAATGGAAAGAAGGCGGCTCTAGTTTATGAGCTAAATTAACAAGAACTGGGTCATTAGGTGCAAGCCACGGAGCAAGAATTGTGATTAAAAATAACCCGCACAGGATGAGAGAACATAGGACAATCACTTTTTGACTTTTTAAGATATCACGAAACTTTGCACTCATTAATACTGACTTCCTTTTCTAGAAATACGTGGGTCAATATACATTTGTATAATATCGACAATTAAGTTACTAATAAGGAATAAACCCGCTGCTAGTAGCACATAGCATTGAATGACAGGAACATCACGGTTAAAAATAGCCTCAATAAAATAGCGCCCAAATCCTGGCCATGAAAAGACTATTTCTACAATGATTGCTCCCGTCATGAGGTTTCCTAAATTCATTCCAAGTCCCGTAATCATAGGAGAAATGGCCATTCTTAATACATGCTTTCCCATTATAATTTTTTCATGAATCCCTCTCGTGCGTGCAAAGAGCACATATGGCTCTTGTAAATTCTCAAGAACGCTTGCTCGCAATAATCGAGTATACAAAGCGATTAAAGGAAACGCCAACGTGACAGAAGGTAAAATTAAATGTTTCCAAGAGCCAATACCTTCTACTGGGAAAAGATCTAGTTTTACAGAAAAGAAAAAAATCATTAAATACCCAAGCCAAAAAGAAGGGATGGATGCCCCTAAAAAAGAGAGGAATCGACTAAAATGGTCAATTCCACTGTTCTTCTTTATACCAGCTAGAAACCCAATAGGGACACTTACAAGAATCGCTATGATGATGCCCCCTGCTGTTAACTGAATGGTTGCTGGCATTCGAGAAGAAACCTCTTCCCATACGGGTTTATTTGTTACATATGATACACCAAAATCAAATTGAGCTATCTTACTTATGGTGTTCACATACTGGACAAGGAGAGGTTGATCTAAGCCAAACTCATGTCTTTTTTGGGCCAATATCTCTTCTGTAGGCTGAATATGTGCAGCAGCTAAGTAAGCCTCAGCTGGGTCTACTGGTGATAGATGAATCATCCCAAATGTTAGCAACGTGGCCAAAAGGAATATCGGAATAATTGTTATAATTCTTTTCAAGATATATGTGCCCATAAGAAATCTCCTGTCGCTTACTCTTCGATACTAATACTTGTAAATGGATGTTCATCTCGATTAGCAGGGAATGAAAAATGAGAAACATCCTTTTGATAGACTGCTATTTGCTTAATATATGAGATTGGTATGATGGCACCTTGCTCTTGTAGTGAACCTAAAATTTCTGAGTATAGCTGTTGACGTTCATCTTCATCAATAGTTTGTTTGACTTCATCAATTTGTCTCAATAATTCATCTTTATTAGGATAAGATGAAATGGCTTCGTTAAACCCAAATCCTTCTGTGGCAACTATGTTTACGAAAGTGTGTGGGTCATACGGAGCACCATAGTTACTAAAGAAGTTCATATCAAACTCATTAGCTTTGAATCTTTCGACTTGAGTCGTAAGCTCAACTCCAACAATATTTAATGTAACGCCTAATCCTGCCCACTCAGACTGTAACGCTTCGGCCATTGTTTTTTGAATCGATTCAGCAGAATTATACATTAACTCGATTTCAAGTGGTTGCCCACCTTTCTCACGAATGTCTTTTCCTTCTAGTAATACCCAGCCTGCTTCATCTAATAATTGTTTTGCCATTTCCACATTATAATCAACCGTAGTGACTTCAACATTTGACGTGTATGGAAAGTTGGTTGGCACGATATAATCAGCCTTCTCTTCCACTCCAGATGTCACACCCTCAACCATTGCTTGTTTATTAAATCCAAAATGTAAAGCTTGGCGAACACGGATATCTGAAAGCTGTTCTTTATTCGTATTTATAACAAGTTGTCTAGTAGCTACCGGTTCAGAAATACTAGTTTCATAAGAACCCGTAGATTCTAACTGTTTAAAAGAATCTAAACTGATCACACCTTCACCGTATATAAGGTCTAAATCCCCTTTTTCAAAAGCAAGCACACGTGTTTCAGCATCAGGAATGACTTTGACTTTAATTTGCTCGACATTCGGGAGATCTCCCCAATAATTGTCATTACGTTTAAAAATAGCAAATTCATCTACTTTATATTCATCCAGTACCCATGGACCTGTCCCGACTGCTGCTTCTATTCCTTTAGAAGTATCCCCGTCTTCGGGGAAACCCGCTTCTCCTAGGAACCGAACTGGGCGTACGACAGCCAACTCCTGTATAGTAGGGTAATATGGTACTTTTAAAATTAATTTAAACGTATACTCATCTACGACCTCAGTTTGATCAATTAACGATATAAATCCTAACCAACTATGTAAATCTACATTTTTTAAAATAGCATCAAAGTTCTTCTTCACGACCTCTGCATTAAAGCTTGTGTCATCTGAAAATGTAACATCTTGACGCAAGTGGAAGATATACTCTTTTCCATCCTCAGAGATATCCCACGCTTCAGCTAAATGAGGTTGTAGCTCGCCTCCATCTTGATAGCTTACTAATGGTTCATATACCATTGATTGGGCAATTAATTGAGTAGGATTGTAGACATGTGGATTCATTTCACCTACATCTCTAGGCCAAGCAAAAGTAACCATATTTTCACTTTCACTAGTAGAAACTGAATCTTCTTCTACTGAATCACTTGAACTAAATGAACTTGAACAACCAAATAAAATCATGGATAAAAAAAGAAAAAATACCGATATAAGTAAAAAATGTTTTTTGTTTATTTGAATTGACATTTCATTCCACTCCTAAGCTAAATTGAAAACTATTATCAATAGTAATGATAATAGTTTTCATTGTCAACAAGAGTTTTATAAACTTTAAGAAAATAATGCTTATTATTTTTTTGTTCGTCAATTTGTGAACATATTTATTTAGACTGAAGTTGGTCAGGGTGAATTTTTATCTTAGAGAATAAATAGACGTTTCTTTTTGCTTCCATAAAAAAGACACCTCAATATGAAGTGTCTTCCAACATAGTGCTGACGCTGCCTGCTTAATGCATTTCTTCCCTTGATCTAAAACACCTGGCATTTGTACGTTATTTTCGACCACACTCATTTCTAAAAGCGAATCTTTAAATTAGGTTTCTATCACAACCGCAACATGAGGATATACCTTATATTTTCCAGTTGAATATGTCTCTGCACTTGATTCCTGCGCTAAAATACCCCATATGAACCAGGAATTACTGTTACATTTCGGCAACAACTACTAATTTACTAAATTAAAAGGTTCACAAAAAGGTGTGTATACTATATTATTTCACTAGCTCTTTAGACACATCAATCCAAATGGCCCCTTCATCAGCTGAACGTACACAATTTTCAACCCAGCGAACTCCTTCGAGCCCTGCATTAATATCAGGATAAACAAGGTTATCTAGTGTTTCTTGATCCCCGCGATTTTTTGCATCAATTGCAATGGCAAATTTGAGATACATATTTGCCCACGAATCAGACAGACCTTCTACATGTAATGCTCCCAATCGTTCGTCTGCATTACAACTCTCATCCAAGTAAGGCATTGCGCGAATCAACGTTTGAGCAGGTTGCCCTTGAATTTCATATGATAGTTCACCCGGCTTACTGTCCCACCACTCCAGACTTGCTTTTGAACCGACAATGCGAATTCGATGACCATCCATACGTTACCCCTACTATTTTTCTTTTTCCTCTGCAAGCACTTTAATTTCTTGGACCTCTTTAGTGGTGAAGAATAACGGCTTTTCACAGATCACATGAAGATCTGCTTCCAATGCCGCTTTACAGATTTCATAGTGTGTTCCATTTGGCGTTGCGATGGAAACTACTTCAATGCCATCTTCTCGTTTTCGTTCCTCGGCAAACATTGTATTATAATCTGGGTAACATCGCTCTTCCGCTACACCTAAGTTAATTCCAAACTCCTGTCCCCTTGCATGATCGATATCGAATGCTCCTGCTACTAATTGAAAAGCCGTGTTATCTCTTAGTGCCCCGGTACGGTGTTTATAACCGACTGTTGAAAGGAATAATAAAATGATACTGAATGAACCAGGTGTAAAAGATGGATCCCATTATTATTTTTTTACGCCTTCTGAAACTATTAAAAAATATTATTATCACTTGATCTGCTGTGGACATTATTACTGTAATGCTGACTACAATATTAAACGGGATTATTTCCCTTACTTTCTGTTAGTTTATATTCGTAATGGAAAACTTCATGTTAACTACAATGATAAAATCGTGACAGCCAAGAAAGGTGATATCCTGTTAATTGACTGCCGTGAACCTCACCACTATTACGGCTCAGATGGACTAGAATTCATCTATATACACTTCGATGGACCTAATTCACATGAATTATGCAGCTATATCATTAAACAGCACGGGTTTTTCTTTCAAAATAAACGCAATATAGAGATAGGAAAACAGCTTTATCAAATGATATACACCCATTATAATGAACAGGAAATGTCCATCTCTGAGTCCACATGTATGATTTATAACATGATTAATGGTCTTTCCGTAAAACCGGAAAAACAAAATAATGAGACGTCACCTGTTGACGAAGCCATTCATTATATTAAAGCGAATATAGACAGGCAGATCACGTTAAAGGAGATTGCTAACTATGTAAATCTAAGCCCTTATTATTTTTCTCATGTTTTTAAAACAGAAACAGGTTACGCTCCCATAGAGTTTGCTACAAAGAACAGAATTGACAATGCCAAAACTTTACTGAAATCGACTTCTCTTTCTATACATGATATTGCCCTTCAAACAGGCTACAGCAGCAGTTCAGGTTTTATTAACATTTTCTTCAAGAAAGTTGGGTTTAGCCCGACGGAGTTTCGTAATCTTAATATTTAAAATGGAAAAATTTGAAGTTTGGTCGAAAACCTATCAATTTAATATTTTTATGGAATTCACTTAAATCTACGTTATACTTAAATATTAATAGAGTTATTTAGAACATCGATACTTTTTATTGTTAGGAGGAGTCCGATTGGATTTTGTTGCAATAGACTTTGAAACAGCTAATACGAATCGATCGAGTGTTTGTTCGATTGGACTTGTTGTTGTGAAAAATGGCAAGATTGCCGAAGAATATTACCAATTAATTAAACCAAACGATATGTACTTTGACCCCATTTGTGTGAGAATTCATGGGATTACTCCTGAAGATGTCAAGGGTGCCCCATCATTTAATAAAGTGTGGAAGGACATCTCCCATTTACTAGAAGAAAACCTCGTCATTGCCCATAATGCAAGTTTCGATATGTCTGTATTGAGGTACTCACTGGATGAGTGTAGGCTAGAATATCCTTCGTTTTCTTATAACTGTACCGTTAATATTTCTAAAAAAACATGGCATGGTCTACATAGCTATTCACTGAATGTGGTCGCAAAGCATTTACAGATTGAATTTAAACACCACCATGCACTCGAAGACGCACAAGTGGCAGCGCAAGTTTATCTTCAAGCTTGCAAACATAACAATGTTACAAGTCATGAGGAACTCATTGAAAAACTAGAAATTGGTCAAGGAACTGTTTATGCCAACGGTTATACACCAGCACGTGCCAACAAAAAGAAAAGCAAAAATAAGAAAAGTTCATTAAAAATCAGTTAACCAGAATACAAAGATGGATGAGACACTTGTTCGTAAGCAGCTCATCCCTTCTTGCATCCTTATTTTATGGACTCTTAACAGTTATAAAAATGGGGAGCGCTTTTCATTCTTATTACTTGAAGAATTATAAAATCTATTAGAGCACTCAAAATAAGTCGTCGGGTAACTTTATCGTAACACAACTCATTATAGAAAAAATTACAAATATTAAAAATATATCCAAGCTAATTACAAAAGAAAATCGACAAGTGCCAACACTTGCCGATTTTCTTTCGACCTCTATTTTCTTTTATTCCCTTTATTATTATCACCGCTAGCTGGAACTTTGCCGTGTAATTCTGGTGCATTTTGATTACGGCTACCTTTATTATATTTTTTTGTCATATTTCACATCTCCTTTCTTATTTCATGTACAGTTTGTCCTTTTTTGGCAAACTTATGTTTTTCTCTTGAAAAGAACAAACTCACAATCGAAAACTATAAACACGTTCGACTCATTAATCACGACCATATCTTTTTGTTCTTACTAAAAAAGACAATCCAAAATGGATTGTCTTTTTTAACTGCCTGGCAACGTCCTACTCTCACAGGGGGAAGCCCCCAACTACCATCGGCGCAAAAGAGCTTAACGACCGTGTTCG
>NZ_JAWRVL010000059.1:0-9322 GCF_036663595.1 Halalkalibacter lacteus
TAATCACCTAAAGTAGGGACTGTATTGTGATCAAGCCAGTATACATCTGGATCAAAACCTCCTTTTGCTGCACCTGTCGTTTGAGTGACCCCGTGTAGGGAAGGATACTGGCCTGTGTAAAGCGTTGTTCTACTAGGTGAACAAGCTGTACTTCCAATATAATGATTTAAGAATGTCATCCCGTTTTCTTGTAGAAGCTCCCGTGTCTTCAAATGATTTTTACGCCATTCTTTTAGATCTTTATTTTCATAAGCTGTTGGAAAACGCTCCTCATCAACAAGGATAACAAGGAAATTGGGTCTTTTATTTTTTGGGGTTGAATGATCTGGCGGGGCATTATGTTTGATCAATATGTCGCCCTCCTATAGTACAAAAGTTATAGTATCGTATGTAAGATAGCAGCAATATGAACCTGCTGAATCAAAAAAAGCAAAGGGACAGTTCTTGTGCTTCCTTAAAGAAGCACAAGAACTGTCCGAGACTGATGAAAAAGTTCGTTTTAATGTAATGAATCGATTTTTTACTACAACAATATTTATTTTCACATTTTATCAGCAGGGCATCTAAAATATCGTCAATATCATTTACCAATTCATAAGTTAATTTGAATGGCGGATTTTGCTCTTTGTAGTATTTGTAGATGTATCTATATGTATCGGGTGTTATTTCATCAAAATCATGAATTACGTACGTATGGCCATTTATCTCAAAGAAAAATCTGGAATGAGTTCGGTATATATATATTAATACGATAATAAAACTTTCCCTTGTCACTAGTTTATCTCATTGAATTAGAATAAGTATTGAAGAGAATCCATTAGGCAAAATTCATAATGGATTCTCATTAACAATAGGATTGGGTTTGTATAAATTACATTATTTAATATAATCTTCTAAGCTTAACTGCTCTTGAACTAAGACCCTTGATGAATAATTTCCTTTAACTCTAACATAGAAATACCCAGCTTTTGTCGTGCTTCTACTTTTTTAAAATTCTAGTTTTTTGTGATTCTGTTGTTTCCACTAGAACATTTGCCAACTCATTAGACGTTATTTTAAGCAATAGCTCTGGCTCCAGTTTTTCTTACTTAATGACTTTACAACTGCATTCCACTCAAGAATTGTTAATGGGGTTGTTCTCGTCTGTGTTAATTGCGCACAGAATAAATAAGTAGCTATTTCATTATTTGTAAACTGCATTAAGCACACCTCTTTTTAATCACTACCGCTCGTATCAGCTAGAGCAAACGGCGTTACTGTAATGTTTTCAAATACCTCTCCAAGTAGTTCCGTTGCTACTGTAAAAGTCCATTTTGAATCAACAAAATCATCTACTAAAAGTATGTTTTTATTGTGTAAACCTACCTTATTATTAAGATATAAATGATTACGAATACTCTGCTCTTGAAGACGACTATGGATAGGTTATACTTAGTTGGACAAGTTAGTTAAGGTCATATACACTTGATTCAAATAAAACCTGAGGAGAATCACATATGACCAAACGAGTACGAAGGAGTTTCACCAAAGAATTCAAGGAACAAATTGTTCAGCTGCATGTCTCTGGAAAGCCACGGGCTGAGATTATCAAAGAATACGAGCTGACACCATCTGCCTTTGATAAATGGGTTCGCTCGGTATCAGCAATGTGCGACGTCCTACAAATGGCCCGAAGTACGTATTATTATGAAGCTAAAATTCGCGATGACCAGGACGAAGAATTAACATCAGCGATCATCGATATCTTTAACGTACTGAGGGACAGGAACCCGTATCCCACTGTGATCATCGTAACCAACTGCTTTGAACTCTCAGCTAACGAAATTGGCGAACTCTACCGCTATCGTTGGAAAATCGAAACCTTCTTTAAGTGGATGAAGCAGCACCTCAAGATCAAAAGTTTCTACGGCAAGAGTGAGAATGCCGTTTGTAATCAAATCTGGATCGCTCTCATCACGTACTGTTTACAAGTGCTCTTACAACAAAGTGTCCATCACGAGGGGCCCTTACTTGAAATCAAGCAAACGATAAAAACACTCTTATTTGATGGATTTGATGTATTCCTATGCGCTCTTCCAGGAAACCCGCGCGTTCATCGAAAGGACGTCGAAAACTGAACTGGGAGGCAGAGTTTCAAGTGATTGAGCAACAATTCCTTGAAGGTGAGGTGAGCCATTTAGACGACTTAACGTACGATCCAGTGTTTACTAACTAGGAACATCTATAAATGTAAAATTGTGGATAAGGACTACCGCACATGTCAGTGTTGTCCGTTTTTCACTTAGGTCCACCACGATAAAATCAGAATATTCTTTCTAATGTAACCTTCAACGAAACAGTTCGATTGACAATAGAGATACTTATTTATGCAATGCTAATGAAAAAAGATACAAGTATCGTAAGCCGTGCCTAATCACCACCCGAAGAAAGTTAATTTTTGTCGAATCTATTAAATCAGAAAATGGCTAGTTCCCCCTTGGCATTCGTATCTACATACGAAGAAAAATGCTTCTTTGTCACTTATTTTCTAAACAGAATTTCAAGAGACTTATAAACGATTGGGCTTAATTACTCCCAACAACCGCTCATGTATCCCTTCCCACTCCTCCGTCAAATCCACCGTACACACCTTCACATCAAACCCATGTATCTCATAACTCAAATCAATCGCTTTATGCACCTTCGGATATAATAGAATCCCCGTCGCCTTCCGCCCAGAGTAATATTCATCATTCTTCAAATAAGCAAACAATTGATACAAATGCCCACTTCGAACCGTTTCTTTGTTCCAGTTTGCGCCAAACATATCCTTATAGAATTTGGTATCCATGATAATTTTCCGATTACCAAACTCTAAAGATATGTCCGTTTTCATAATGGGAAGGAATTCTGCCTTTTCTCCTTCGGCAACCCAATAGAATGATTCGCTTTTCACTTTGGAACCTTGTATTTCTTTTCTATAGAAATTCTTCACAAAGTTCTCAAAGAGCTGCGCCATTTGTTGGTGATCTCGGGAAAAGTCTTGGAACCGTTTTTCACTCTCTCCTTCATGAAGAAGGGCATTCTCCCAAATGAACTGGCAAACGTTTAATAAGAACTGATAATGTTGGTTGTTTCGATGTACGTTGATCACATTGAATAACTGCGGACTTACTTTAATTAACGAGATGCCATCAAAATAAGTCAGAATCTTTCTTATTTCAGCCTTGTACTCTTTTTTTATGTCTTCTTGTTTTACTAGAAAACTTAACGTTTCCTTAATGAGTTGGTTATGAAGAATATCATAGGACATATCCTCTTGTAGAATGTGCATCTTCCCTCTTTTATGGGAGAAGGTTTGTATGGATTCTTTGAAAAGGATCTTTCCGCGTATAATCCCTGATTCTTCTTGTGTCTCGATGTATTCTTTATAAAACCCTCTTTTAATAAGTGCTTTCACTTTCATTAGTAGCACTTTACTGAGTAGATCTAGTAAATCTTTTTCGTCTTCGTCATATACGGAAATGAAATGCTTTTCATGTGGATGATTCCAGGCATAGACGAGCATGTAGTAGATGTTCTTGACTGGGACTCTAGGCTCTTTGGATGAGATCATCAGCCTTTTCCTCCTGGTCAAACCAATATTCTTTTAATAATGGTTTAATTTCTAGACGAATGACGCGTTCGTACCATGATTGCTCATCTTGGACTTCATCTGGACAGAAGTAGCTATGACCAATTTCAAATCCTTTCCCAAGATTGATAACATCACTCGTAATTTCATGATTCACTTCAGCCATGAACGTTCTAATTTTTTCAATAAACCCTTGGCTGATGCCTTTTGATTTTAAGTTTTCCTCAAACGCCTCGGTGTGAAAACCAGGTACTAAGTCGATAAAAGCAAACCGTCTTCTGAGGGCATAATCGACCATTGCTAACGAGCGGTCTGCCGTGTTCATCGTTGCGATCACATAGACATTTTCAGGGATGTAAAAAGTTTCATCCCCCTTACTATAAGCCAGTTTTATCCCGTATTCACTTCCGCGTTTATCTGCTTCCATTAACATCATAACTTCGCCAAATATCTTTGACAGGTTTCCACGGTTAATTTCATCAATAATAAAATAGTAGTTTTCATCTGGATCTTTTTGCGCTTTTTGACAAAATGAATAAAACAAGCCGTCTTGCAGTTCAAAGTGTCCGGTTTCATTCGGTTTAAATCCTCTTATAAATTCTTCATAGGAGTAGGATTGATGAAACTGGACCATTTCAATATTCTCCGGCTGCTTCTTTTCCATATGTAAATAAGCTAATCGCTTGGCAACAAATGTTTTTCCTACACCTGGAGGGCCTTGTAAAATGATGTTTTTCTTATAGTCTAGTGACTCAATCGCATCTTCTATTTTCTCAAGATCCATAAAAACATCACTTGTTATTTTATCGATGGTGTAAGGACTAACTTCGTCTTTGACTAGATCTCCTGCTTCAGTTGAAGGTGAATATTCTTTCATTTCAACTCGGTTCAGCAACAAATCTAAATAATCTTCGTATGGAGTAATATCCGTTAACGTTTTCGTATGTACAGGCAAATCGGATACATCCCATTCACCCTCTCGCAACCACTTCACTTCACGATAAGAATGATGCTCTCCATTTTCAGGATCATATTGGTACGGTGAATGAATTTCACCTAAAGCAATTATTTTTGTTCGAACGCTCTTGATAAAAACATAATCGCCTTCTTTCATTTCACGAACAAACTGGTCATTAGCAAGAGCATCATTCATAGGTGTATGTTCGATCTCATACAGCTCTTTTAGTTTCTCAGAGATTTCTTTTTTGTTGTTGTATTTCTGTAAGTCACCCAGCTTGCTCCATCCGATGGAAATCTGATCTTTACGCTTAAATGCATCCCATAGTTTTCCGCTCTCTCCAGCAGCTAACAGCCAATAACGAGGTTGATTCAGTTCATCTTCGTCTTCTACAGTAAGCTTACTTTTTTCAAACACAAAGCTAAAGAATTGGTCCACTTCATAATAAATAGGAAGATCCGTTAGACGACCCACAATCGCTTCATATTTACCTGCAATCTCATTTTCTTTTAATGCGTTCTGAAACTTAACAAACTTTTGAGAAAACGAATCCCCTCGACTATACTGCGGATCAACCTCTAACTCATTTTCAACAGCAACACGATCTCTTTGATTGTAAAAGCAATATTCTTCCGGAAAAATATTTCCAATCATTTCACTCAGTGCATTAGCGCCGATGCCAAATAATTTATAGTCAGGATGATTTAAAAATTGATCCATTCGAAATTCAATCGGGTCATTTCCATGAACTAGATAATGAAAACTATCACGGTACTTCTCTAGCGATGCATTCATCCGACCAAACGCCCGACTTCGAGCAATGGCCATACGGTACGCATTAACATGCTCCCCAATTTTTTGAAAGTCTTCCCACTCCATCTGTTGAATAAAGGCAGGATCTCTAAGTTGCTGGAAAAAGTGATAACTCTTTTTTATGTATTCGATTTCCGTTAAGGTTCCATCCGACTCATTCTTGTAAAAATGAAGATATTTTTCAATGAGTGGCAGCTCCGTTTTATTCGTTAAATCACTCGGTTGATTCCAATAATCGAGTAAGTATGTAAACTCTTCTTCTGTTAATTTATAATTCGTCATTTGAGGTGCACGTAAAATAAGTAACTGTTTCGTCTCTGGAAGCTCTTTCAACTGTTGCCTAAGCAACATCCCTTCAGCTGCCGTTAAGCGAGATTCCTTCACTTTCAGTTCAACAGCCGGAACATCATTATCCTTAAGAATAGGTTCTGTGACCACTTCCGTTAAGGCAATAACCCCACCACTATTTTTCTCTTCACCATCCGAGCGCCAAATGAAAACTTGATCACCGATTTGAATATCTTTTACATGATGTTTCTGTCTTACACTCCAATCAATGACCTTCCCTTTTTCCACATAGCTATCAATATCATGAAGATCCGGGTATTTGTCTTTATCTATCGTAAAACGTTTTGGGTTTCCTTGAAAAATCCAATAGGACATGGTTTGTCTCCTCCATTTTTTCTAATCTATAATCTGTATGACTAAAGGTCTATTACTCTTTCTAATTTATAATCATGTTTTATTTTAACATAATTTAACAAAGTTATATGAGATTTGAAATTTGTATTAGGTTAATTCAAATCCCTGATTATGTAATCCGATACTCCTCTCTAGCATTTCTAACATAGAGTAATTCATAAAAAAATGCCTACACATATGCAAGCACAATGGCAAGTCGTTCCTGGCACCACCCGAAGAATGCTAGTTTTTGTCGAATGTCCGGTTGTAAGAACATTGATTTGTATATAAAGTGCGTGATCCTACTGGAGTAACCGATTACCTTCAGATTCTAGGTCACCCAAGACACATTTGACTTAAGCTAACCGTTACTACCGTCTTCACATTTCTGTACTTAGAACGGAAAATATGCATACCTCCAGACTAAAGAGCTAGCCAAGCCCCCACACCCCAGCTAGCTCAATTCCTCCCTACCTCAACTCAAACCACACCTCCGCATCCGAACAACGTTGAAATGCTGCTAACGGATTTTCATCATCCTTATCAATAAGGAAGTACGTATACCCTTCGCGTTCGGCCCCTTCATACATTTCATTCCATAAGTCTGGTTCTAGTCGGGAGACAGAAATATAGTCATCGTACGTATTCCCACCTGAACTTACGGCGTCAAATTGAGCATGATTTAAATCAAATGGTTCATTTTCCACCTCATGTACTTTCACATGGAACTTCGCTAACACATATTCCTGATTTTCTCCTGGCTCATCATTGAACTCATTAACTTTGCGGATCATATCCCAAGCTTCATCGCCAGTAAAGAGTTCTAGCATTTCAATTTCTCATTTAACATTACCTTGAAAAAGGTCGTTATATGAAAGAGTTACCCGTTCTCCATTGTCAGTGGATTGTTTCGTGTACCAACTTCATTTTCATTACCTTCTGATGAATCTACCTCAGCTTCTTGACTTTCTTCTGCTTCATATTTGACTAACAGGTCTTCTGGTGGTGTGTCTGCTGATAGAAGTGTACGCAATTCATAATACGTATGACGCATTTCATCATCTTCAACAGTAGGGCTAAAGATCCAGCCTAGTTTGTCTTCGTAAATAAAGAACAACATTTCTTCAAACTTTCCATCATCTTGTAATCTAGCAAGAGTAAGTATTCCGGTTTCTCCGTCTTCTCCATGCTCCATTGATTCAATAATCGCAAACTGATTTATATCAAGCGTTGTGAACTCAGATTCTTTGGTAAAACCGTTCATAAGATGAAACAACGGTTGAACATCGGGGTGAATGTAATCATCAATCGCTTTTTCACGCGCTTCCGCATCCGTCGTATAGAAATGTTGTACGATGCTCTTAATCATTTGCTCTTCTTCTGTTAGAGGGTTCTTTTCCTCTAACCAATTCACTTCTTTCTCTGTTCCTGCACTTGTTTGTGTTTCTCCATCTACCTTCTCAATCGTTGCTTCCTCATCACAACCCGTTGCAATTACTGCCGCAACTACAGCTGACATGAAGAATTCTCTGTTTTATTCATTTCGTTTTCCCCTATTAAATGTGATTTACATTAATAGGATAACAAGGTGAAATGACAACCCATTGCCAGCGAACAAATGTTTTATTGGTAAATTTTTAACCAGTCGGCCAGCATCTGTTTCATTTTTTCTCGGTATTCAATTGGTTCAATGATCTCTGAATCCATTCCATATTGCATGATCCATTACAGGAATTCTCGGTCATGGTTCAATGTAACCTAAAACAACAAGCTTCCATCTTTCTTTTCCGATAACTTCGGTGTCACAAAGAGCTCCTCTTCTTTTATGTAACGAGCCACATTCGAGCTAAATAAGACCTTAAAATGAATCTTGTCCGTTCCTTGGATGATCGACCATGTGTGTTGGAAGTATTCCTTCAGATTAAAATCTTGTTTAGTAAATGTTTCTTCCGTTTGTTTCACCTCAAGAAATCGACTTAATCGAAACGTACGAAACTCTTTCTTCTCATGACAATACGCAATTAAGTAAAAGCGATGATCCCTCAGAATTAAATAATAAGGATCAAACAAACGTTTTGTTGTGACGTCACGACTTTGTGTGTGATAGACAACCTCAATCGTTTGTGAATTTAATATCGCATGGATGACTGGTGAGAGGAAGTTGGAATGCTCTTCTTGAAAGGAAGGTGTCCCCATTTGAATAATATGGAATACCCTCTTTTTGTAGAGCTCTTTGTATCGTGCCAATGATATTCTCTTTATGGGTTCGTTTCACTCGGTAAAGCATGAGCATTTCTGAGAATGGCACATTTTTGATCTCGTGCAATTGCACAATTTGTTTTGTTATGAGAATGGTGCCTGACCCCCAGTACTTTAAAGCATGGGGGTCAGACACATAACCCCCAGTCTCTCATCGATTATTTTTCACTGTGTAATGAAAATTTCATTCGCATTTTTGGCTTTAGATTGTCAAGATTATAAATAATTATAATCACTCATGAACCTTACTTTTAATTTTTTCGCAAGTTCATCATCGGATATTACCTGCCTTTTTCACCATACTAAATTTCAACCTTCTCTCTCACCTCTTCTTCCTTCATCAATTGTTTCACCTTTTGATCAATTCTCTCGATCTCCATTGATGCATTTCTCCACCAGTTCCTGCTCCAGATGCGTTCAATGGTCCATCCTCGATTTTCAAGGAAGCGTTGGCGGTACACGTCTCGTTCTTTTGCATTTTTAGAAGTGTGGTACATCGCACCGTCACACTCGACCCCAAGAATATAACGATGAGGATCATTTGGATGAATGATCGCTAAGTCAATGCGATAGCCTGACATTCCGACTTGTGTGTCAACCTTGTAGCCTAAATGAAGAAGCTGCTTGTATACTTGTTCTTCAAATGGCGAATCAAAGCTTATTTCTGTCTGTTGCGTTCGGGTATTAGAGCTATCCCGAACATCGTTCACAACCGCTTTAATTTGTTCATGGTCTATTTGGGAAACAGCCCTTACGTACTGCAAATAGGATTTTAATATTCTTGGGCCGATATGAGCTGTATTGGCTACATTTAATTCTTCAGGTTCAACACTAGAGACGACGATAATCCCTTCTTTTGCCCGTGTAACAGCAACATTCAAACGGTTTTCGCCACCTTGTTGATTTAACATACCGAAACGATTATAGATTCTCCCTTCTTCATTTTTCGCATAACCAATGGAAAAGAGAATTACATCACGTTCATCCCCTTGGACATT
>NZ_JAWRVL010000060.1:0-9112 GCF_036663595.1 Halalkalibacter lacteus
GTCCGCCACCATTGACTTAACTTTTGTCCGTGTCGTGGATCTATCGCAAGTGTGGCATAAATAATGCCTAATAGGCATACCTGCTCAAAACATGATAACACGGACAAATCGATTCTAAGCATCCGCTGGTGGGGCCCCGCCCCCTTCCAACGGATACTAATAATCGGGCGTTACAGTCAATGGCAAGCAGCTACGCTGTGGCTCTGTGTTCCGCAAATGGTGGCTCTTTTATCCGCAATGAATGGCTCAAAACTCCGCAATCGTGGCTCAATTCATTCGCAATAATCAATCGGCTTATAAATCTATTTCATATGCTTTTTTTTTAGATCTTCAATACTAATTTCTACTCCTTCTCACTCTCTATTAAATAGCAATTCGGCTTTAGAATTGCAATACTAAATTTATTTAGTTTTCGTTGTAGCCTTAAAGGCTATATGGTTGCCATCAAGGCAACCAAAACCTTATTTATAGGAGATAATACAAATAACAGATGTTATATGTACTGAAAAAAGGATCTTCAAATCGAAGATCCTTTTTTGCTTCTTGTTGAGCTAAAACATCTTTCGCTGAACAAGAAGAGTTATTTATTTTCATATTCATTTCTCTTTTTAAGATATTCTTTTTTACATTTTACCCTGTTGTATTTGACTTCCTGACCTTGGGACCATTCTGTTGTTGTATCAAAAATCTTACTTAACGATTTCTTTTTTTCTTTATAAATTTAACTCCAAATACACCTTAAATCTACTTTTTTGGATAAAAGCCTATGCAAGATTAAAGATTCCATATATGATATAAACTGTAAATTCGTCAAAATATTTATATATCTTGCTAGAATTGGGGGGAGAAATAGTCAATATATGCAAAACGTTTTATCTAAGCGAAAGGTGGAAAATGAATTGAAAAAACTATTTATTATTGTATTAGTAATTATTGGTGTATTCATTTTATTTAATGTATTTAACTGGATTTTTATGACACAATAACAACTACCCTTAATAGATAGGCTGAAAATTATGTTTTTTAAAACTACTAATATATCAATAAAAGGAGCTTTTTAATGAGAAAACTATTTATTTTATTGTTATCTATGGCATTTTCTTTTGGTTTCTTTACACAAGCGCTCGCTGCACAAGAAGAAGAAAATTACTGGGAAGTAATCACTTCAATTGAACAATATATATCTTATCTTGAAGAGGAAAGTAAAAATGATGATCAGGCACAAGAAATTCTTGAGACATTTTTAAATCTTTCTGAAGCAGATCAAGAAAATTTTATTAAGGCTCTACAACCTGAAACTTATTTGGATATTATTGAAAAAGCATCTAATAGTCCAAACGAAATTATAAAATATGAACTAGATAATGGTGAGGAAATAGAAATAAGTAATATAGATACTATAGAGTACGAGGATAATTCAGTAGAGATGGATTTAATAGAGAATTTTGGTACTATGTCCACTATGTCTACTACCTATCGGGTAACAACACCTTGGGCAGTAAGTAAAATAACAATTTTTGGTGCTGGATTAACGGAATTTAAAACTAAGTTAGTTTATCAAAGCGATGGTAGTCGGGCGCTACAAGTATATGATCTAGAAAAAGATAGATCAAATTACAATCCTGCTTTTTGGGTAACTGATGTAGATTATACAAATCAATATGTTTCAGGTGGCATTGCATATGGTGGTTATCAATGGACCTTAAATGCTACTGGATCAGTCGGTTTTATTTCTGCTAATTATGATCAATACGTAAGGGCTAATCAAAATGGTACTAGACAGTTTAAAGTTAATTCTAATCATCATAATTTGGGATTTAATTGGAGGAACTTTTAGAACACCCAACCAATCAGGTTGACCCTTTTATCATGATTGTATACTGTATTCATTTTTAGTTTACATAAACCTAATTATAAGAAGCACGTAAAAAAGCCAAACCCATATATATAAAGGGTTTGGCTTTTGTTCGTTTTTTATCATTTATGCAGGATTTTATACATGGTTGATAAATCAACGTTTTTGGTTTCTGAAGAAGCTTAGTAGATGCATAAAAAAGTAGAATTTTATACAGTTTTTTTAGTTCTCTATCAGTTTTCTAGGATTATTTTCGTATGTAACAGGGACTGAACCTAGTTTCACCTTTTTCGTCATGATATCGGGTAGTACCAGCCAAGGTGTCACCACCCGCAATAAGAAGATATTCCCTACGATGATTTGTCTCAAAAAAGTTTGAAGTGAATATTGTTACAAGAAATTTATGTGACAGTATTTTGTTACATTGTCTTTTAGGCATTTGGTAGCCAATTTATACAAGGGGTATAGTCGTAACTAAATAGATCGTTTTTGTTACAGTCAATTAGGTAAACTCCTAATGAAATCAAGTGTTCAACATGACTCCAATTCCTTATTGCGGTTGGTAGCAGCTTCGCTGGTATTAGGCCGATATAGCGTCTGTAGCCGTCCGTGAGGATCTTCTTATAAGGGGAATAAGGAGTACTTCCTAAGATCTCTCAAATAAAGGCAATCTTTCAGGTACCTCGATTTTCTTAAGATACATCGTTCCCTGTTTATTTACCGAATACCCTAGCCCAAAAACCTTTTTTTTGGGCTGCCTCTTGCGCTTCTTTTTCCTCTTTCGTTGCCGCTAATTGTTTCTGTGTTTCTTTTTGCTTTTCACGAAAAGAAGCCATAAGAGCTTTATCACGTTTTTCTAAACTCTCTTCTATATATTTTTCCTGTCGGTCTAACCTCTGTACTAACTCTTCGTTAAATTGCCTCTGCTCCTCTTCCGACTTTTTCAGTCGTTCCAATTCTTCCAATATGTAACGCATTTCTTCACGACTTTTATCTACTGGCACGGGGGGCGTTCCATCGTTCCCTATGTTCTTTTTGAATTTCTCAACCACAACAACGGCGGCTCTTTCCTTCGTTACCTTACGATCTTTACTAAGCTCTTGAAATTGTTTAAGTGCCATTATGTCATGCTCGGTAAATGCTCGACTATCGTTCGCTCCTTTCGTAAAGACGTAGCCGTTCTTTTCTAATAGAATACACCACTTTCGCAAAGTACTATCTGCAATCCCTAAATGCTCCGCTACTTGATATGTCCAATACGCTGTTTCTTGTTGCATGTTGTCGGTCATAAGGCGTTCACCTTCTCGTTAAATTAGTCAATATTCATAATAAATGAGTATTCGCTGCTGTCTGCTAGATTCCTGCCTAAACACTCTAAGCAACCACTCCAAAAAAAGAGGGATGAGTAAAACATTCTGTTGGTTAAATCTTGTATTAGACCTAGTCACAGGGTTGCTGCTGTAGTCCGTCAGATAATTCACATAAAATGTATATCCTATTCTGGATCTATGTTATCTGCTCCCTACATGTAGTACTAAAAACGGTATTCGGTAGTAAAAATGTTACTTTGTTTTAGGGAATGAGTTTTGGTAATGCCCATAAACGGTCATTTATGGGACTAACTCGCCTATCAAATAACCAGAAAGTAGCTATCTACTTGGCTTTAAGGTTATCTGACGGATTAGAGCAGCAACCCTGTGACTAAGCCTTAAAGGCGTCTCTGTTGTTTTTAAGGTGATAAAAGGGTTTAACAAAGGTTATCTCTTAAAAGGGCTAGAATCGCCCCGTATGGCGTCTGTCAACGGTAAATGTCTGACTGGAGCGAAGTGGAAGGAATTTAAGGAGTTGATAGACTCACTATACCAAGACCCTCTTGGCATTGAACAAAAAAACCTTTTTTTGTTCTTGCCTACCGGCGAGGGAGCCCCCTCAAAATTGAGGGGGTTGGGGGTGTTTTTAAGAGGGGGTCAAGGGGAAAATTTCCCCTTGTGGGTTTGGGCAACGCCCAAGGTTTTTTGGGGTTTGGGGCAAGCCCCAACAAGCTGTATTTGGGTACCAAATACGAAGCTTGCCAACCCTCTAGTAATGTTGATATACTCAGAGTAGACGAACAGTCACAAATGAGTATGAGGCATTACTCCAAATTGAAAATTTGGTAAAGAGGGGCGGTCTTTTTGGGCGAGAACAGGAAAGAGAATCGACAGATTAAATTTCGTGTGAACGACCTCGAATTCCAAAGACTTGAGCAGATGGCGAAAGACTTTGGAATGAGTGTGCCTGTCTTCGTTAAGAAGAAGGCACAAGGGGCGAGAATGAAACCTCCTAAGATTGATAGAGAGGGAGCGTTCGAGATGGCTCGTCAGTTGCGAGGGATTGGCGTAAACGTCAATCAGCTATCAAAACGAGCAAATGAGGGAAAAGCGATTCCGAAAGAGGAATTGCAAGCAGTAGAAAGGGAGCTGCATGCATTATGGCAACAATTCAACTCGGCAATACAAAAGTAGCAAGTAAGCTGATTTCTTATGCTGAGAAGCGTTCTGAGGTGTCTTCAGGCCTTAATTGTCCTTCCGAGTATGCCAAGGCTCAATTTAAAGCGACAAGAGAATTGTGGGGTAAAACAGAAGGAATTCAAGCACATCATGTGATTCAGTCGTTTAAGCCTGGGGAAGTGACGCCAGAAGAAGCCAATGAAATGGGTCTTGCGTTAGCCAAAGAGGTTGCAGAAAAGCATGAAGTAGCAGTTTACACGCATACAGACAAGGAACACATACATAATCACATTGTCATCAATGCGGTCAGTTATGAAGATGGGATGAAGTATCAGTCTTCTAAAAAGGATTTGTATACCATTCGTGAAGCAAGTGACCGTCTGTGTCTGGAAAGAGGACTTTCGGTTGTGAAAGAACCGTCTGCAGAGCAACGCTATCATAGAGCTGAATATGGTCTTGCGAAGCGTGGCGAGATGAGTTGGAAAGATGAGATCCGTGAGGTCATTGACCATGAACGACAACAGTCGAAAAGCTATGAAGAGTTTAAAAAGAATGTAACGGATAAACACGGGATTGAGGTAAAAGAGCGTGGAAAAAACATTAGCTTTAAGCACCCAGATATGCAGAAGTTTGTAAGAGGAAAAACGCTAGGACTAGCATATGAAAGGGGAACGTTAGAACATGACTTTGCTAAAGAAAGAACAAGAGAGAATGGGCAAGAACGAGGAGAATCATCTTCTGACGAATTCCGAGGAGTTAATCGTACGTCTGAAAGCGACAGAGGGGTATCTGTCAACGTTTCTGAAGGAAAACATGAGCAAGGAAATAGCCATTACAAGCGAACTGAAAGAAATCAAAAACATGAGTCAAAACGTTCAGGAGCAGATAAAATCGACTTCTCAAAAATCGATAAACAGCTTACAGACCGTAAACGAGGACTACAAAAAGCACATCAACAACAACATTCTGACATTGGCAAAGATGGTGGAGAAGTTGGAAAAGGAATTAAACATGAACAGGGCAACGATCGACAAGGAGCTCAAAGAGATAAAGAGCGAGATGCAGAGCGAAATAAAAAGTCTGAGCCAGAGCGCTCGAAACAGGTTGAACGAAATCGAACAAATCACCAATCGCATGGTCTCGAACGCTAGAAAACAGATTTTCCTTAATTATTGGTTAGATGTGGCAAAATACGGGCTAGGAACAGCTGTATTCGTTGTTCCGTTGTATATAGGAATAAAGTATTTATTTAGTCTTTTCGGCGTTGAGTTGCCTTAGGAGATGGAAGTCATGATTTGTTCTTACTGTGGTTTGGAGAATATCGAATATGCTGAAACTTGTGGTTTCTGTGATGCTCCTTTGAAGAAGCAGCGCCCAAAAATGAGAGAGTTTGTTTATTTAGATCAATGCAAATTGCCTTTTGATCAGCTGTCGCTCTTTCATACCTATGATTTATTGATTCTGCTTCGATTGGTGAGGGAAGAAAGGTCAAAATGTTATTACCTCATGAGAGGCGTTCAGAAGGGCTCAGAATTGATTGAAATAGATTCGGAGACATTAGGCTTTGCAGAGAATGAATATAGACGTTATACGGCTCGTATGAGGGTTATAGAGGGTATCTTAATTGATCGAATGGGATACAAGCCTAAAAGAGTTGATGATAAATTGTTAGAGAGTTTGAGAGTAAAGATTGAAAAAGGATAGAAAAAAGGGGATTTTATTGCTATTGTCGAAACATAGAGAAATGAGAAAAACCGCCCTGTCTTTGGTCGGATAGGCGGTTTCTCAACAACGTACAAGGGATTAGTCCCTTTATTCACTTATAGGATAATTATATTCTATCATATGGGGGCTAATTCCTGCTACATAGGGAGAGGAATTAGTATGAAAAAGAAAACAGAATTTATGATTAATGCTTTAGAACAAGCTGAGAAAAAGGCTAAAAAAAGAGATTTTGAGAAAGATGAAGTTGAAAGAAAAAAAATAGAAGAAACTAAAGACTCCTTGTTAAAAGACCTCGAAAGACTTACTGGCGAAAAACATTACATTGGAACTGAAAAAAATATTTTTGCAGGGGAGCCATTTTCTCAAAATATGCATAGAAATCTTGACTTACTTGTTCAAATTGATTATTTAACTCAAGCAGAGGAAAGTTTTTTATTTCGTGTTCAAAATTATTTAGAATTTAAGACTAATGTTATTCTTAAAAGAGAAGATAAGTTTTCACCAAAGAAAAAAAAGGATGAAGAATTCACTTTAGCAAGATCAGCGACGGTTTCTGATATTGCAGAAATGATTGGTAAATCTCGTACAGCTACCTCTCTTATCATGAACTCATTGAAAGAAAAAGAAATTTTACTTAATCCTGAAGGAGCAGGACTAATTACTGAAAATGGACGTTCTGTTAGTCCTAGAACATGGATTGTAAATCCTTATATCATTATATGTGCTCCTAGAGCTCGTACTGTCGAACTAGATGGCTTAACTATGAGACTATTTCAACATTCTTTAAAAAGGCTTAAAGATCAAAATGGAAAGAAAGTAAGTCTTCCTTCTAGATTTTTTTAAAGTAATTTTAGATGATTTTGACCGTATCTATTTTTGATACGGTTTTATTTTTTCCTTTTTTTAGGTGTTATGTTTTCTTAACACTTTTACTCTAAACTGTTAAGATTTCTTAACACCCCTAAAACACCAATTAAACCAGTCATATCAAGGCTTTAATCCACTTTTCACAAACCCTCTCTATTATCACTATCTTTTAATAGCAATTCGACTCTTGTTTTGCAATACTAAATTTTATATTTTTTTCGTTGTTGCCTTAAAGGCTAAAAGGGTTGCCATCAAGGCAACCAAAACCTTATATCTAGGAGTAATAATAATTAACCACATATAGACATAAAAAAAGACTGTTTTGAAAACAGCCTCTTAAAAAAGACCTTTAGCTAAGATTTTGGATTATTCTCCTATTTTTCCTTCATCTTTATACGGACGAATAAAAGTATGCGAGGTACCATTCATCTCTAATTGAATTCGAGTAATTAATTTTTCCTCCTCCAACTCCTTAATCCATGAACTAATTGTTCTTGTTGATCTACCAAAATACACTGATATCTTGTCAATACTATGAAAGCATTCTCCGGTCTGATTATTTGCATGTAAACCAAAATAAATAAATAACGATACAGCCCCTCCCGATAACCTGGATAAATGTTCTTTAAAATCATAAAACACTGGGAAAAAGCCTTTTTTATTTAAAAAATTAGTGTCTCTCCACTGAGAATGTTCTTTTCTTAGCGTTGTTGCTTTAAAACGGTTAAATTCATCTTTTTTCTTATCCATATTATCCCCCTTATGAAAAAAAGTTCTAATTAGTATAGAAATTTTCTTCTAACTAACTATAGTAAATTTAACTATAGTGTAACAAATAAATCCAAACGAGGGAATCAGAAGATTCCCTCGTTTGGATTTATTTGTTACACAGTATGACCTGTTAAAAAAACAGTTTCACGTATAAGATAAAAGTGAAATAAGATACTAAGAAGGAGGGGGAAATAATGGCTTTAGGAGGATTATTAGACCGAGTGCAAAAACTCCAAAACGAAGATCATAGCGATATAATAAAAAAAGATATTCGTAACGGTAATCTAATCGTCAAAAATGTTCCCCATGCAAAATACCCTAATGGATTCGGTCCAGACGGAAAAGACGCATATTTACCTTCACATGTTGTTTATAATCTAACGATTATTTTTAATTACATGATCAAAAACAAACGTTTAAACTTCAACTTCGAGGATCTCGACCTCATAAGATAAAAACCTTCTCCTTAATCATTGGTGAAGGTTTTTTTTGTGAAGGTTTTCCCGTCAAACGAATAAATGTTTTGAACTGCATAACCAGTTTCTTTAACCACAATCATAGTTACTATTAAGATCCCAATTGCAAAATTAACAATAATATCAACATCTCGATCATCGTACTTACAATTTAGACCAAAGTTTAAGTATGGATGTCCCTTCCATTCAGCAAACTGATTAACCTCTTTCGAATCAATTAACGATTGAGTAATTTTCTCTAAGGTTTCCTGATTAATACTAAACTTATAATTTGGTCCTAGAAGTTCTAACTCCTCTTCTGATAATCGTTCAATACGAGTTAAAACTCTTTCAACAGCATGATCTGTAAATCCAAATCCTCGTTTTACCATTAATAATCTTTTGGGATCTCTTGTTGAATCTAAAATGTTTATAATACTATCCTTAACTAGAACCACTTCTTTTCGCTGATCCTTAGTTAATGGGATTTTAATTCCTTTGGCAGCAGATAACCATTGTCCTTCTGTTTTACTTCGGGATTTCCTTTTAATAATTTTAATTTGATATGGAAATAATGGAGTACTATCTTCTTTTAATAATATCTCTTTTCCCCTTACAGGAATTTTAATTGGCACCACAACTGGTGTTTTAGCAGGTTTTCCAGCCACCGACCAATCCCCCCTATCAACTTAAACTTTTTTCTCTAATAGATGCTTCTTTTAGGATAGCATAAAATATGTATATAATTTTGAAATAGAGATAAAATTTCCCTAAAAAACCGATCAAGGCGATCGGTGAGTATTGCGGTCGGAATGAGCCGGTATTGCGGAGTTTTGAGCCACTAAGTGCGGGGAAGAGAGCCACTATCAGTAAAGGCTACTCTACTGCCATATGTAGAGTAAATCCGCTAGTCCGCCACCATTGACTTAACTTTTGTCCGTGTCGTGGAT
>NZ_JAWRVL010000061.1:0-7021 GCF_036663595.1 Halalkalibacter lacteus
AGTAGCGCAAGCACGGTTCTGTGAGGGGGGAGAGTACAATCTACCGAAAGGTAGAGAGACTCTCTTCTACTCGACTACTTCAACAAGACATTGGGATTTTGTATCCTTACAATAGATATAAATAGAGTTAAAAGGGAGTAAGGTTTATGGATAGTAAATATATTGAACGTATTAAACAAGTTTACCCTAGCCTTTACATTGAGGATTATCAACCTAATGACATTGGACAAAATAACGATGTTTTAATTATAAATAAATCTCTAGTATTTAGATTTCCGAAATATAAAAAAGGGATAGTAAGATTGAAAGAAGAGACGGAAATATTGGAGTTCATTAAAAATATCGTATCAATTCCAATTCCTTATCCGATATATCAGTCTTTTGAAAAATTGGAGGTAGGAAAAGTTTTTACTGGATATAACTTAATTCAAGGTTCTCCTTTATGGAAAGAAAGTTTTGCGAAAATTGAGAATGAAGATTTGGTAAAAGGACTTGCCTCACAACTCGTATCTTTTCTTATAGAACTTCATTCTATTTCAAGAGACAAAGTTGATGGGTTTCTGCAACTAAAGGATAATTACCCTCGTGAAGAAATGTCCGAACTACTTCATAATATACAAAATAAGCTTTTTCCTTTTATTAGGAAGGAAGCTCAAAAGGAAATCTCTCATTCTTTTGAAACTATCCTAAACAGTGAAACTTACTCAAACTTAAAACCAACTCTTATCCACGGAGACTTTGGGGCATCTAATATTTTATGGGAACCAAATACCTATAAAATTTCGGGGATAATTGACTTTGGTGGCTGCGGTCTAGGAGACCCAGCATATGATTTTGCAGGAATATTATCTAGTTATGGTGAAGATTTTTTTAATATGTGTATTAACTTGTACCCCAATGGAAATGAAATTTTTGAGAGAGTGAAGTTTTATAAAAGTACATTCGCTTTACAGGAAGCATTACACGGGGTAGAAAATAACAATATTCAAGCCTTTGAAAATGGAATTAAAGTTTATAGATAAGAATTTCTTGTTGAACTAACAGGTGCTTTAGTGAAAGAAGAGATTGCATAAAACCCCACTTTTTTATGCATTTTCCACGCTTCTTTCGAAGCTACAAACATTGAAAAATCAACAATGTATAAAAAGGTGTATAAACGATAAAAATCGAACAAAAGCCAAACCCTTGATCCATAAGGGTTTGGCTTTTTTGCTAACTTCTGATAGTTGCGATTATAATAACTAGATTTGTATACAGTATTCATTCGATCCTTGGGATCTTCTTCGACTAACAGGGCAGTTAATAAAAAAAGAATATTTATTCTAAATACATACAAACTAATAATAAAAAGATATTGAGGTGGAAAATATATGAAGAAATTTCTCATATTATTAAGTGCATTATTTCTAACATTGTCTATAAATCCTTTATTTTCTATTGCCGAAGAACAACCTAGACTATCTTCAGAATGCTTAGAGAAAATGAAGTATCGAAATGAAAAACGTAATATGGTGATTATGGACGATATAATTTCGAGTTTCAATTTAGATATTGATGAGTCTGGTTATCATGAACTAACATATAGAGATTTAGATGCAGCTAACCTTGTTTATGGAGGAAAGGAAAATGATACATATTACAATTCATTAAGTAAGGTTTTTGAATCAGGTGGTTGGACCCAAGGTGACCCTAAACTTTATGTTAAACCGTTAACTGCATATTATCTTTATAAGGACAAAGACAATACAAACGTAATGGTATTACTTAAATTAAAGGATAAGAAATGGGAGATAGTTGAAAAGAAAAAGACAGAAGGTCAAGAAATCAAATACAACAGGTTAAATTGTGAAAAAGAATATCTTAAAAAGAGAAATGAATATGAAAATAAAAAATAACTCTTCTTATTCAGCGAAGGGATGCTTTAATTAAACAAGCAGCATAAAGGGATCTTCAATCGTAGATCCCTTTTAATATGCCTATAACACTCAATTATGTTAAACAGTGTTCCATTCTTAAAAGAAATTAAGCGTAAAATCGGGTTTTATGCTTAATCATATTGCAAACGAACGAGGCTAAATAAAGTTATTGTGAGGAAATGTATTAAACAGACTGGCTAATTTAGGAAAAGTCATTTTTAAAGTGCTTTCGCAGTTTTCAATATTCCACAATCGGGCGCTTTACCGGAACAATGGTAAGGTTCTTTTTGCTTCTTCAAGTAAAGGCAGTATAGTGGAAGAAACAATATTGATACTTTATGTTAAAGAAATAAGATATGCAGGAGGGAGAGAAATATATGAAAATAAATGTTGAGGGAGTTTCAGAAATTGTTTTAGAGGTTAAATCGATGGAAAGAGCAATTGATTTTTGGTCTAATCAATTAGGGTTTCCAATAGTTGAACAGTGGGGCTATAATGAAGGACAATTTGATGAAAGTGATGAAAATGTATGGGCAACATGGATATATATTGGTGGCACCACCAGATTGGGGTTATGGTTACCAAGAAGCTTTTCAGAAAAGGAATTATTAGAGAAAAAGAAACCAGTTTCTGAATGGAAAGGACTCTTTGATGAAGGTGGTTTGCACGTTCATTTTGCTTTACATATAAGACAAGATAATTTTGATAATGCAATTGCTGTTCTTCAAGATGTAGGAATTGATATAAAAATAATTGAAGAAGAAAACGATGGAATTAAAGAGAGAAGATTATATTTCAAGGATACAGAAGAAAATATCGTTGAATTTTACACACTTGATATGAAAAACGATTATCAAAACAGATTACAAAACGGAGAAATAAAGTAAGTAAGATTTTCACTAACGAGTGCTAGACTTCAATAAGTGCCAGCTAGCTTCAACAGCATTTGATCTTCAACAATCGGACGCTTTTCTTTAATAACCAATCTTCAAACACCGACAATCCGGTGCATTCATTAGGTGAATGTGTCTTTACTATTTTTAAATATATTTTTCAAAGGGATTTAGATGTACAAGTGGAATGTATAACCGTAAGGAATAAAGAAATAGGGGGAGTCCTTATGAAATTTGTATTGTTATTTGGACCCCAAGCAGTAGGCAAAATGACTGTTGGGCAAGAATTATCTAAGATTACAGAACTAAAGCTATTTCATAATCACATGACAATAGATTTACTAGAGACGTTTTTCGGCTTTAGTCCAGAGATGTGGAGATTATCGAACTTATTCAGAGAAGAAATATTTAAGTCTTTTTCAAAAAGTGATAATTATGGAATGATTTTTACTTATGTATGGGCATTTGATCAAAAAGAAGATTGGGATAGCGTTGAAAAGATGTGTAATATCTTTAATTCTCAAGGAGCAGAAATTTACCTCGTAGAGTTAGAAGCTGATCTAGAAGAAAGACTTAAAAGGAATAAAACACTAAATAGACTAGAAAATAAGCCAACTAAAAGAAACATTAAGCAATCAGAGCAAAATCTATTGAGTTCAATGGAAAGTTTCAGGTTAAATTCTGAGGATGGAGAAATCAAAAAGGAAAACTATTTCAAAATAAACAACACAAATTTATATGCTGAAGAAGTAGCTAAAATTATTAAAAATAAATTTAATTTATAATCTAAAATTGGTAAGAACAAATCGAATAACGACTAGCTGTATTATTATTATATTTCTTCAACAATCGGGCGCGTTTATCGAGCAACGCGTCTTTTCCTATAGGGTGCGTTAATGGAGTAACCAGTAACAAAAAAAGTCCCATTTCTCAATTTTAATGTTGAGGATGGGCTTTTTATATTGGAATTCCTTAGCGTTTAAATTGGGATTTCCTGACGATGCCCCATACTGAGCACACATCTTTTTTTGAGTATCAGTTTATCCAAGTTTGATAGATTTTTTGCACCAGAACCCCAGATGCTAAAGAAAATAAAGTGTTGTGTAGAATACCAGTCTAATATATAATTTTCCCTAAGGAAACTTTATTTACTTAATGCACATATGTGTCTTTAAGGAATATATTTAGAATTAGGTAAAATATTATAGGTTTTATAAATAATAATGATACTGATTAAAAATAGGAGGGTTGGTATGTTTGTTAAGATATTAAGAGAAAATGTTTATGTTTCTTATTTACTAACTGTATTACGTCTATATATTGGATGGAAATGGTTACATGCGGGGTGGGGAAAAATTACTGGAGGATTTGACGCAAGTGGCTTCTTAAAAGGGGCCGCAAAAAAGGCTGTAGGAGAAAACCCAGCCGTTCAACCTTGGTGGGCAGAGTTTCTAAATGGATTTGCAATACCTAACGTAGAAGTATTTAATGTATTAATTCCTTGGGGAGAGTTCCTTGTGGGACTTGGCCTTATTTTAGGTGTATTTACTTCTTTTGTTACGTTAATGGGATTAGTTATGAATTTTGCTTATATGTTCTCTGGAACTACAAGTACGAATCCCCAAATGGTTCTTATTGAGATATTTATCCTTGTTGCTGGCTTTAACGCAGCTAAAATTGGATTAGATTATTGGATCATTCCATTCTTAAGAAAACAAATTTTAAGAAAAGAGGAACAAGAAGTCTCCACACACAGTACTTAAAGGGATTCCGTCCACAAAACTCGAAAAATATACGCTAGTAAATTTTTCTATTCATATCCTAATGGACTAAATTTCATTGAAACTTGTATTGTTCGTAAAAGTACGCTTCAACACGAAAATCCTCAGATTCATATGAAATCTGAGGATTTTTGATTACTTCTAATGAGGTGTTTATTGGTATTGATCAAGTCTATTATTCTGTGTTGAAGTAAAAAATCATTGTAGATGCTCTCGTTTTAATCATCATCGGTCGATTAATGGCTATTTGACACTTACATCAGATTAGAACGGAAAATGCATTCCATATCAATATGACTCATAAAAGAATTATAAAATTAGATTTATGAATTTCCTATTGAGCGGGTTGCGTTTAATAAGCTAAAGACTGCAACCATATCTTGATCTTCTGCAATCGGGCATAACTAAAATATAGTCTCAATTTCTCTATTTTAACACTGAGGAATTGGGCTTTTTAATATTGGATTCCTTAACGTTGTAAATCCGCATTTTCCTGACGCACTCCTATAAGAAACAGCATACACGATCATATTTCATTTTAATAATTTATTCTATTTATAAAATCTATCAAATGACTTGTCTAGTAATGATGAAATATGTCATAATATAAATAGAAAATATAGAAAATATAGAAAATATAGAAAATATAGAAAATATAGAAAATACAGAAAAACAAAAAAGGTGGTGTATTAGATGGTTTCATAGGATTATAGTATAAAAATGTTGTCTGTACCCCAAATAGAAGCACATAGAAAAGGAGGAGTTTTTATGAACTACAATATTCGTGGTGAAAACTTAGAAATAACTCCAGCTTTACGAGCTTATGTTGAGAAAAAAGTTAGGAAACTAGAACGTTACTTTGATACGATTCCGGGTGCAGATGTCAATGTTAGAATGCAGGTGCTAAACAGCCAGCACATCATTGAGGTCACGATTCCGATGCCTCAGCTATTGCTACGTGGGGAAGAAGTTCAGACAGATATGTATGCAGCCATTGATCAGGTTGTTGAAAAATTAGAACGTCAAATTCGCAAACATAAAACTAAAATTAATCGCAAGTTTCGCCAAGAGGGAAGCTTAAAATATATGTTTAATAATGAGCTCGAACCACTCGAACAGGAAGAGTCATTATCAGATGAGCTTGAGGTAGTCCGAATAAAACAGTTTAACTTAAAACCGATGGATGTCGAAGAAGCGATTCTGCAAATGGACATGCTTGGTCATAACTTCTTTGTCTATTACGATGCCATAAATGGATCAAACAATGTTGTCTACAAACGTCGAGATGGAAAATACGGTTTGATTGAACCTGGAGCATAAGCTAGTCATAAAAAGGGGAATACAGCATATCTGTGTTCCCTTTTGTGGCTTAAAAAGCAAAAGTCGCAATGTTTGCTGAAGATTTGAAATAAAGTCACGATGTTTATAAAAAAGATGCGACGTTTAAAAAAGTAGCAACGTTTAGAGTAAAGTTTGATCATTTACAAAGCTATATGATCAAAAATCCTGTATTAATATGCAGGATTTTTTTTTATTCCACAATCGGGCCATATTCTTGAATAAGAGGAGGAATTATTAGAGAGTAAATCGAAGCTTTAAGTTATTCAATTAACGGGGAGTTAGTTGTACAAGGTCATAAGGTGCTATTAAATTGGGGTGTTATCAATGATATTAGTGAGTTCTTGTTTAGCAGGGTTAGAGGTAAGATATAACGGTACGCATAGTTTAGATCATAAGATCAGTAAACTAATAGAAAGGAATAAGGCAATACCTGTATGCCCGGAATTGCTTGGTGGATTTTCAACCCCAAGAGAACCTGCTGAAATAATAGGTGGTAACGGAGAAGATGTATTGAATGGGAAAGCTAAAGTAGTCGAGAAGTCAGGTAGAGACGTTACGGAACTATACATAAAAGGAACTTACACTACTTTAAAAAAAGCTAAAGATGTTAATGCAACAGTAGTTGTTCTTAAGGAGTATAGTCCATCCTGTGGAAGTTCAATGATTTATAATGGTGAATTTATGGGGGAGAAAATTGCTGGGAATGGAGTTACAGCTGCTTTATTAAAAAGAAACGGTTTACGAGTAATTTCAGAAGAACAGTTTGCCGATAATTTGGATAAGATAATATAATTTATCTTCAATTAAAGGGCGCTTTTCTGTAACAAGGAAAGTGCCTTATTTATGTAAAGGGCCAGGTTGTGGAGTAAAAGAAAGTATTACCATAATTTATTATTCTGGTTGTTTAATAAGAAATTTTCCTGTACACTTTTTTGTAGAGATGTAAATGGAAGGGGAATTCAACTCAACATGTGGACAACCTTGTAATGATTATCTAAATGAATAGAATATTAAACCTGTAACGGGTGAAATATGTCTATTTTTAAATCATTAACAAGGGTCGCTTGGTGTGTTAATACCTAAGAGCACT
>NZ_JAWRVL010000062.1:0-6578 GCF_036663595.1 Halalkalibacter lacteus
ATAGTCATAAGGGAGTCTTCCTCCAGTCGTTAGTTTTGTGTGGTAACTTACTAATTCGACTTTTGGGGAGGTACTCCATTTTTCTTGTCTTGAAAGCCTTACGAGACTAAGGGTTCACATTATGAAATTCATTCATATGTATAAAACAAATAATTTCTACCTGTTTTATCGGATTTTAATTGTTTTCGTTCATTTCTTCTATTATAATCACAAATAGATAGAATACGAGCAGAGGTGAAACAATGAATTCAAGAGCTATCCGGTTTTATGAAGATAGATTATCAGCTGCTATACACTACCCAGAAATAAAAAGCGAGAAATATCCTGCTGTTCTTTTCGTTCATGGATTTGTCGGGAACAAAGTAGGAGCTCATCGTATATTTGTTAAAGCGGCACAAGCTATTGCCAAAGCTGGCTATATCAGTTTTCGGTTTGATTTTAGTGGGTGCGGAGAAAGTGATGGCGATTACAGCGACGTTACAGTGTCAAAGCAAATGAAGGAGCTAAAAGCTGCTATTAAGTATGTTTCAGGTTTAGATCATGTCGATTCGGAGAACATTATCCTTGTTGGTCATAGTCTTGGAGGAGCAGTAACTGCTTTAACAGCCTATCAAATACCACAAATAAAAAAAGTTGTATTATGGTCACCCGTAGCAAGACCTTATGTAGATATTACAACGATTACAGGCGAGGAAGCAGTAAAAACGGCTGAAACACAAGGAACCTTTGACTATATGGGCTTTCTTCTCAGCAATGAATTTTTCAATGATTTAAAGCAACATCAGCCTCTTGAATCAATTACATCCTTTAAAGGCTCTGTTTTTATCATTCATGGTGATGCAGATCAAGACGTTCCAAAAGAAAATGCAGAGATGTATGCACAGCCAATCTCTAGTAATCAACGTGTTAAATATTCCTTTATTGAAGGAGCGGACCACACGTTTACGAACACCGCTTGGGAAAAAGAACTCTTCAAAAAGACAATTCAATGGCTCACAGACATCAAAGATCCTCGGAGTTAAATGGCTCCGAGGATCTGCTTTTATGACATGACCGTTTCTTTTAAGTTAAGGGAAGGTCCAAAGAATTCATAATGAATATTTCCCTCTTCAATGTCTAATTTCTCTAAATTAGCAATGATTGCTTTCATGAACTGTACTGGACCACATACATAAAATGTTGCATCTGTTTCCTTCACTACTTTTTGCAGAAAAGCTAGATCAATGTAGCCTTGATGATCAAAAGCTTTTGCTTGTTGGTCTTTCGTTGTTGGACTCGTATAAGAGATATAGCTTGTTCCATTAGAGCATGTTGAAATGGTTTCTTTCACTTCTTCGCCAAATGCATGAACAGCACCATTTTTTGCAGAATGGATAAATGTAACTTTTTGATTTGGCTGTTCTGCTGAAATCGTCTTAAGCATACTCATCATGGGTGTCACACCTACTCCACCACTAATTAAATACACTGGTTTTTTTTCTTCGATATTCAAGACAAAGTCTCCTGCCGGTGCACTAAGCTCCACTTCAGAACCCACTTCATAAAGATCATGCAAATAATTGGAAACCTTACCAGCTGGGTTTCCTTCACTTTCTCTTTTTACCGATATCCGATATGTGTCACCATTCGGCTTGTCCGATAAACTGTATTGTCTATTAAGAAGATACGTTTCTCCTTCAACTTTAAGACGAACAGAAACATACTGTCCTGGTAGGAAGCCTGGTACACCTAATCCATCTGTTGGCTCTAAGTAAAAGGATGTAATGAATTCACTCTCTTTTACTTTTTTCACGATACGAAATGATTTAAAGTCTTTCCAACCATTTTCCTGTTGTTCCGCCTCCTGATACATCTCATTCTCAACTTGGATAAAGATATCAGCAATTGCGCCATAAGCTTCTCCCCATGCTTGTAAAATTTCGTCTGTCGCAGCCTCTCCCAATACTTCTTTTATAGCTTTTAATAAAAATTCGCCTACGATTGGATAATGCTCAGCTTTAATCGCTAAACTCCGGTGTTTATGTGCTATTTGTCTCACAACTGGGAGCAACACTTCTAGTTGGTCTATATATTTGGCTGCAGCTGTAACAGTGTTCGCTAGCGCCGTCTGCTGTCTTCCCTTTTTTTGATTTGCATGATTAAAGATATTTAATAGTTCCGGATGAGCCTCAAACATTGTTTTGTAAAAATGCGTTGTAATTTCTTTTCCTTTCACTTCAAGCACTGGTGCTGTTGATTTTACTATATCAATCGTTTTTTGTGATAACATACGATTTCCCCCGATTTAAAAGAAGTATTTTAAATGCATCTTTATCTTATTACTAACGAGTGTTAAAAGCAATGTATAAAATACTTCTTTAACAAAGCTGTCACAAGAACGTTCGTTTTTAGTTAGGAGAAACTATGTTAAAATAAGGATACTTCTAAAAATTGTGAGGCTAATGATTATGCGATTAACGATCTACACAGATTACTCTCTTCGTGTCTTAATTTACTTAACAACTCTTTCAGAAAACGAAAGAACCAATATAAAAGACATTGCCAACGCTTACGGAATTTCAAAAAATCACCTCATGAAAGTGATTTTACAATTAGGCAAACTCGGGCTTATTGAAACGACTCGTGGTCGCAACGGCGGTTTACGCCTAGCTGTAAAGCCAAGTGACATTAATATAGGCTCTGTTGTCAGACAAACCGAAGATGACTTCAATATTGTTGAATGCTTTAGCAAAGAACAAAACAAGTGCTCTATTTCACCTGTTTGTAGCTTAAAAGGTGTTCTTCACCAAGCCTTAATGGCTTACTTAGATGTTCTTGATCAATATACTTTAGCTGATCTCACAACAAATGGTTCACTCTTGAAGGAGTTGCTACAAGACAAAGATCCCACATTATTATGATGTGGAATCTTCTTACCGTTATTCACCTATAACTTGTAATTCAACATCAATATTGCCTCTTGTCGCTTTCGAATAGGGACATACCTGATGTGCTTGATTTACTAATTCTTCTGCTTCAGACTGAGTTACTCCTTTTACAGATGCATGTAGGACAATCCCAATCTTGTATCCGTTGTCTTCAGGATCTTTCAATAAGCTAACTTCTGCATTTATTTCCGAATCGATTTCTTTTTTTTGTTTTGATGCTACTAAATTTAAAGCCCCATCGAAACATGCCGCATACCCAGCGGCAAATAGTTGCTCTGGATTCGTTCCATCAGCATCCGACTCATTGCCCTTTGGCATTAGCAATTTATGGTCAAGAACCCCATTATTTGATGATACAAGTCCATTTCTTCCTCCTACTGCTTTTGCTTGTGCGGTAAATATAACGTCTGACATGAATAGAACACTCCTCATTAAATTAGGTTCATCTTACACTTTGACTATTCACCAAAATGATTGATCCTAAACATAATAAAGAGCGCAAAGAGGTCTGTTTCTTATAAGAATTTTATTCTTTCTTATCTTTTAAAAAGACCCTACCTCAAGTCGGCAGGGTTATAAGAATTTACATTTGTGGGCTTGTATATTACTTAAAATTGAGAACCGCCAAACTGTTGTTCAGCTTGTTGAACTAGACGTTTGGTGATCTCGCCGCCAACAGAACCGTTAGCCCGTGCAGTGGCATCTGCTCCAAGTTGAACGCCAAACTCAGATGCAATTTCATACTTCATTTGATCTAGAGCTTGTTGTACACCAGGGACTACTAGTTGATTACTATTACTGTTACTGTTGTTACTCGCCATTTCTGTTCACCTCACTTTGTTCGTTGTTAGTAACTATTGTGTGAAAACAATATAAACATATGTAACTTTTTTGTTGGAAAAGTTTTGTAGAGGTTGTTCCAAATAATTTCCCTCTTTTGGAACAACCTCTATGCTTCATAGAGCTCTAACGGTAGCCCGTCTGGATCAGAGAAAAAAGTAAATTTCTTACCTGTGATCTCATCGGTTCGTACCTCTTCTACTTCTATTTGTTTTTCTTCTAACGCTTTTTTACACATCTCTACGTTATCGACCTCAAATGCCAAATGCCGAAGTCCACGTGCTTCAGGATAACTAGGTCTCTCAGGTGAGTTTGGAAACGAGAAAAGTTCAATCTGCCCACCGCCATCAATTGCTAAATCTAATTTATACGACTGTCGCTCTTCTCGATATAGTTCATTTATTATCTTTAAGCCTAATACATTGACATAAAATTTCTTTGACACTTGATAATCAGAACAAATAATTGCTGCATGATGAATTTTTTTGAACAAATGAACCACTCTCCTATTTACTTTGGGATAAGACTTTCTTTCATTATAACTTCAGTTGAACAGGAATCGAATACTTTAAAGCTCTTAACTAAGTTTTATGTTTTCTCTACATAAATCCTAAAATTGGATAAACACTACATATGTGTATGAAGAAGAGTTTATAAAGGAGGATTAAAAACGTGGACCAAGAAATGCATGATAGCAAAGATACTAAATTTATCCCAATTACATCAATAACCGATGGCGTTATACAAGCCGTAGCACCTGAGGTCTACTGTTTGCCTGTTCAAGTTGTTAATGTTTGTTTTATTGGAAATCCAGGGAAAGCGAACGAATGGGTATTAGTTGATGCTGGGATGCCGAAATCTGCCGACACCATTTTAGAAGCGTTAACTGAAAAATTTGGATCTGCCAATGCGCCACGTGCCATTGTGTTAACACATGGTCATTTTGATCATGTCGGTGCTATTGTTGAACTAGCGGAAAAATGGGATGTCCCTATTTATGCGCACTCAGCTGAATTTCCTTATTTAACTGGAGAACAAAGCTACCCTGAACCAGATACAAGTGTAGAAGGGGGACTCATTGCAAAAATGTCTTCCATTTTCCCAAATGAACCAATTCAACTAGGAAGCAGGCTAAAAGAACTTCCTAATGATCATCGGATACCTGACATGCCTGGTTGGAGGTGGATCCATACTCCTGGTCACACTCCTGGTCATGTCTCCTTTATTCGTATCGATGACAATGTGCTCATAGCTGGAGATGCCTTTGTCACTGTAAAACAAGATTCTCTTTATAAAGTTTTAACACAAGATAAAGAAGTAAATGGCCCTCCTCGTTACTTAACAACCGATTGGGAAGCGGCTTGGGAATCAGTCGGCATCTTAAAGCATTTAGAACCAACAGTTGCGATAACAGGTCATGGACCACCTATGTACGGAACAGAGTTAACCGAAAGTTTAGATAAACTTGCTGCAGACTTTGACAAGATTGCCATTCCAGATTACGGTCGATATGTCGATCCAAACATTCACTAGACATTCAAAAGCTGTTGAGGAAATTCTCAACAGCTTCTAATGGTTTTTTTGTTCCCGTCTGAAATATAAAAAGCTCCTACGTTCCATTTATAGATATAAAGGTAACACGTAAAGTGTAAGTATTCTCCTCCTTGAGACTGAAATTCCCTCTCGCCTATTTACTGAAATATCTGATAATATAAGTAGTAACTGAGAACGGAGGGATCTTATGAAACAACGAAAAATGGTCATTACACAAGATCTAGATCAAACATACATTGAAAAGATTCAAGCTCTTATTCCAGACTGGGATCTTATTGTTGGACGAGATCGAGCAGTTTGGGAGACCCATATGAAAGAAGCTGAAGTAATTGCAGGCTGGAAGAAAGAAATAAAGAATTTAGCTCTTCAAACAGAATCATCTCTTTGCTGGGTGCAAACATGGTCAGCAGGAGTGAACACCCTTCCTTTACCTGACCTACAAGCACGTGACATACAGATTACAAGTGCTAACGGAGTCCATTCTTATCCTATTTCAGAAACGATCTTTGCACTCATGCTAGGGTTAACAAGAAAAATTCATACGTATGTAAAGAATCAACAATCAAAAACGTGGCATCATGCTGACATGAATCTGGAGATTCACGGAAAAACGATCGGAATTTTTGGAGTTGGAGCGATTGGACAAGAAACAGCAAAAATTGCCAAAGCATTTGGTATGCACGTAATAGGCGTACGCCATTCTGGCAAACCCTTAGAACATGTCGATGAAATGTATAATACAGAGCATATAAATAATATTCTGCCAAAATGCGACTATGTGGTCATAACAGTACCTCTCACCAATGATACATACCACTTATTTGGAACTCAGCAATTTGAAGCCATGAAACCGTCTTCTTTTCTTATTAATATCAGTCGCGGGGAAGTCGTGGTCGAAAAGGAATTAATTCATGCACTTACAAACGAACAAATTGCAGGTGCAGGGTTAGATGTGTTTGAGACAGAACCACTACAAGAAGCAAGTCCGTTATGGGAACTTGAAAATGTCATTGTCACTCCTCACACATCAGGGTCCACTGAATATTATAGTAAACGCGTTATTGAAGACATTTTCATTCCAAACCTAAAACAATATATAGTATCAAAACCACTTTCCATTAATCTAGTTGATTATAAAAAAGGATACTAACATTAACGAAAAAGAGCATCCATTAAAGGATGCTCAGGCTGTTGAGAAAGTGTTCTCAACAGCCTGTTTTTTTTGTTTTTAAATCCGATTATTCAAATGGATATAGT
>NZ_JAWRVL010000063.1:0-5976 GCF_036663595.1 Halalkalibacter lacteus
TTGAGTGTAAATAGAAGAAATACTCTTATTAAAGTAAACCAGCTAATAGAATCTATGTCTGATCTTCAGCAATCGGGGGCTTTGTTCAATAGGGCATTGCAATGATCGGGCGCTTTACTTCAATAATGAGTAAAGCCTTTTTTATTCAAGTAACGGAGCAGAATTATTAAACAGGGAATTTGTATTTTTATGGTAAAGTTAAGAAGAAGTTTAAAGGGGGACAAAAAATGTGGGAGATGACAAAATATATCTGCTTTTCGTTGCTACTATTACTATTCCTAAACGGATGTATTCCAAGTAACAATGTTAGTGAAGATATATTTCAATTTAAAGATTCATATGTAGGTGACAATAATACAGTAGGGAGTATTGTAAGGCAATTACCAAATGGTGAACATTCTGAAGGATTTGAACTAAAAACAAAAGAAGAACCCTTTGGAATGGTCTTAAAGTACGGAGATATAGAAGCTACAATGATAGATGATGCTATTAAAGAAACGGTTATATACAATGCAACATTTATATTTGCATTGGTGAAAAATGCAGATTGGATTACTTTTGATTTTGGAGAACAAAAACACACATTAACAAAGGAAGAGTTGCAAGATTGGTACGGAAAAGAATTAGCTAGCTATACAAATGAAGAAGACCTAAGTAAAGTCACACAAGAGTATTTAGAAGACGAAAGTAAAATAAATCAATTCTTTGAAAAATAGAAAATACTCCTTTTTCAACTGACGTGTGCTTTCTTTAATAAGATATTAATAGAAGATCTTAAACAATCGGGCCATATTCTTGAATAACGTATTGTGAAAATGATGGGAATTTGAAATAATTGTTATTAAGTTAAAGGCCGGCATTGTTAAATACTTTCTTAATAGGAAGGCTGATATTCTATAACATATATCACTTATTTTGAAATTAGATTGAGGATGATAACATGAAAATTAGAGTAAGTAAAGAAATAGAAATTGATAAAATGATAGATATATGGTGTGAAGGGTCATTAATAGCACATGATTTTATTGATAAGGATTATTGGAAATCTCAGCGAAATGAGATGAAAGAAAAATATTTTCCAATTTCTGAAAACTATGTTATATGCAATGAAAAAGAAGTCGTGGGCTTCATCTCAATGGTAGATAACTATTTGGCTGCATTGTTTATTGATATTAAGCATCAAGGTAAAGGATATGGAAAAGAATTATTAAACTTTATAAAAGAACGAAGGAAAAATATACAATTAAAAGTTTACAAAAAAAATGATGAAGCAGTTAATTTTTATTTGAGAAGTGGTTTTGTAAAAAAAGAAGAACTATTGGATGAACAGACTGCCGAGGATGAGTTTTTAATGGAATGGAAAACAGTTTAAATACCATGTGATTTTGACTTTTTGATGTCTCATCGGAAAATATCATTACTATTTAGCCATTATAAGGGGCATATCTGTGTTTTTCGATCTTAAGCAAACGGGCGCATTTCTTTAAGAAGAATTGCGTCTGTTTTATTTTAAGACCGCTAAATAAAAGGAAGGAGGGGGGAGTGTTATAAAATGAAACAAACGTTACTTTTTTCCGTATAACAGTTATATAAATGAAGGAGGTTTATGTATTGAGCAAACAATTATTACATATTGAAGGGTTGGTTGTATTTATTACTTCGCTTTACTTCTATGATCAAGTGGGAGTTAGCTGGTGGGTATTTTTCCTCTTTTTGTTAGTACCAGATCTGTCTATGCTTGGCTATATAGTTAATAATAAAATTGGGTCAAAAATATATAATATTTTTCACACATATATTCTACCGTTGCTTTTTATCATTTTAAGTATGATTCTAGAACAAAATTTAATGCTGGCATTAAGTATCACTTGGGTAGCGCATATTGGTATGGATCGAACTATAGGCTACGGATTAAAGTACCCAAGTAATTTCAAAGATACTCATCTACAGAAAGTATAGCCACCTTCTTTTATTCAATGAGTATGTGTATAATCTATTTTTATTTATTCAATTAAAGGGCGCAATTCTGCAGTAAAGAATTGTGCTTTTTCTGCAACTTAAATATAGACCTTCCCCTCCTTTTTGCATAGCATTTACCCATTTTTCAAGCAAAATAAATAAATTTACATTTTTTGTTGACCATCACGTTACGTAATGCCTTAAAGTAAAGATTAAAGGGAGGTTACACAGCTATGAAAGTGAAAGAAGTTGCTGACTTGGTCGACATCAGTGTGCGCACACTGCATCATTATGACGAAATCGGACTATTAAAACCGGAACAGACGTCTGAAGCCGGTTATCGCCTCTATTCCGATCATAATCTTGAAATGTTACAACAAATCTTATTTTTTAAAGAGCTTGGCTTCCCTTTGAAAAAAATAAAGGAAATCATCAATCGTCCTTCCTTCGATCGAGAGGAAGCACTCAAATTCCAACGAAAAACGCTGGTGGAAAAAAGGACTCGCATAGATAAGATGATCTCGACGATCGATAAGACGATTGAACATATGAAAGGATCGATCGAAATGACGAATAAAGAAAAATTCGAAGGGTTCGACTTCAGTCATAATACGTATGAACAGGAAGCACGTGAACGTTGGGGTGACGAATTAGTCGATAAATCAAACGCTAAACTGGCTAGCATGACAAAAGAGGAACAAAAAGTAATGCAAGAAGAAATGAACGCACTCTATCGCAGCTTGGCTGCTCTTCGTCACACTTCACCAGAATCAGATGAAGCTCAAGCAGCAATCAAGAAGTGGTACACCTTACTGAACAGCAATTTTGGAATCCATTATTCACTGGAGGCATTCAAGGGCCTAGGTCAAATATATGTTGATGATGAGAGGTTCACGAAAAGCATCGACCAATTCGGTGTAGGACTGGCAAAATTCATGCGAGATGCAATGGCTTACTACGCTGAAAATAATAAATGAACGAAAAAAGGGTTTCCTTCGTATAGGAAGCCCTTTTTATAATAATTCCATATTCCACGAACGGGCGCGATTCTGCAGTAAAGAATTGCGCTCTATTATTATTTAAAGGGCCATTTAAAGGAGTAAGGGAAGGGGCAATTTATAAGGGCTGGACAATCCGAGTTCAACAGCAACAGTAAAAATGGAGTGCAGGCTTAAAGGCAAGCACTCCATTTTATATTTTAGTTTTGACTTTCAGTAAAAATTTGAAAGGTCACGCCGAATTTATCCGTTACATCACCAAAAGCTGGGCTAAAAGGGGTTTCTCCAAACGGCATATTGATTTGACCGTCTTGCCGCAAGGCTTCAAAAATTCGTTTTGATTTTTCCACGTCGTTCGTTGAAATGCAAATTGTCACCTGTTTACCCTTTTCAATAGTCGAACCACCTGGAGCATCGGAAAACATGAGCTCCGTTTCACCCACTCGTAACTTTGCGTGTGCCACAAGATTCTTCAGATCATCGGTGAAAGTATTATGCATTTCCGGCATATCTCCGTAAGTAATAATTGTGAGGACTTCAGCACCGATTGCTTGTTCATAAAACTTAATAGCTTCCCTTGCGTTCCCTTCCATATTTAAATAAGGGGTAATTCTTACTGTCATCATCGGTCAACTCCTTAATTTATTATTCTTATCAATTGTAGCAAATGAATAATTCTTTGATTTCTTTTCGATTGCTATTTTGAACAACCAACAGCAAACGATACTTTTTTATGATCTTAAGTTATACCTTAAACGGAGCACTTCAGTTGAGTAACAAATCAAACTGATTATCCTTGTAAAACACGACAAATTTAAAAAGTCGATTCACGCTAGTGGATCAGCTTTTTTCGGTTGAAAAACTGATTAGCGTACAAAATTCCGAAATGTAGTAGGTACCAAAAGAAGTTCGGATGTTCTGATTCTGAGGTTGTCTTTCTTCATTATCAACCTATGAGTATTTGCTTAGCCTAATAAAAGGGCAAAGGAGGAGGTATCAGGTTGATAAAGGAAGAATTAATTATAAGAAGAAGTCAATGAAATTAAAATGTTTGGAGGAAGGGGAAAGGAATAATGACTGACAGTTATCCAGAAATAGGTGAAGTGATTGGATATATTCATCAGCATATATACGAACCGTTATCACTTTCCGAATTGGCTCGTTATGCTGCCTATAGCCCGTACCATTTCACTCGCATTTTTAAAGGAAAAATGGGTATCTCTCCGATATATTATATTTCGGCTTTGCGTCTTCAAAAGGCAAAGGATTTGTTACTGCACACGAATTTGAGAGTACGGGATATTGGACTGGAAATCGGTCAAAAAAGTTTAGGAACATTTACGACCCGATTTACTGATCGGGTAGGCATGACACCTTCCGATTTTCGGGACTCAGTGCAGAGATCGGAGAATCATTTTCGTTCTTTACAAAAGCTTAGCGACTGGTCTGATTCTCATATTTCCACAGATAAACAAGCAACCATAAAAGGAACCGTTAAAGCGACCGTTCCTTTTGAGGGATTGGTTCTAATCGGTTTATTTGCTAAACCAATACCTGAAGGGCTCCCGATCCATGGAACGCTCGTTTCTTCGTTAGGAGACTTTCACATAATAGATGTCAAACCAGGTGTTTATTACTTAATGGCTACCTCTGTCTCTTGGGGAATGCAGGCCATGGACTTTCTGCTTCCTCAAAAAACCTTACGGACGCGATCGAAAAAGCCAATCATCGTAGAATCGGGTTCCTCTGTCCCACATCAAGGTGTAATTCTCTATCCTCCACGACTCGACGATCCACCAATCCTTATCTCCTTGCCATTGTTAATGAATAATTTTCTCCAAAAAATTCAAAAACATAGCAATCGATAAGAAATCTAGAAGGATAGGTGTACAATAACAAACAGTGAAGTATACCACCTTTAGCGCGATCTACTTCTATTAAAACAAAGAAGCTTCCACAGTTCTAAATATTCTTGACAAAATTGACACGAAGTTATTCCATAAAAGGGCGCAATTCTGAAGTGAAGAATTGCGCTCTAACGGGGCTTAATCTTCAATAAGACAACATAAATGAACTTCCACAAACGGTGGCGTAAATGGAATAAGCAGGTTGTTATTAAAAGTGCGCCGAAGTAGTTTAGTAAAATCAATTTAAGACTGGGGGAGGCTCTTTGATAAAAAACTATTTCATTTTGAGTTCTATCTTATTTCTTTTCTTAATATTAAGCACTGGTTGCACTAATTCAAGTGACAATAGCTACTATTTCAGTTAATACCGATTCTGAATATGTAAATACCTTTGAAGATTTAAATTTAGGGATACTATTTGATTTTGATTTCAAATTACCTAATGCGGATAAAAGTTGGGTAAATCTTTGGGTAGAAAGATACAATGATGGAGAAAAAGAATCTCAACCATTAACGCAATTATCCTACGGTAACAGTCCAAATGAAGTTGACGAAGGGCATTTGGGGTTTGGAATGATAAATCCAAACTCAGAAGACACTTTAGTTTTTCTTTATGGACCTGCTGTAAGAACTCAACCATCAATAATTGAAAAAAAAACTAAGACTGATATTTTTAGTTCTTGGGACTATGCCATTGGTAATGAAGAAGTAGAGTTAGAAATAGGTGAAACAAAAATATTAGCAGCATATAGGGAAACGGAAAGTAACTCAATTAGTACGGTTGATTTACAAGATGAGGAATCAGTAAATAGAATGATTAAACAGGATAACATCGTACTATTACTGAAGGTAAAGATAGAAGAAAAAAATGCAAACCGTAACTAAAGAACTGTATTTAGCCAATTTGTGAAGCGATGTACTTAAACAAACGGAGGCTTTAGCTTAACAAGCCAAATTAAAAAGTCGGTTCCTTAGCGTGCAGGAATTCGACTTTTTTAGGTTGAAATTTGCTTAGCATACATTATCAAGACCTAATAGTGAACTACTCACCACTTAGCTACGCTTGAAGTGGGAGCTTCTCACTTCCATGAAGAAAGCAACCTTTCTTCTCC
>NZ_JAWRVL010000064.1:0-5947 GCF_036663595.1 Halalkalibacter lacteus
AGAGGTCACACCCGTTCCCATGCCGAACACGGTCGTTAAGCTCTTTTGCGCCGATGGTAGTTGGGGGCTTCCCCCTGCAAGAGTAGGACGTTGCCAGGCAAACAAAAAGAATGGATCTACCAAAAGGTAGATCCATTCTTTTTATTATATTGTTTAAAAACGCCACTTACGTTAATCCATTAAAGGACTATATTGTTTAGAATATGGCAGTGGATGCTTGTTATGAGAGTGCAAAGAAAGCATTCGCAAAATCTCTAGAACGATTACAAGTGGATGATTTAGATTTATATTTGATTCATCAACCATTTGGTGATGTATATGGTTCATGGCGTGCTATGATAAGTAAAGGCGAAAAATAGAGGGTGGCGGCAAACTAAAGCCTTAACCCTTGCAAGAAGCTGGGTTAAGGCTTTGGTTTTTGTTTTTGTGTGTTCCTAGGCCCTGTGGACGGACATCTCACTTTTTACCAGCTTTTAAATAATTTATAATTATCATATAATAGTACTATAAATAATTGTAATACACTATGATATGGTTATAATTGAGACAGAAAAGGTGTGTGACTAGGTCGCGCCTTAGCTTGGTGTGACGCCTACATCTTTTCTGCAAATTTTAGGGGAAAAGGTTGATAAAAATGAGCAACAGCGAAACTAAAACAGACGTTATTTTAATTGGCGCCGGAATCATGAGTGCGACTTTAGGGACACTCTTGAAAGAATTAGTACCGGAATGGGAAATTAAAGTGTTTGAGAAGCTCGCAAACGCAGGAGAGGAAAGCTCTAACGAATGGAATAATGCGGGAACGGGGCATGCGGCACTGTGTGAGCTTAACTACACAGTTGAAAAACCGGATGGATCTGTAGATATTAGTAAAGCTATAAATATTAATGAACAGTTTCAGGTTTCAATGCAGTATTGGTCTTATCTTGTAAACAGCAAGCTGATACATAATCCACAGGACTTTATCATGCCATTGCCTCATATGAGTTTCGTACAAGGGGAACAAAATGTAACGTTTTTAAAGAAACGTTTTGAAGCGCTGTCAAACAATCCCCTATTCCAAGGGATGGAATTTTCCGATGATTCGGAAAAACTGATGGAATGGATTCCGCTTATTATGCAAAACCGTGCATCGAATGAACCTATAGCTGCAACAAAAGTCGACTCTGGAACTGATGTCAACTTTGGTGCTTTAACGAGCATGTTGTTTGACCACTTAGAGAGTAAACATGTCGATATAAACTACAAACATAGTGTTAATGATATTAAACGTACGAGCGACGGCTTGTGGGAATTGAAAGTGCGGAATTCGGGTAGCGGTACTGTCGAACGCCATACTGCAAAATTCGTCTTTATCGGAGGCGGGGGAGGAAGCCTACATTTACTGCAAAAATCCGGTATTCCTGAAGGAAAAAATATTGGAGGATTCCCGGTAAGCGGAATATTTATGGTGTGTAAAAATCCGGATGTTGTAGCGCAGCATCATGCAAAAGTATACGGCAAAGCGAAGGTTGGTGCTCCGCCAATGTCTGTTCCGCATCTTGACACTAGATATATCGACAATAAAAAATCATTGCTATTTGGACCATTTGCCGGCTTCTCACCAAAGTTCTTAAAAACTGGTTCAATGTTCGATTTAGTAACTTCCGTAAAACCGAATAATGTCTTAACTATGTTGGCGGCAGGCGCAAAAGAGATGTCATTGACAAAATACCTGATTCAGCAAGTTATGTTATCGAAAGAACAGCGCATGGAAGAGTTACGTGAGTTTATCCCGAACGCGAAAAGTGAGGATTGGGATTTAGTAGTAGCGGGCCAACGTGTGCAAGTTATCAAAGATACTGAAGCTGGCGGCAAAGGAACGCTTCAATTTGGTACGGAAGTGATTACTGCCGCTGATGGCTCAATCGCAGCATTACTAGGCGCTTCTCCGGGTGCTTCTAGTGCCGTTCACGTTATGCTTGAGGTAATCAAAAAATGCTTCCCGCAACATATGAAAGAGTGGGAACCGAAAATTAAAGAAATGATTCCTTCTTATGGCGTGTCACTAATGGAAAACCCAGAGCTTCTGCACGAAATTCATACTCAGGCAGAGCAGACGCTTGGTTTAAGAAGCGAAAAAGAGCGGGTCTTTAGTTAATTCTTTGGATGTAGAAACAAAGGTATCGAATGAAAAAGTGTAAGCAACATTTTTCATTAATGGACAATTATTTCTATGATGAAGAGATTGGAAAAAACAAAGATAAAATAAAAAATTCACTTAAGGAACTGAGTAATTATTAGAATATCATTGGAAATAAAACAGAGAACCTTTGATCTATCTTTGAATTGAAGGTTCTTTTTTTGAATTCAATCCCAAATTCTCCTTAAAGCCAGGGCTTTACTTATATACAAAGGGTGCTTTATTAAAAGTTTGATTTTCAGTAGAGGAGGAAACCTGTTGAATAAAAATCAAAAAACTACAATTGTATTTCTATTGTTGGGGAAATCTTTTATTGCAGGTGGATTAGCATTAAAAAATTTCTATTTACATTCAGTAACTTTCGGAAGCATTATAGGGTTAGTATTAATTCTGATTGCTTTAAGATTTGCACTTAAATGGGCACAAGATGAAAAACAAATCCTTAATTAGCAGATGCGTTTTTGTGCAATCGCTTCCCTAATTATTTAAATGTTTCACAAACAATGAGTCATACCATTTTGATGAATTTATAGAAAACGCTTGCAAGATAACGTTATATGTTTTACTGTTATCTTGCAAGCGCTTTAATGTAGCGTTTGCGCAATGCATACTAAGGAGGATGAAAATGAACCGTTTATCTTTATTATTTTTGTCAATATTGCTTTTGTTAAGCACGTTTATGCCAACGCTTGCACAACCGGCCGCGGCCCAGTGGAGTGGGGATGATGGAGGGTATGAAAGCGTAGTGTTACGGGGAAGTGTTGCTCCTCTAAAATGGGATGGAAACGACAACCCTCTGTTTTTTGATCAAGAAGAGGGTGTCTGGATTAGTGAACCTATTAATCTACCAGGTGGGCAAAAAGTAGAATACAAGTTTGTCTATGATGGCGAATGGATGTCTGGTGATAACTTAGAGTTTACGACACCTCAGGCAGGGACCTATCAATTTGTTTTTCACCCAGAAGATGAAAGACATGTAGAGGTTCGCCCGGCGACGGAATATGATGGCGAACTAACGCTACGAGTTGAACTTCCTGAAGGAACTCCAGACTGGGTTGTTCCAACGGTCGCTTCCAACATGAACAACTTTAATTATTCTGTTACACGAATGAGTAAGGTTGAAGATGGCCTCTATTCCATTACCTTAAAAGGTCCAGCTGAAGATGAACTCAAATACCGTTATGGATTAGGGGATTCCAACTATCAGGAAACAAGAGCAGAGAGACGTACAGCGGTCTTTACTGTGGAAGGAAATGTTGTAGAAGATACAGTAGAAGCGTGGACAGGTATTCCAATCGCTAATAACGTATCTCATAGTTTTAATCATTCTCCATTCATTCCAAGTGAAAATGATGATGTAACAATAAACGTTGAAGTAGAACACAATGGACCGATTACAGATGGCGGTATCTATTATACAATTGACGGCGTCTCTCCTAAAGGAGCGAGAGGTGAAGCTGAAGTTGGACAAGTTGCTGAATTGAACATTGTTTCTACAAAGGAAAGAAACAACGAGGGATATGTGTCAATCTTTGAGGGGACAATCCCAGCTCAAACGAATGAAACACCTGTAAAGTATAAAGTGGACGTATGGGATAAAGATGGAGAAGGTTCTCAATTTGCTGATACAAATAGCTTAGACTCTGTCGGAGCAACTGAATTTGCTTATTATGTAGATGAATTTCAATCTCCTGATTGGGCAAAAGATGCGGTGATCTATCATATCTTTGTCGATCGTTTTAAAGATGGAAATCCAAATAACAACTATGACACGGTAGATGTAGAGGACGTAGGTTTAGAGGAAGCACTGAAAGACTGGATGGGCGGCGACCTTGAAGGGATTATCGAAAAAATCGATTACTTAAATGAGTTAGGAGTAAACACGCTTTATTTATCACCAGTATTTGAAGGACCATATTCACATGGATATCATCCAATTGATTTCTTGAATGTTGATAAAAATTTTGGTTCAATTGAGCTTTTACAAGAATTAATTGATAAAGCCCATGCTCGTGACATGAAAGTCATTTATGACATGGTGCCGAACCATAGTTCAGATGAGAGTGCTTTCTTCCAAGATGCATTGGATAATGGGAAGGAAAGCCCTTACTATGACTGGTACACATTCTATGAGGATGGCTCATATGAAACATTCTACGGGGTGGAAAGTCTTCCGCAACTAAATAATGACAATCCTGAAACGAGAGAGTATATGCTTGAAGAGGTCATTCCTTTCTGGTTGGAAGAGGTAAACTTTGATGGATACCGTTTAGACTATGCTAAGGGGCCTAGCTACAGCTTCTGGGTAGACTTCCGTCATGCGGTAAAACAACTAGATAAAGATTATTATATTTTTGGAGAGATCTGGGATAACCGTGACAAAATCAACTCATATTCAGGTAAGTTAGATGGAGCACTTGATTTTGGTTTCCATGATACGTTTAAAGGTACGTTTGCTAAGGGTGGTTCTATGAAGAACGTCAGCAATTTAGTAAAAGAAAACGCGACTTCTTACCATCCGGAATATATCATGTCATCCTTTTTAGATAACCATGATGTTCCCCGTTTCTTGTATGAAGCAGGAAACGATACGGATAAGCTAAAGCTGGCATCCTTTACTCAATTTACATTACCAGGTTCGCCAATGATTTATTACGGTACGGAAGTCGGTATGTCTCAAAGTGAAAACCATAATGAGTACAGTGACTGGAAAGACAGATGGTACCGTGAAATGATGCCTTGGAATGAGGAAAATCAAGATCTTGATGTCTTTGCTCATTATCAGGAAATTATTGCATTACGAGCTGAGTATTCAGCTCTACGTACAGGTACGTTTGAAGAAGTGTTTGTTAATGATGATGTGCTTGTTTTTGAACGAGTTGATAACGATTCACGCCTACTTGTTATTGTTAATAAAGGTGCTGAACAAACGTTTGATTTAGCAAAACTTTATCATCAAGATAGATTAACTAATGTAAGACTTGAAAATGCATTAACTCAAGAAAAGAAGACTACCAAAAAAGGAACCATTGAGATCACAACCGAAGCCAATGGGTTCAACATCTTTGAAATATCAGGTAAGTTAACCAAAGGAGAAAATGAAGAGTCGGTAGGAAGAGGGAATGGAAAGGCACCCGAAACGCCGGTAGGAAAGGGTAAGGGCCATGAGAAAGCGGCAAAGACGCCGGTCCTTAATGGTCAGTAACAATTAAAAGACTGAAGACAAATGAATGGCCAGGGTCAAAGAAACAATAGGAAGAAATGACACAAAGACTTATGATGTTTTGTTAGGAAGAAAGTGGGTACAACATGGACTGTATGAACGAACTCAACACTACCAATCGCCAAAAACCAAAAACTAGGAAAAAAACCTATATTTTAGATGAAATGTACTATTTTTATAAAGATGGTTTAAGTGAATAATAGAGGTGGTAAAGAGAGTTATGCAACACCTTATCTAATATTCCAAGGAGGTAGATTTGAAATGGCTAACAACAATTCAAACCAAAACAATAACTCTAGTGGAACGATGACTCGTGAGGAAGCAGGTAGAAAAGGCGGAGAAAAAACCGCTAGAAAATACGATCGAAAGCACTTTGAGGAGATAGGTAAAAAGGGAGGAAGAACTTCTTCTGGAAATCAAAATACGACTAGTAGTAGCGACAGCAACAACAGAAATAACAATACAAACAACAACTCTAGCGGAACGATGACTCGTGAGGAAGCAGGTAGAAAAGGCGGAGAAGAAACTGCTAGAAAATACGA
>NZ_JAWRVL010000065.1:0-3112 GCF_036663595.1 Halalkalibacter lacteus
TAATGGTTTAGATAAAGATTTTCCAAATATCTTATGTAAAGAGTTAAGAAATATAGGAGTAAATTCTGCTCATATGGAGGTTGACTTGAGTTTAAGAGAATCACCAAGTCTTATTATGGATAGGGTAGAAGAAACGTTAGGTACACCTAGTATATTAGTTAACAATGCTACCTTTGAATCGCCTGCAAATTTTCGAACATTGAATACAGAAATTCTGGACATGCATTACAAAGTGAACAACAGTGGGACACTTATGCTGTCTGTGGAATTTGCTAAAAGGTATGAAAAATCATTTCTTGAAAGAAAAGATGGTCGAATCATTAATATGATATCTAAAGGTCCAGATCCAAACAATCTAGCCTATATAGCAACTAAAGGGATGGTGATTGCAATAACTGAACCTTTATCAGTTGCATTAGCGCCCATCGGTATCACAGTAAATTCTGTAGATCCTGGACCCACTGATTCCGGTTGGATAAATGAGGAAAGAAAAAATCATTTACTGCCACTATTCCCAACAGGACGTTTAGGAGTACCCGACGATGCAGCACGATTAATAACATTCTTAGCCAGCGATGATTCTAGCTGGATTACAGGTCAAACCATAAAATCCGACGGTGGATTTTTAGGTAAATAGAAAGAAAAGGGAACCAACTATTACGAACGGGCGCTTTTCTGAAATAAGGAAAGCGTCTTTCTTCATGAAAAGGGCCATATTCTGGAGTAACGTATTGTGTAAATAAAGAGAATTTGAAATAATTGTTATAAATCTAAAGGTCAACCAGGAAAAACCTAGTTAACCTCCATAATACGAAGGAAAGTATAGCTTAACAGCAAACGTCATAGAAAAAGAAAAAAAGAGGGATATCATGGATAATACTTATTCCGAATACGGAGACATAAAAATAATATGCGTTGAAGATTGTGGAAACTCACCTAAAAAAAAGTTGCTTAAAGAACTCAACATAGCTTTTGCTGAAAACGATATAGGCTTTATTATGGAGAACATTACGGAAGACGTTTACTGGAATTTAATCGGTGAAAAGCTTATCCAAGGAAAAGATAATTTTGTCGAAACGCTAAAACAAATGAAAAATAGAAAAGTAACAGAAATACATATCAGAAACATCATAACGCACGGTAGTACGGGTGCTGTTAACGGTACCTATATATTAGAAGATAAGAACAGTTATGCTTTCTGTGACATATACAATTTCACCAGTGCAGGTAAGAACTCAAAAATTAAAGAAATAACTTCGTATATAATTGAAGCATCATAAACGAGAGTTTTCAACTTTCGGGCGCGATTGTAGAACAAGAATTAAAAGGGTGATACATATCATGTCTAATATGTATCACCCTCTATTTTTTATGACTTTTTACGATTTAGGTCTTGATAAAATGCTAGCGGACATTAATAAACTTAACTGTTCCATAGAAAAAAGTTTTTTACTGGAACAGGCTGTTGTTTGATTACGGCCACTAGACTTTACCATCAACGCCATGTTTTTTACCAATGAACGCCAAGGAATTTACCATGCTTTAAAGCCGCAATTCTAGGGTGAAATGCGGCTTAGTTTCAAATAAATAGATTTGTTTTTTAAAATAAAAAACTCTTACCAGTTTAGGATTAATTGGTTTTTTTGTCGATTGTACAAATAACATTGAGCATGGGAGTCACTCTGGTTACGGCTGAGGCACTTTACGCTTCTCCTGCTGCTTATGCCATCCGTATCGGGTCAAACCTTGGGGCTTGTACACCGACAAGATTACGATAACGAGCAACACTAACAGACCTATGCCAGGGTGGAGGAGTCCACCCCCGCCCATCAGTCTGCTGAGATCAGAACTAGGGTTTGCCGCTATATTCGCAATGAAACTAACTGTTTTTGTGTACGACAGCAAGACAAGGGTGGCAATGACGGTTAGTAAGAGCTTCGCCAACACCCAGTAGTGTCGGAATAATCCCCACGGGGTACCCAGTGACATGACAAGCCCAGTTACTAGTGAGGCGAAGGCCAACGGAACGAGAGCGAACCAAGTGATCGGTTCCATCGCGAGATAGGCACTTCTCACCATCTGCTCTTCATTGCTAGTCATAGTGGCTGCAACAAGAGCTAAGTAAGCAATGACCGCGCCGATCCATCCCACCGAAACAATGATATGCAAGGTAAGTGCGAATTTTCGTAGATTAGGTGACATCATCATCAGTGTCCGCCTCCAGTTGGTTTATGGCTACCATCACCATCGTTGTGGATCCCTTGCTTCTCGTTCTTAGCTGGTGTCTGGTTATCAGGCACAGGTTGCTCGGTTGATTCTCCCCCGGGTATGTGACGACCAGGGCCATGATTTCCACCAATGCCAGTAAGTTTCAGGGTGAAGAACAGTAGGACAAGCGTGAGTATGATGATCCCAGATACCTTGACCCAGCGTGGTGTACTTGGCCGTCCCTCTTTAGTGTCGTTATTTGAGTTTGGTAATTTATTCACTTTATAATCCTCCTCTTTGCTTTTATCATCGCTTAGTGCAAAGTTAATAAAGCAGTGTTTTCTAGCATGCCGCTAAAGCCAATTGTAAATGGGCAAAATAAAACACTGATAAAATAAAAATAAAAAATTATAAAGTAATTCTAAAGAATTATGAAGTGGTATTTAAAATAAAGAAAAACCTTCAGGTTCGACTGAAAGTTTTTATACTACAAGTGGAAGGCTAAATCGTATTTTCAACCCACCGTACTTTGAATGAAACGCAATAATTTCACCTCCATGATGTTCAATGATCGATTTACAGCTGGCTAGGCCCAGTCCGGTCCCACCATTATTTGTTTGTCTGGATTTATCGACTGTAAAAAATTTTTGAAACAGAGATGACATCTCCTGATTGGGCACTCCCACGCCATCATCTTCAACCTGAAAATATGCATAATTTCCCCGCGTATACCCACTCATATAGACATTAAGATCCTTTTTATCTCCGTATCTTATAGCGTTACTAAAAAGATTTCCATACACGCGCCGTATCATATGTTCATTAACCATAATAAACTGCTTCTGGATGAAAGAATGCCTCCATTTCAGTTTATAATCAAGTCCAGATAATTCGATTTCATACT
>NZ_JAWRVL010000066.1:0-2949 GCF_036663595.1 Halalkalibacter lacteus
TGGCGGAATTGGCAGACGCGCTAGACTTAGGATCTAGTGTCTTATGACGTGGGGGTTCGACTCCCTTCACCCGCATTATAGAATACAAGAAAGAAGAAAACGGATACTCATCTGTTTTCTTCTTTTTTTATATGAATTTTTAAGTGCAGGGAGAGACAAACGTTTCTTCTAGCATCTAAGTAGAATTTGAACGTGATTAATAGAAGGTTTACCTTTTTGATTAAAAGGCTGGCCTAAGAATAACAAAGCCAATGAAAAAGTCCATCGAGGAAGTGGCAATGGCTCCGCACGTTGCTTCGGGGGTGCTGAAAAGATAAAAAGCGATCTTTTTCAGTGCCCTCAAGAGTAATAAGGATGGAGGAAAGGAAACTACTATTTCGATCAAACCTGTTCCCGGTTATCTAGGCAAATAAAAAAGCATGTCGTATTTTCTTACAACTAATGAGGGGCTTTGATCATAAATAACAAAATTGACGTTGTATGACTTAGGAAGCGTCAATACGGTGGCAAGCATCTTAAAAAAACATTAGAGTGTCGATTTGAAGTCCTAACTGGAAATGACAAGCGATTGTCATTATTGGTTACCTTATACAATACCAAGCTATATGATTGGTTACTTTCAACGGTGACAGTCCAAAAGTGAGTGTTTATTATTCGAATCAGTAATACAAGGGATGTTATTAAACATTACATAGAAAGAATTCAATTATGAATTTGAAGGAAGATGAAAACAGACCTATTTCAGTAGCCTTGTAAAAAGAAAATCTAATCTAGGATGTTAGATTGTGGTTGTTTAGAATTAGGTTCGCTCATGTTTAAATATCTGAACTTTTTGATAATTTGGAGAGTGGACATTGATAGTTTATGAGTAATTGAAGGAGGAGGATGTTTTGTGGGAAAAGTAGATACGAACTTACGTAATCCTGAGCTACTACCAACAAAAGACAAAGATCGAGATATTAGTATTGGGGATTTTACAATGTTATGGGCTGGCATGACGATTAATATGGGTGCTTTTACAATGGGGGCTCAATTATACCCTGATCTCTCACCTGTAGCGATTCTTTTAGCAATTTTGGTCGCATATTTAATGGTTACGAGTATTCTCATTTTGACAGGTGACATTGGACTTGTATATGGTTTGCCGTTTACGGTGTATATTAGAAAATGTTTTGGTTATAAAGGGGCAAATATTCCGGCTATATTCAGGTTGATACCCGCTTGTTTTTGGTTCGGTTTTCAAACGTGGATCGGAGCAGTAGCTTTGGATATGGTTATGAACATGTGGATAGGGTACTCAAACATAACATTATTAATCTTATTATTTGGAGCACTTCAAATAGTAAATGCTGTATTTGGGATGAAAGCGATGGCCAAGTTTGACTGGATTGCGATTCCTTCTTTAGTCATTCTGATTTCAGCAGTTACGTTTTGGTTACTGAAAATTAACGATGCAACGATTGTCGATGTGTTTGCAGCTCCCAGTACAGGGACCGGTTCTTTCTGGTTTGCTGTGATGGGGATTGCTGGTATTTGGATCACAATGGGAATTAATAGTCCAGATTTAAACCGGAAACTAAAGCGATCTGTTGATCATTCTAGTGATAATTTCTTTATTCGAAATCGGAAACCAATTGTTGCTCAATTAGCTGGTCTTGTGATCATTGGTGCAGGAACGTTGCTAGTTGGGATGATCGGAGGGATTTTGACAGGAACGTGGGATCCTGTTGAAATTATCGCGAATTCGATCACGACTCCAGTAATTCTATTACTGAGCTTGCTGACGATTTTGTTTGCTCAATGGTCGACGAATACAGCGGCAAACTTGATGCCAGCAGCGTACGTGATTGTGAATGCTTTTCCAAAATTAAATTTTGCCAAAGGGGTTATGGCAGCGGGAGTTATTGGGCTACTTATGATGCCTTGGGTATTTGCCGATAATTTACTTTGGTTTACGGTGATCACATCTGGATTGCTCGGCCCAATTGCAGGGATTATGATTACGGACTACCACTTATTGCGGAAAAGAAAATTGGATATAGAGGAATTCTATACAATAGACGGTCAAAAAAGCTTTAATACGAAAGGGTTCATTGCTTATGGTGTTTCTTTTGTGTTAAGTGTTCTCTTTATGGACTATGCTTTCTTTGTTGGATTTGCTGTTAGTGTGTTGCTTTACTACGTATTGATGAAAAATGAAGTCGCTCCTAAGCAAGTGTCTGATCTTGATAAACAGATTGAGAAGATGTATAAGGAGATTTCGTAGTGCCTGGCACCTAAGAAGTCTGAGTATATTGATCTCAGCTTACTAGAAGAAGCGGTTCCGGAACTAGTGAAGAGCAATATAATTGTAGGAAAAGAGGAGTTAGCTTACCCCTGTGAGAGGATCTTCACAGGGGGTTTTGCTCGTTTGGCACTTGCACTATGTTTTTTTAGAAAAAGCGGGGTTCTCACTTCTGTTCCTAGCGCTTCATAAAGGATGGAGATTGCCATTATTGAGCTTGAAGTTACCAATATCATTGAGGGAAATGCTATTAAAAGCGAGTTGCTAATAAAATGTCAAAGCTTCATGTAGGCAACTCATTTCAGCTGCCTTTGATATAAGTTGTATCAAATTTGTTTTATTTAGTTGTTTTATTTTAGAAGTTATGATAAATTATTAAACCTAGCCGCAAAAAGTAATTTCAAATTAACTATTGCGTAGAATTTTTAATTGTGATATATTAGTTCTTGTCGCAGTTAACGATTGTTGTTTCATGACGAACCGCATTGAAAACTTTTTAAAAAAAGATGTTGCGCAGAATAGATCGTTGTGTTACGATAGTGAATGTCGCTAACGAGTGACGGTTGTTGCTGAAAAGCAGCAACGAAGAGTTCTTTGAAAACTGAACAAAAGCCAAGCGAAATAGAGATAGTTTTGTTGGTGTTTATCAACGAAACCACAATCTC
>NZ_JAWRVL010000067.1:0-2916 GCF_036663595.1 Halalkalibacter lacteus
CGTAAGGACTACGGGGATAGCCTAATCGATAACTGGTGGTTATGCTGGTGTTCTTAGGAATCCCCCACTTCAATCAGGCCGCAAGGTCGATAAGTGGCGGGTAGTTCAAGTCTTGGATATGGTAAGAATACTAAAAGTGAAGTTGTTATTTGCTTTTCTAAGATCTATCTGTTACTCTAAAGCAAAATTATTTTTGTTCGGTTTATTAAGGGGAGAATAAGTATTTAAACTATTCGACTTTGATATCAAATTGAACAATTATAGTAATAAATTTTGGATTATATATCCACACAGGAGGAAACAAATATGCAAGAAGGTACAGTAAAATGGTTTAACGCAGAAAAAGGATTCGGTTTCATCGAAATTGAAGGTGGAGAAGATGTATTCGTACATTTCTCAGCTATTCAAGGCGAAGGATTTAAATCTTTAGATGAGGGCCAAAAAGTTACGTTTGACACTGAACAAGGTCAACGTGGACTTCAAGCTATTAACGTAAACAAAGCATAATTACGAAAGGACTCTATACAGAGTCCTTTTTTGTGTGTTTTAAGTATTGATGATGTAAATGGATTGGATCAGTTTAGTTAGAACCTATATTTCAAATATGGGTTCCTTGTTATATTATCTGACCAAAACACTTACAGCTCTATTTTTACTTGCTATAATTAAGATAACAGAAAGAGTTAAACATCTCAGGAGGTACTTCACATGACAAAAGCAAAACATAAAAACCCAGGAATCCTATCATTAATGGCTCTTACATTTATAGTTCTCTTTCAATAAAGATAGTAATAATAAAAAGCTAAGTTCCTCGCTAAATAGTGATATGCAGTTTTTTCGGGTTTGCCAGTAGAACAAGAATGCAGATAGTGTTTACAAAATATCTTCGAATATGAGTTTCCTGATAGGAAAGAATTGCTCCCCTTGTAGTTTATTAAAGATTTTCTTCCTTAATTACAAAGCAAACGTAAGATGTATGTAGCAACTTTGTGGGAGTATAGAATATTGTAACGCTCCGTATGTATTTTTGTTTTTGTAGGAGGCCCTTGCTTCATGCTAATACAATTATTAGTCCAAGTTATTTACATTTTATTTCCTATACTCCTTTATTTTCCTCTGCTTAAAAATAATAGTTCCCTAAAAAAGTACAAGCCTATTATGATTGGGTTATTGTGTAGCTTTACTATATATTTATGTATGACCCACCCTATCTCTTTTGTGACTGGGGATTTATTAGACTTGAGAACGATTCCTTGGATTATTTCATTTCAGTATGGTGGCTTTCATGTTGGTATTATTGTTACTGGCTTGATGTTTATTTTTAGTGTCATTTTAGGCGGTGTAGGAATGTATGGAGTATTTATTGCTTATTCCATTTCGGCTGTTCTATTGTTCACTCATTTTAAAAACTTTAGTCAATTGCAAAATAAAAAGAGATTGATATCTACTCTTACACTGACATATGTTACTGCTTCACTAGTAGTTTTATCGACTCAACTTCTTTTTAATTTCCCTATACAAGATGTTATTTTCTTCTATTTCTTTTTTATTCTTGTGCACCTCGCTTCTATGTGGTTTACAGTTTATATTATCGAAACCTTTAATGAATATGAACGGTTGCAGTTTGAACTTAAAAGGTCTGAAAAACTTAATATTGTTGGGCAAATGGCTGCTAGTGTAGCACATGAAATTCGTAACCCAATGACGACAGTACAAGGTTTTTTACAATTATTATCACAAGACTCGTTAACACCAAATAAGCATAAAGAGCATTTTCAAATTATGAAACAAGAATTAAACAGAGCTGAAACAATTATTAGTGACTACTTAACATTGGCTAAGCCAGAAGCCGGAAAGTTAGATAAATTAGATTTAAAAAAACAAATTGAAAGTATTAACCAAAGTTTTTCATCATTTGCAATTATGAATGGAGTTAGATTGAAATTCAATATCCTAGAAGATGATCATTATTACATAAAAGCTAGTTCAGAAAAAATTCAACAAGTACTTGTTAATATTATTAAAAATGCGATAGAAGTTTCTCCTAAAGAAACAGTTGTTCAAGTTTCAATTTGTAAACGTAATGCAACTATTCAAATAACGATTACAGATACGGGATGTGGAATGTCTAAAGAAGAGATAAAAAGTCTTGGAACTCCATTTTATTCATTAAAGAAAAATGGAACAGGACTTGGGCTAACTGTTTGTTATTGTATAGTAAATTCATTGGGTGGAAGAATTGAAGTTGAAAGCGAAAAGAATCATGGCACAACTTTTATAATTTCATTACCTGAATATAGACAATGAAAGGTAAGACCTCGTTTCATAATCATTATAAGCTATTTGGGATGTCTATAGTGGTGCAGTGCGAGTAGTAGGGATCTTCTCCTAATTACTCGTATCGTATAAAAAATTTACAATTTTAAAATATTGGAATTATTTCTTTTGTTGATAGCGATTGTTTTGATGCATGTTTTGCGATCTAAATTAACAATTTTTCTGCCTTTGTATATTCACTGTTTAACGCAGCAGTCTCAGCTGAATGGTGCAAAGTAAGAACTTCTTCATTCGTAGTCTACTGTTATATTTGTTTTTTAAAATTGCTTGTTGTCATTCGATCTCTACTATGATAGAGTATTAATTCTGAGGTCGAGAAAAAAGTGTGATGATAGAAATTGTTATATTCGTTGCCGTGCTAAACATGCTGTTGGGCTTTTTGCACAATAGTAGTTAGTAGTTTTTTTCTGTGTGATTAGGAATTTGCTAGTTATATATCTATTGGGGCCTTAGCTCAGTTGGATAGAGTGTTTGATTTCGAATCTCTCAGGGTGCGTCATCTATAACGGGAAGTGGCTCAGCTTGGTAGAGCACCTGGTTTGGGACCAGGGGGTCGCAGGTTCAAATCCTGTCTTCCCG
>NZ_JAWRVL010000068.1:0-2784 GCF_036663595.1 Halalkalibacter lacteus
AAATTCCACCATACAAAATATGGAAAGGGGGAGTTTCCCTTGTTGTAGATCTGATCGCATGACTTTTCCCCCTGTTCATCATATATAAATATTATCATTGGCAGAACATAAAAAACCACTTTTTTCCAAAACGAACTTTATTTTAAGTTTCAAAAACTCCTTTTCTTATTCCACAATCTGGCCCTTAAATGAAAAATGAGCACCATCCTTATTCAAGAATAGCTCCCGATTGTGGAATAGTTTTTTTCCAAAATTCATTGTTGTTCCCACTTCATTCTATCAAAAGCATAACCCAAACTAATGCCTTGTACTTCTCCATCAAAATGACTAAAAGACAATTCTAAATTGTTTTGATGGTCAACATACCCTATTATATAAATAGTTTGTTCTCTGTCGTTGTAAACAAAATAATTCTCTCCGTAAGCTGATATAACTTCATCAATTGGCACACCTAATCTTATCCCCTTTTTAGTTGAAGATGTATTATTGTTTTCAAGAACTCCAATTTGTAAAATTTCCTTAGTTTCTCTATCAATGCTCATAATTATTTGTTCGTTCCAATATTGGTCATAATTCCTTTGTGAAGTATACTCTTCATTCCATGGGGATAATTCAAAATTTCCGTGTTTAGTTATTAACGCTTCATCAGCAATGGACATACCTAATTTAATATCATCAATACTTTCATTAAATAAGTCAGTAGATTTAGCTTCTCTCATAGCATCTTCTATATTTTCTGGACTACAAGCCGCTGTTAAAAGGAGTATCGATGTAAAACAAAACAATATACCAATCCGCTTAAATATCACCAACTCAAACCTACCTTACTTATAATTTTTGTTTTCAACTTATCCCTTTAACTGATTAAAGACTAAGAAAAATGGACTGCGAAACAGTCCATAATTGTTCAATTCTTGCGCCCTTTTATGCAATAGCTAATATATTGCCTTAATCATAAAATCACTTAATGCTTCAGTTGAAGATTGTTAATTAGTTTCCTGACACAGCTTCAAACGATACTTCATTGCCATTTTTAAAACTTCGTATTGTTTCATACTGCTTATCTTTCTGTATTTTATATACTACCTGATGCTTTAAAGTTGCATCTGAATAATTTTCTGTTTCTTCTTCAATATAATGAATGTTTAATATTTTACCGTCTGAATCCACACTAAAATCGGTAAAATTAATAGCATTTTCACCCTGTATCACGTTTTTTCCATTTAACATCACATATATTACCCTGTCCTCATCGAAATAAAGATGTGCACCATTTGTGTCCTCTACACTTTCAAAAAAAGTACGAACATCATTATTCGTATTAGCAATTTCAATTGCAGTGAAAGTCAATTCCGAACTACATCCAGTTAATAATAGAACAAATATGAAAAATGACATTACTTTTTTCATTATAAAACCACCCTCCTCAATAGTATTGAAGTAAACTGCTTCGTCAGTTTAACATTAATTTCCTTTTTACTGACATAGAAAAAGCGTTCCTTATTTCAGAAACGCTCCCGTTACTAGAAAAACACTTTCTTTACTATAAAAAAGACGCTGTTCTATTATTGAACAGCATCTAACCACCGACTATAAACTTACCAATAATAGTCTCTCCGTCAGCATCATACAACGGAATTTCTCTTGGTTTAGCTTCATTTGAAAGTCTAACTGCTTCTTCAGGTGTTTTAGGCTCTGGACCATCCAAATCTTCTTTTTTACATACCCTATTGTACCGTCTATTCCGTAAGCTTTGATTAAATAAGGTTCATCTTCATAAGAAGGCGCATCCAATGCTGAACCAAACGTCTGTCCTTTCTCATTTTGAGGATAAGCAATTTCGTCTTTATGTTTAGAGTTATCATCTTGGTTGTCAGCTAAAGTATCACTGAAAAAAAAGTTCCCAATAACCATTCCTAAAATAAGAATACCGCTAACAAATAATATTCGTTTAAACAAATAATCACTCCCTCAACTTACCATATTTTACCTTATTTTAATAATAGTCGATTTTTCCTTGTTATACAATCCTGCCATTTACTTCAAGAATAGTAAGAACTGCCGCAATGACAGTTCCCCAACTTTTGTACTTTAGTTCAACTTCATTATTTGTTTTTATTTATATCTTCAAGAAGCTCTATAATTCTTTTATTTTGATTTGATTGCTCTTTTAGTAACCCTACAATTGTGCCCACACCAATAACGATAAGTAGTAATAATATCCATATCCACACATAAACTCCCCCAATCATACCTTTAATACATTATTTCTACCAAAAATATTCATGTTCCTTCTTCAAGTATTTTACTTCGTTACTTTAAGTACATTCCTTCGCAATCTTTTCTATATAATTTAACCTAAATATACAGTTTTCTTTTTTAGGGTTATTCCACAATCTGGCCCTTAAATGAAAAATGAGCACTACTCTTATTCAAGAATAGCGCCCGAGTGTGGAAGATCTTAGTTCATAGCATAATCCCGCAAAAATTATTGTTAACAATAAAAAATGGAAGCCTTCACCGACTTCCGATCATGAACAAAAATCTTAATCATCCCTGTTATCTTTCTTCATATATTCCTTTATCTTTCTCTCCTCCCAATCCGGCCCAAATAATCCAAATGAGGCCACGGAAAGCCCGTGGGAGACCAGTCCGATTCCCCATCCCAACAGTGGATATACAAACCACCAACGGCCTGCATATTCGTAGTTCATTAAGTTAATGATGACAAACATGGTATTCACAAGAATATAGACAATGAAATGAATATAAAATGCCTTTAAA
>NZ_JAWRVL010000069.1:0-1871 GCF_036663595.1 Halalkalibacter lacteus
CCATCTGAAAGGATTGCGAAGTCTTTTATCCCTAAATCAACACCTGTACTGCTGTTTGTTTTCGGCCATTCTGTTACTTCCGTTTCTGCAAGAACAGACACAAAGTACTTTCCGCTTGGATTACGTCGGATCGTCGCATTGATCACTCGCCCATCCACTTCCCTACTTTTTGCATAACGAACAAGACCAAGCTTTGGGAGTTTCATGTGTTTATCAAGTACAGCGATATTGCCGTTTGTTTGCTTTGTGGTATAAGATTGCACCTTGTTCTTTTTACTTTTGAACCGAGGAGCTTTATTTTGCTTTTTGTAACAGCGTTGGTAGGAATCAGCTAGATTTTCAACCGACTTTTGAAGGGAAATGCTGTCCACTTCTTTTAGAAAAGGATAATGTTCTTTCAACTGGCGAACCGCTTTTACCGATTCGTACTTATTGAAAAACTCGCCTTTCCAGTTGTTTAAAGGCAGTTGACCATTCTGCTTCATCTCTTCGACGGTGTACCAATAGGCCTCTTTTTCTTTCTGCTTACCGAGGAAGAAGTTGAACACAAATCTGGAACACCCAATCGTTTTATTTATCAGCTCAATTTGTTTTTCATTCGGGAAGATACGGAACTTAAAAGCCTTCTTCACTAGCATGATTCCACCTCACTCCCAAGAACATATGTTCTTATTATAACGCAGTGAGTTTGTTTTGGCTATCGACAATCGACATTCATCTCCCCTTATCACTGGGCTAAAGCCCTTCTCGCGATTGAAGAGGGAGTCTTCTGTCGTTAATGATAAATGTATTTAGTTTCGTGGTGAGCTTGGATTCTTTTTTGAGAACATACTAAGGTTGGACTTTCTAAATACTAATATTATATTTTCCCCATACGTTACCAGTTATTTATATTGGCTTTTATGAATACCATTAAAAATGATCATTAAGTTGGGAGGTTGTACATCCCCCAACAGCAAAGGCCTTTCATAAATGTTGATGCCTATCTTCATACGGAAATTACAGGGCCAGCATCTCCACAGGTCGTAACTGAATATGGGGGATTCATTAACAAACTTATTGATCTTTTCATATGAAGTGAGAAGCGATGGTAGTTTAGCGATACTTGACGACCAACCCATTATTAATGCAGCGTACATCATGACGTACGATTGGGGCTCGGTAGATGGTCCTCCGATGGCCGTTGCTCCAATTAATGAAGTAAGGCGCGTGATTGAATACGCTGTTTCAGCCATACCAAGTAACAAAATCAGGATGGGAATTCCTCTATACGGATATGATTGGACCTTGCCATTTGTCCCAGGTGAAACGCTAGCAACTCCGATTCGTCCACATGCTGCAGTTGAATTAGCGTCACAATATAATGCGTCGATTGAATATGACTATGTCGCACAAACTCCTTACTTTATGTATTACGATGAACAAGGACGCGAACATATCGTTTGGTTCGAAGATGCAAGAAGCATTCAAGCGAAATTTAATTCTGTCAAGGAATTTAATTTATCAGGCTTCTTTTATTGGGCATTAGGATTTGAACTTCTACAAAATTGGTTGCTTATTGACGATAATTTCATTGTAATAAAACGCTTGGATTGAAGTTCTTGCACGACTAGCGAAAAGTTCCTGTCCCCCAACATACTAACGCATCAATGGCCGGGAGCACTCGAACAAGAACTACCCAACGTTTGGAGGCGACGGGCGATTACTTCTTTATTGGCAACAAATGCGATAAACATTGTAACGATCTCAGACCAGAGTTTTTAGCGCCTTGAGGGTTATGTTTATACACACACCAAAAAAAGACAATCCAAATGGATTGTCTTTTATCTGCCTGGCAACGTCCTACTCTTGCAGGGGGAAGCCCCCAACTA
>NZ_JAWRVL010000070.1:0-1777 GCF_036663595.1 Halalkalibacter lacteus
ATAGCGCCATTCATCTCCCACCTAAAATTCTATCGAATTTTTGAGGAAGGAGACTTCTGGCTATAGTTCGTTAAAGATCAGCGAATTTCAACCTTTAGTCTAGATAATGTAATAACGATGCAACTTTTACAAATGGTTAAACTTTGTTTTAAATACACAATAACAAAGTAAAAATCTTAAACATAAAGTAGTATATGTTCGTTCGCATATAAAAAAAAGAAGAAAGTACACCCGAAATATAATATATCGGGTGTACTTTCTTTTAAGAATATGCACGAATGTCATCTATTCCGTTAAATTTAACAAACGATGGTAATCGGAGGTTATCAAGACCTAAATTTCAAAAAAACAAAAAAATAGGCTGTTAACATATTATACATGAATAATATGTTAACAGCTGTATTTTGCAGAGAAAAAGTACACATAGTTGCAATTGCGCGTGCAGAGTATTGCAACTTGACACGGAGCCTCTATGGGCATGCTCCTTTAGCCAAGAAGCCAGTAGCCGCTATTTGGGTGTCTTTGTGAACATGTCTCCTGATGCTAAGAAATATCATCTTAAGTTTATCGCCACTCAACAACCTCATCGAGATTTTGTCTTGTTTTTGGACGTTTGGGATCCTCTTGCCGATATCCGAAAGCAACCATACAGGCTACACCGAAATCGTTGGCGTTAATGATACCCTCATTTTGTAAAATAGAGGTCACCTGCTTTTTATCAAAACCTTCGATCGGACAGGAATCAATACCAATTTGAGCCGCGGCTGTCATCATGTTGCCCAATGCTATATATGTTTGTTTGCTTGCCCATTCAAAAATGAGACGGTCATTATCTTCGAGTTCTGTTTCGACGAAGGATTTATAGAAACCGGAAAGACCTTGCACAACTTCTTCAGGCATATGATGAATGTCTTTCATCATTTTGATCACGTGAACCGAATCATGCCTTAAGTCTTCTTTTCTTCTAGCCAATATAACTACAAAATGGCTGGCAGTGGGCAGTTGTCCCTGGGCACCGCCGGATACAGGTTTTAATTTTTCGCGAAGCGCTGCATCCTGGATCACGACAAACTTCCACGGCTCGAAGCCAAATGAACTTGGAGATAATCTTCCTGTCTCCAAAATAAAGTGAAAATCTTCATCCGAAATCTTTTTATTGTTATCAAATGCCTTGCAAGCATGTCTGAACTGGTAAGCTTTTAAAATTTCTTGTTTTTTACTCTCCGTTCCTATCATGTGGAATCAACCTTCTTTTCTATTTTTTGGTGTAAACAGATTTTTCAGACAATCACCGGATTTATATTTCCTCTGTTTGATAACAGATCTGCTGTTAGGATAACCAATTTTTGGATTGATGTCCATTAAAGTCTCTTCTCGTTAACTAGCTTCTTTACTAAACTCCCCGTTAATTGAATAACTTATAGATCGATTTTACTTACGAATAATTCCTTCTCTTATTTCAAGAATATGGCCCTTCGGAACAACTCTATTGTTACTCAACAGTTCCTTAATAGACCTTTCAATTCAGATGTTCTTTTCCTTTTCCATATATAATTTCAGTAAAGAAAACTTTCACATGATTGTTAACATATACTATGACATATACTACGATATATATATCATTTTTGAAAATAATGATAGCCTTGAAATTATTGGTTATGTTAATTTATTTATATAACACAATGATGAAATTATAGTTGAGGTATTTGTATATATTATTATTAAAATAGATGTTAATGTTGACTGCAAAAATAATAACATTTGTAATCAGCAAGGG
>NZ_JAWRVL010000071.1:0-1761 GCF_036663595.1 Halalkalibacter lacteus
TTGAGTTGCTTCACGTTTGTGTTACAACATAGCTCAAAAGCATCGCTAACGATACTAATTTATTTCAACCTATCTAACTGATAGGATTTAATTGACGAGATAACATGTATCTCTATTTCGCTTGGCTTTTGTTCAGTTTTCAAAGAACTCTTCGCTGCTACTTTTCAGCAACAACCGTCACTTGTTAGCGACATTTACCATCGTAACACACTAAACAATTCTACGCAACGACTTTTTAAAAGTTATTTTTGTGAGTTGCTTACGAAACGACCAGTCGTCTTCTGCGACATTCAATACTGTACCACGACGAAAAGTTCTGCGCAAGTGTTTTATGAAATATTAATTTCATTATTTGGTTGCGGCTCAAGAGAATCGTACCCCATTCAAAGATACAAGATCCTACTTCTAGCGCGTCTGCCATTCCTTAGTTAAATGGTGAGCCAAAAAGGATTCGAGGAACGAATATAACAATCGCTATCATCACAGCTTTTTCGACCCGAGAAGTAATAATTTATCATAATAAAGGTCAAATAACAACAAGTAGTTAGAAAAATATGTTCGAAATTCTCCTGCCTGATTATTATGAATGAACGATAGATTAAGGTGTTTTTCATATGCCCTCAAACGAACGATCAGTATTTTTTAGATTACACTTGAAAATGACAGCGCTTTCATATATGATGACAGTAGGTTGGATAGCACCAGTGGCTATCACGGTATTTGGCGTAGGCGGGGCCGATATCACGCATGTCGTACTAATAATCGCACTAATCCAAAACCTAATAGGATTAATCAATTGAACACCTTCTTGCATAACAACTATCTAAGTTGAACGTTTTTAATCCTTCTTCTAGAGAGGGTTATTTTTTTACTATACGTCAAAAGTATAATAACAACTAATCCACCGTCACTTATTTACTATGACAGATTGCTCTAATAAGCTAAGAAGACAAAAATGTTATTTGAAAGTACAATAATGTTTTTGTCTTCTTTATACATCTATTATTATTGAGTTTAGCCTCGTTATTAGAAAGGAGACTCTATGTATGTCCTTATATGATAAATTCCCTAGTGATTTTCTTGTGTCTTTTTATTATGAAATTCTTAGCAATATAGACCGCGGTGTACTTACTGAACGAATGCACATTGAATTAGACCTGATACATGCGGCTGCCAAGCGAAAAGGGATTGTATTGATAGTGAAAAAAAGTAGTTAATGGATCATGAATCACATTTTTTTACGAACCCACATGCTGAACATTAACCACCTTCAAGACTCTCAACTGCTATACCTGTTATTGACTGAGCACCAAGCTTCATTTGACTTGTGAAATGCTTTACCCCACATGTTTTAGCGTATCCATCGTTACTGAATGTAAAGGTCCTAATTCAACACCAGCTTGCTTGATCACTTCGGTTTCTCCCTCCACCAAATACATATACATAAGTGGATTTTCCGATGCACTGTGTACCATATTGCACCAGCTCATTTGCTACTTCACTCGGTAAATCATCAAAATCAATAGATACATATCCATCCATCAACATAACGATCCGCAGAGACCGATTCTGCATAGCATTTTGTACTTTCCTTCTACTCATATATAATTGATAGAGAATCTTCAGTAAGAGGACGTTTACACTAAATTCATAGGGCTGATTCATTATTTTATTCATTTGGCAACACTAGTGTTGCATTAATTTAATTTCACTATTATAAATACTCCAAATGTTCAATAATTTTATTTTGCGCAAAGAAAA
>NZ_JAWRVL010000072.1:0-1616 GCF_036663595.1 Halalkalibacter lacteus
AAACCAGCTAATAGTTTGTCAACATTTTTCAATAAAAAGATTAATAATCTCATGATATACTGAATTTACACATGCTAAATAACCTTCCTTTCAAGTGGTTTTGGAAGGTTTTGTTTTATTTAGTTAGATGTAGATTTTAGGCTATATCTTGGAAAGTAGTTCTGCTTTTTAGTAAGGCGTATATCCAGTGTAAAAGCTTATTCACACAGGCAATAACGGCTACTCTAAAGGGTTTTCCTTCTTCGCGTTTCTTATCGTAAAACTCTCTTAGTCTCTTATTGCGTGCAATGATCTCATCAGTCGTTTTCTTCTTACGGGCATCCCGAATACCGCTTTGAACAGCCATGTACAAGGCGTGACGTAGCCTGCAAGAACCTCGTTTGGTAATTCGATTAACAGATGCGGTAAACTTACCAGATGAGTAAACGCTTGGATCTACTCCAGCGAATGCAACGAGTTTTTTTGCATCATTAAACCGATCTATCTCTCCAACTTCGGAAATAATCGTTGCAGCGATTTTTTCTCCGATTCCAGGGATCGATTGGAGTATTTCATATTCTTCAATTTCACTAGCGAGGGCATCTATTTCATCGGCAATCTTTGAAAGATGCTCTTGATATTGAAGAACAATGCTAATCAACATTTCAAGATTAAAGATGTGACTCTGGTAAAGGTTGTTCTGAAACGGGTTACGAAGGGCTGCTTCTCTTAACTTTTGTGCTCTTTCGTTTGCCCATACCTCTGAACGACTCATACATAGCGAAGCTATTTTTTCAGTTAGTTCTTTTTCACTCACATTTAAAACAGACTCAGAAGTTGGAAATGCCAATAGAGTAAGCAATGATACTTTTGAATACAGACTTCCAAATACACCTCTATACTCAGGGAATACCTGATCTATTAGGGAATGGAGCTGTAACTTAGTCTTGGCTGATATTTCCGCAATACTTTCCTGTTGTCTTGTTAGATTGCGAAGGTTTAAGAGTTGTATTCCTCGTTTTTTATAAGGCTCTAACTCTTCTTTATAGAACAACTCACAAAGATGATAAGCATCAACTGCATCTGTTTTCACCTTCCGTAAACTTGAACTTTTGGCTCGATGTGAGATAAGAGGATTAACCATAATATAAACATAATTTTGTTCCTCCAAAAACTGAATAACGGGAGTATGGTAATGTCCAGTTGACTCTAAAACGACCGCAGGTTGATGACCACCAGCTGATTTTTCTACTTCTTGAAGGAAGAGTAGTAAATTCCCCAATCCTTCAATAGTATGTTGAATACTAAAGCTCTTACGATAAGATTTTCCCTTGTCCAAAAAAGCTTGAACCTGACTTTCTCCTTTTGAAACATCCAGACCAACGACTGGATTCATAATTGAATCTCCTCCTAGAAAATAAATTAGTCGGTAACCCCTAGAGCTGCTTGTAATGTCATAGGTTCGCTTGTTAAACGGGATCAATGTCCCAACCAGCCTGAAACATGTTCATACAAGTAGGGGGCGAACAGTTTAGCTAACGGGATCGAGTCCCACGGGTGCGACGTTCTACCCCGACTACCGTTATCATAAGACCATATAGAAAAAGGTCAACCAGAAAAATCTGGCTAACCTTATA
>NZ_JAWRVL010000073.1:0-1529 GCF_036663595.1 Halalkalibacter lacteus
TTTTTTTGTTTTTAAATCCGATTATTCAAATGGATATAGTATAATATAGATAATTAAACGTGAGGTGATCCAAATGTTAAGACCTATTCGTGAAAAACAAATAGAATTAGAAATGGTTTCAATTGATCAACTTGTTCCAGAGGATCATCTTTTGCGAAAGATCGATGCGACGATTGATTTCTCTTTTATTTATGATAAAGTAAGGCCTTTTTATAGTGAAGATAATGGCCGTCCGCCAGTTGATCCAGTGATGTTATTTAAAATGATGCTCGTGGGCTATCTTTATGGAATCCGTTCAGAAAGACAACTTGAAAAGGAAATTCAAACGAATGTAGCTTACCGTTGGTTTTTAGGTCTAGGTTTAACTGATACTGTTCCTCACCATTCAACAATTAGCTTTAATCGTCATAAACGTTTCAAAAATACAACGGTCTTTCAAGATGTTTTTGATGAAGTCGTTCTTCTTGCGGTCGAACACCGCATGGTAGGTGGTCGTGTCTTATTCACAGACTCTACTCATTTAAAAGCCAATGCAAACAAGCGTAAGTTTGTTAAAGAAACCGTTCAAGTAGAAACTCAAGATTACTTAAATGAACTAGACCAAGCTATTGAAGAGGATCGAAAAGCTTATGGAAAAAAGCCCTTACCGAAAAAGGACAAGGAGGTGGAAGTAAAGGAAATTAAGGTCAGCACCACAGACAAAGATAGTGGTTATATGTTCCGAGAAGGGAAGCCTGAGGGCTTCTTCTATTTGGATCACCGAACAACCGACTTCAAATATAACATTATCACTGATGTCCACGTCACACCTGGAAATGTTCATGATTCTCGTCCTTACCTAGCACGATTAGATCGTCAACGGGAACGTTTTGGTTTTAAGTTGGAAGCGGTGGGACTTGATGCTGGTTACTTAACTATGCCTATTTGTCATGGACTTGAACAAAGAAAAATCATGGGTGTCATAGCTCATAGACGCTTTACGCCTAAAAAAGGATTATTTCCAAAATGGAAGTTTACATACGATTTAAATACAGATACATATACTTGCCCTAATGGTGAGTCATTAACTTATTCGACTACAAATCGTGAAGGGTATCGCCAATATCAATCAAACGCTGAAACTTGTAAAAGTTGTCCCCTGCTTTCTCAATGTACAACATCTAAAAATCATAAAAAAGTGATTACACGACATGTCTGGGAAAGTAGCAAGGAAAAAGTTAGAGAAAACCGTCTATCACCAGAGGGCAAGGCGATTTATAAAAAAAGAAAAGAAACAATAGAGCGAAGCTTTGCGGATTCAAAACAACTGCACGGGCTTCGCTACTGCCGGTTACGCAGCTTGAAAGGCGCTAACGAACAAGCGCTGATGACAGCTGTAGCACAGAACATAAAGAAGATTGCCAACCACCTCACCAGAAGGTGAGATGGTTGGCAATCTTCCGTTTATGAATAATTTATTGGATTTTAGAAAGAAAGATAAAGGCATAAGAGAAACCCCACTTGAAAAAGTGGGGTTTCTCAACAATCTG
>NZ_JAWRVL010000075.1:0-1409 GCF_036663595.1 Halalkalibacter lacteus
TCTTTAACGAACTATAGCCAGAAGTCTCCTTCCTCAAAAATTCGATAGAATTTTAGGTGGGAGATGAATGGCGCTATTTTTATTTTCTTCAGATTCATAAAAAATAGGTGGGAAAAATAACTATATTTTGGTAAAATAAAATGAGAACTGATGTTTGGGGTGACTTGATATGGCTAAAAAGAATAAGGCGTTCAAATATCGTTTATACCCATCGGATGAGCAATTCCTTTTGATGAAGAAAACGGTTGGGTGTGTGCGATTTACCTACAATAAAATGTTGACTGATCGAATCGAAACATACGAAAAATTCAAAGATGATAAGGTCCAGCTATTAAAACAGACACACCCAACTCCAGCTAAGTATAAAAAGGATTATCCGTTTTTGAAGGAAGTGGATAGCCTTTCTTTAGCGAACGCTCAAATGAATTTAGAGAAAGCGTACAAAGCTTTCTTCAAAAAGAACGCGAATTTCCCGAAATTCAAGAGCAAGAAACATAAACAATCTTATACAACGAACGTTGTGAATGGAAACATTGAAATTTTGGATGGTCATATCAAGTTACCTAAACTTAAATGGGTGAAAATGAAACAACATAGGGATATTGCAGAGTCACATCAAATAAAGTCAGTAACCATTTCCATGACTGGGTCTGGAAAAGTCTATGCTTCTGTTTTGACGGAATTTGAAGAGGTAACTAAAAAAATTGAGCCCAATAACGTTGTTGGTTTAGATTTTTCGATGACTGATTTGTATGTAACAAGCGATGGTGAGAGAGCCAATTACCCTCGTTTCTATCGTCAATCGCTCGAAAAATTAGCCAAAGAACAGCGTGTTTTGTCACGTCGTAAAAAGGGTTCTAACCGTTGGTATAAACAAAAGCGTAAAGTAGCGAAGCTACAAGAGAAAACAGCAAATCAACGTGGTGATTTCCTTCATAAGAAAAGCTATGAGTTGGCAAATCATTACGATGCGATTGCAATTGAAGACTTAGATATGAAAGGTATGTCTAAGGCTCTTACATTTGGCAAAAGCGTCTCTGACAACGGTTGGGGTATGTTCACCACATTCTTAAAATACAAATTCGAGGACCGTGGTAAGTTATTCATCAAAATTGACAGATGGTTTCCTTCTTCTAAAATGTGTTCTAAATGCGGGAAAGTAAAAGAAGAATTATGCCTCTCAGAACGGATATATTCATGTTGTTGTGGTCATGAATCTGACCGAGACGCGAACGCTGCGACCAATATAAAAAGCGAAGGAATAAGACTATTCTTGGAAGCGAAAGGAACCTAAAAAATATATCGTTTCATAAACCGCTGGTTCAGTGGGGTTAGCTCGATGAATTTGGTTGGCTAGTAAAAGCAACTATTATCCGAGAAGCCCCCACTTCAAATTCTGCAAGAATTAA
>NZ_JAWRVL010000076.1:0-1404 GCF_036663595.1 Halalkalibacter lacteus
CACTAGTGTTGCATAAAAATTGACGGAATTTTCAGTTTTCACATTTATCCTGCTTAGAGCCAAAAAGGTAAATACCTAATAAAGGTGGCTCCATCCACTTGGAAATTTATTTACAATTAGAAATTTAAGACGACGACAGTTTGTTTATTAAGGAATCGCTTTTCCATCAATTTTTCGAAGCCAAATATGCGCTGGCTTCCACAAAGCAGCTCTTAGGTAACGACTAATTTGTAAGGTTTTTCGCTTGCTTTTTGTCTCGAGTTGAACGAGTACATGTAGGCAAAAAACGATTAATGCGATAAACACTTGATTGTGGATCGCCCATTCGCTTTGTCCGTAGAACTTTTTGATGCTGAGGTGCTGCTTGATCCATTTGAAAAACAACTCAATCTCCCAGCGTGATTTATACATCTCTGAAATGTCTTCGGCACTCAAATCAAAACGGTTGGTGATTAAATGAAGCTCATTCCCTTTTGTATCAAGTACTTTTAGAAGGCGAAAATAGTTTTCAGTACGGTTTTGAGTGGTGCCAATCAAAACCATTTGGTCGGACAAAACAGTCGTGCCCTCGGCTAATTTAAAATCATAAACTTCTCGTATAACTGCGTTTTTACGAAGTCTTGATAGAAAAAAGTAGCCATCATCTGTCATTCGATCAAAGCGTTCATAGTCAAGGTAGCCACGGTCAAACACATACATGCATTCCTTGTCGTCTACCATAATTTCTAGTTGACCACGATCATGTTCCTTTGCCGTTGTGAGCACAGCCTTTTCAGGATAGGAAATTCCTTTTTCCATAAACACAAGGCGCAAATGGAGCTTTACACCTGCTTTTGTTTTGCGGAACTGTGCCCACTTATGATTGGTCAAATTAAGTGGCAATGTGCTTGAATCAATGATTTTTAACGGCATGATGAGCCTTGAAATATGGGTTTTCGCATGAATTTGTGAGACTAAATCAAGGAAAAGTCGTTGAAATAAATCAGGATTCAACCCGTTTAATCGCCGTGATAGTTGAGAAATACTGATCGAATCAAGGTTGATTCCTTTTTGAAGTTGATCATCAAAAAGACAATCACTAAGCGCATGAAGACTTTCTACTTCTTCGAGCTGTGCGTAGAGTAATAATTTTAAAAATGATTCCGTCGTAAGTTTTTTCGTATAGAAATCTAATTTCAATGTTTTCACTTGATCATCAAATAATTCGTGATTTATTGGTGAAAACCATTGTCCAAATGAAGTTTTTCGTGTAATCTTATCCATGAGATTGGTCCTTTTTATTGGATTTGGACGGGATTACCACCTGACCTATCCATTATAAAGGACTTTTTCTTTGCGCAAAATAAAATTATTGAACATTTGGAGTATTTATAATAGTGAAATTAAATTAATGCAACACTAGTG
>NZ_JAWRVL010000077.1:0-1183 GCF_036663595.1 Halalkalibacter lacteus
AGTTTCCTTTTCGCGACATACTCTGGAACACTCTGTAGTCCTTAAGTGTTTTCACCCACTTATTATGTTGATAATGCCAGCCTTGATCAGAATGTATAGTTGTTCTGTACTTTGAATCTTTTACAATTTCGAGGGCTTCCTCTAGTGGTTTGAGCGCTAATTCTAAGGTTGGGCGCATACTTATCCCATACGAAAGAACTTCACCATTGAACATGTCCATTATAGGATTGAAATACAGTTTTACAGCGTCTGAACACTTAAATTCTGTGATATCTGTTGTTAACTTTTGATAACACACATTTGTGTGAAAGCGACGCTTAATACGATTCTTGGCAACAGTTCCAACAGTTCCTTTGTAAGAACTGTACTTACGTGATTTTCTTCTGAACTTATCTCCTTTAAGTCCGAGTTTATTCATGATGCGTTGCACCTTCTTATGATTCACTTTAAAACGACGGTTTTTCAATTCCAAATGGATACGACGATAACCATAATTGCCATCATTCTCATCAAAAATGGATTGAATACATTCTTCAAGTTCCTGATCTGGGTTTTCCCTTTTCATCATGTTTATATGATAATGGTAGGAAGATTCAGGAATACCGACTATGTGTAAAATATCTTTTAATTTGAAGATTTCTTTGAGTTCGAATGATAACGCTGCTTGTGCTTTTCGAGATAGCTCTCCGGATCCATCTGAAAAGCTCGCAACTTTTTTAAGTATTCTACCTCTAAACGAAGAAGCTCGTTTTCTCTCTCCAATTTTTGTTCATATGTCATTTCTTTTTTTTCTATGTGTTTGTTTCTTTCGTTCTTTGCTTTATTAGACATAGGTGGCTGTCCTTTCGGTCTATCCAGGGCTTCAGCACCATCCTCCAACAAAGTCTTTTTCCAAGTAGTTATCATAGAGGGGTTTGTCAGCCCAAATTGAAGAGCTGTTTCCATTACTGAAGAACCTGTTCTTTTCATAAAGCTTAATACATCCAGTTTGAATTGAACAGGATAACCTTCCTTCCCCTTCTTTCTTTGTAATCCTTTCTTTCCGAATTTCTCATATAGTTTTACCCACCTCTTAATGACGGTACTACTTTTTATCCCATACTCCTTAGCCAAAAGGTTATATCCTAGTTTTCCTTCTTGATACTCTTTAACTAGCATTAACTTAAATTGTTCACTGTATTTA
>NZ_JAWRVL010000078.1:0-1065 GCF_036663595.1 Halalkalibacter lacteus
AGCTTTTGAGTATGTACTTAAGGGCATTACGGTTTGTTCTGATAGAGACGGTGGTGTATCGAAGATACTCCATTCGTAATCTTCCATAACAGGTACAAGTGCTTTCTGCAGCTCATCTAACTTTAGGCCCTGTTCAAACATTCTTTTTGGTAAAGTGGACAGGAAATCATTGAAAGGGATCATGTCCAGGTTCTCTTTGATTTTGATGATACAAAAACAAGCATCTCCATTCGGAATGGCCTCTAAAATGTTTTTTCCTCGAAGGCGTTACATATGTCATACTCACCGGTTAAGAAGTTGGTTAAATTCCCTTGTCCATCCATATCAATGGCTAAAACTATTTCCGCTTTTCTTAATAGATAAGAAGTAATCCCACTACTGGTAGACTTAGAACAGCTGCCCTTACTAATCCTAAATGTTATTATTTTTACTGTTAACATTAATATCTATTTCAATAATAATATATACAAATACTTTAACTATAAATTTATTATCTAGTTATACATATAAATAAACACTAATGACAATTTTATGATTAACATTAACTAAGTTATTATATTTAATACGTTAACATATGTCATCATATATGTTAACGTATATGATGACATCACTATTAATTTACTATAAATATTAATTTTAATATATATTTATAGGTGAAAACAAGAAACTCTGCTATGAGTAATTGATTTTCTATAGATGTTGTTTGGAAGTCTATTAATTAAACATAACAATAATTATAAGATATATGTTATTGTATATGTCGTTTATATATTTAATTTTAAACTATATGCAAACATTATTTTATGTAAAAGGATGAAAATGATTATTTAATAAACTTTTGATAATCTTCATTTAGGACGGTCTCTAAAATATTTTTCTCGAAGGTGTTACATATATCATACTCACCGGTTAAAAAGTTAGTTTCATTCTCTTGTCACTATCAAAGGCTAAAACCTTTTTCTCATTGCTTAATAGATAAGAAGTAACGCCCTTGCTGATTACAAATGTTATTATTTTTGCAGTCAACATTAACATCTATTTTAATAATAATATATACAAATACCT
>NZ_JAWRVL010000079.1:0-969 GCF_036663595.1 Halalkalibacter lacteus
AAGGCTTCCATTTTTTATTGTTAACAATAATTTTTACGGGATTATGCTATGAACTAAGATCTTCCACACTCGGGCGCAATTGTGGAGCAACACAGGCAGAAAATGATCAAACTTTTTTATAAAACCAAAACTTAAATTTAATAGATAAGAATCCATTTTGATCAATCTCTTTTCAAAATGGATTCTTTTTATAATCAAAAGAAACGCGACAAACAACTTGCAAAAATTCGTTTAGATTATGGTTTTTTAGAATGCGGAATCCATCATTTTGTGAAGTCTGTTCAAAAAAAGTTTAAAGAACATATCGGTAGTTTTGAAGCTCAAAAACTAGCTACGAGAGCTTTTCAAACAGTCGAAAAACTACATTATGGAACTTCAAAAAAAGTACATTTCAAATCTTTTAACGATGATATTTCAGTGGAAAACAAATCTAATACTACTGGTTTAAGATATGCGGAAGGAAACGTTGTTTGGGGTGATAAACCAACAAAGAAAAACCCAAAACCTAAGAATTGGCTTTGTATGCCGATTTCACCGAAATCTAAAGATGAATACGCACATTTGGCTTTGTTCGACAAAACAAAGTATGTTCGTATTTTAAAGCGAGAAATTCGCGGGAAAGTTCGATACTTTGTCCAACTTATTCAAGAAGGTTTTCCACCTACCAAACGAAATCGTAAGATTGTTGATGAAACCAAACGGGTAGGTATTGATATTGGTACATCTACGATTGCAATCAGTAGTCAAAGCACAGTAGAACTGCGAGAACTTGCTCCAGAGTGTAATATTGATGAAAAAGAAATAAAGCGTATCCAACGTAAAATGGATAGGTCTAAACGAAGTACCAATCGGAGTAATTTCAATAAAAATGGAACAGTTAAAAAAGGAAAAGTGTAAGCCCCCATTCAAACAACGCATATAAATACGCAGCGCCTCCTGGTACGATACATGTATCAACTAAAGGAGGTG
>NZ_JAWRVL010000080.1:0-953 GCF_036663595.1 Halalkalibacter lacteus
AAACAATGACATTTGCCCATCGGGCATATTATATTTCGACTTTTCTGTTTTAGAGCCATATAAGAGCTTTGTTAAGTGTTGAAGTTGTTGCGATAGCGCTTCGTTCTGTTTCAACGATTGATCCAATTTTTTTGATAGCTCTTGGTTTTGTTGATTCGTATGAGCCAATTGTTCTTCGAGCAGTCGAATTAATTTATCGTTTTGATTTTCATTTGTAGAAGAAACGCTCGCCACATCATTCACCACTTTCCGTTCGGTTTTGTTCCTCTTATTATAACTAGTTCGAACAGTGGAAGAAAGATAAAATTAACGGTTTTAATGAATTTAGAACATACCTTTTGATGATGGTGGAATCGCCTTTGGCTGCTGAATGGATAAACCTTCAAGAAGCCAGCGAAGCTCCTGTTGGGAAAGATTGCGTACTTCATTTTCATCTTTTGGCCATTGAAGTTTTCCATTATCTAACCGTTTATAGAGCATGGCAAAGCCATCACCGTCGAAATATAAACATTTATAGCGATCTTTACTCCATCCAGAAAATAAGAAAATCGAATCACTATACGGATCTAGTTCAAGCGAATCTTGAATCAGTGTCGCCAATCCGTCAATGCCCTTTCGCATATCGGTCTTCCCACAAATGATGTAGATATTTTTCACGCTAGTATAATCGTGTTTCATAGATGTTTCAACTCCCTCATAACGGTTTGGATGGTGCACTCATCTATGCCGTTGAAGAAGGATATTTCAGCGTTTGCCGTTTTGATCATGCAAATGCTATTTGAAAGAGTTGTTGGAGAAATTGATGTATCGAGTTCTTTATTTTCGGCATGTAGTGTAACGGGGACAATCGTTAATTTTTGTTGTGACATAAGGAAAGCACCTCCTTTAGTTGATACATGTATCGTACCAGGAGGCGCTGCGTATTTATATGCGTTGTTTGAATGGGGGCTTAC
>NZ_JAWRVL010000081.1:0-931 GCF_036663595.1 Halalkalibacter lacteus
ACACAGGTTGGACAAAAGATGGCTATAGTTACTTTTAATTTTTTCATAAATTAGTTTAGCTTCTTCTTCATCATAAAGATGAGAGGTTTTATTACGGTCTACCATCATATCAATCCACTGTTCTCCGTCCTCAATTAAGCCATATGTAAATGCTTCTCTTATTGTTGTCCTAGGACTTTTAATTTCAGTGATCCCTGCATATTCTAAAAACATTTTCATAAGTTTCCAACTTAATTCAAAAGTGAACTCAAATCGCTGAATGACACCGTCGTAAATAATATCATCTTCTATTTGAAGTTTCGTTGCTTCATTAAGCCTAGCACTCGCACGTTTGTAATCATTAAGCTTCTCGAAGAGCCTTTCCTTGTTCATATACAACTACACCATCTTTCCTAATATTGAAAATCAGTTTTTCTTTATTTAGACGCTCTATAAAAACAACATCAATTTTTAAGGGAGTGGACATTTCATTAATTGCTTGTTCTATTAAATTTTGTTGAGTATGAGAACTTTTATTTGTAAAAACAGCTAAATCAATATCAGAAGACCTGTGGTAATCCCCTCTTGCTCTTGATCCAAATAAAATAATTTTTTCTATTTGATCGTTTTTTGAGCAGAAACTTTGTATTTCACTGATAAATCGTTTTGATATTCCGGTTGCATTCCAATGAGATTCCATTACAGTTTCCACCTCAATCCTTTATAAGCATTTACAATTATTTTAGCAATAATTCACTTAAAACACGAACTAAAAAAGGCTATAGACACTTATAGCTTCTATTCACTTCCTAACAATCCCTTCTATTAATTCAAGAATATGTCTCTTTAATGGAATAACACGAGTAACTAATAACGTGAACTACCCACCACTTAATTCTTGCAGAATTTGAAGTGGGGGCTTCTCGGATAATAGTTGCTTTTACTAGCCAAC
>NZ_JAWRVL010000082.1:0-845 GCF_036663595.1 Halalkalibacter lacteus
ACTGTCAGCTTTCAACCAGTAACGACGAACATGCGCCCAACAATTCGCGAAGGTAATGCCACCAATTTTATTATATGCAGAGTAACCATCACAAATAATCGTTCCAGTATAACCTTCCGTGAAACTTTCAAGGACGGAACGGGCTCGTGATAAGGAGCTTTGAAACAGAATCATAGTCGGTCCCTGGCTTGGCACACTTCGATATACCCAATTGTAGGCGTTGGATTGACCAGATTTCCCATCGGAACGATGGATAATTTGTGAATACGTTTCGTCGACATGTAAAACCGATTTAGACATCATCAATTCTTTCATTCGTTCGTAAATCGGCAAAAGCCAATCGTGTGCTGTACGAATGACCCAATTAGAAAGATTTTTATCATTCGTATTCAATCCATAACGTGCCCATTCATTTACCTGGCGGTAAAGGGGTAAGTATTGCGCAAATTTATCATAGATGACTTTGGCAAGTACGCTAGGGCTTGCGATGCTACGTTGAATAGCTGGTTGTGGCGCTTTCGCACGTTTAATTCGCGTCGGCTGAGATGAATTGCTTTTACAGTTTTTACATTCATAAGCATGTTCAATGTGCTGCACCTTCATCATTTTAGCAGGAATAAATATTGCCTCTTCACGGGCAATGGAGTTACCGATTTCGATCATTTGACTTCGACAACAGTCACAGACGGTGTTTTCTGGGTGATGGTGAATTTCCTCTACCTCCACATCATCACGCAATGAATCATTTCTTTTTTTCTTTTGAATTTTTCGTACAACAGTATAAGAAACGGTCTGTTGGCTTTGTTCTTCTGTGTGCTCAGAATCAATAAAAGACCGATCATCCT
>NZ_JAWRVL010000083.1:0-732 GCF_036663595.1 Halalkalibacter lacteus
AACACGGTCGTTAAGCTCTTTTGCGCCGATGGTAGTTGGGGGCTTCCCCCTGTGAGAGTAGGACGTTGCCAGGCAAAGTGAAAGCATTCCGTTGAGGGGTGCTTTTTTGTGTGTATTTATAAGGGTTTTGTAAAGAAGTAAATAAATGGCTTGCAAAGATGATCTCTCAAGTCGTTGGTAAGTGAATGTTATGGATGATGAATGTACCATTAATCGTAGTAGCTATGTTATATCAGGGTGTAAAAAATCAACAAACAAGAAATGATTTCACCGACTTGCATCCGTATATCCCGTTTACTTAGAGGAAATGAGTGAATTACTACATATTAGTGGGCTTTAATTGGGGATGAGTATTATTTTAATTGGAACTAAAAAGTCCTTTTTAAATTTAAATAAGGATGCAAAGAATAGATGAGCTGCTTACGAACAAGAGTCTCATCCCTTATTACATCCTTTTGTTTTCTGATGTTGCACCCTTACTAGCAGAAGCTATTATTAGAATTCATTATAATGAATCTGTAAGTACGCTATTTGAAAAGTCTATGCATTGTAATTGCATTTTTTTTGTCTTGAAAATTAGCTACATAGTATAAAGTCGGAGCAGAGTGTTTCGGGAAGTTATTGAAAATTAACCTGGCACACTAGAAGCCTACATTTGAGGTGACCCCCAAAAGTTAGAGTTTTATATTATGCAGCTAATTGGCTGGTATGGTTACGGTATTGAACCGGACT
>NZ_JAWRVL010000084.1:0-720 GCF_036663595.1 Halalkalibacter lacteus
GTGGCTAAACGCGGCGGACTGTAAATCCGCTCCCTCCGGGTTCGGCGGTTCGAATCCGTCCCCCTCCACCATTTATTTTTAGGGGTATAGTTTAAAGGTAGAACAAAGGTCTCCAAAACCTTCGGTGTGGGTTCAATTCCTACTACCCCTGCCAATTTATTAAAATGATGGCGATTGTGGCGAAGTGGTTAACGCACCGGATTGTGATTCCGGCATTCGTGGGTTCAATTCCCATCAGTCGCCCCATAAAATTTTAATCATCAAAGTGTTGGGCTATCGCCAAGCGGTAAGGCAACGGATTTTGATTCCGTCATGCGTAGGTTCGAATCCTGCTAGCCCAGCCAACGCGGAAGTAGTTCAGTGGTAGAACACCACCTTGCCAAGGTGGGGGTCGCGAGTTCGAATCTCGTCTTCCGCTCCATTTTTTTGTCTGGCGGCATAGCCAAGTGGTAAGGCACGGGTCTGCAAAACCCTTATCCCCCGGTTCGAATCCGGGTGCCGCCTCCATATATTTTCTGCCGTGCCGGGGTGGTGGAATTGGCAGACACACAGGACTTAAAATCCTGCGGTAGGTGACTATCGTGCCGGTTCAAGTCCGGCCCTCGGCACTTTTATTTTATTTTTAAATTAGGACAACTTAATGCGCCCTTAGCTCAGCTGGATAGAGTGTTTGACTACGAATCAAAAGGTCGGGAGTTCGAATCTCTCAGGGCGCACCAT
>NZ_JAWRVL010000086.1:0-687 GCF_036663595.1 Halalkalibacter lacteus
GATAACCCCTCCTCTTAACCTTCCAGCACCGGGCAGGTGTCAGCCCCTATACTTCGCCTTGCGGCTTCGCAGAGACCTGTGTTTTTGCTAAACAGTCGCTTGGATCTTTTCACTGCGGCTCTCTCGGGCTTGCACCCTAATAGAGCACCCCTTCTCCCGAAGTTACGGGGTCATTTTGCCGAGTTCCTTAACGAGAGTTCTCCCGAGCGTCTTAGAATTCTCTTCTCGCCTACCTGTGTCGGTTTGCGGTACGGGCACCTCTCACCTCGCTAGAGGCTTTTCTAGGCAGTGTAGGATCAGGAACTTCGGTACTATAATTTCCCTCGCCATCACAGCTCAGCCTTATGTGAGAAGCGGATTTGCCTACTTCTCAGCCTAACTGCTTGGACGCGCATATCCATCAGCGCGCTTACCCTACCTTTCTGCGTCCCCCCATTGCTCAAACGGTGAGGAGGTGGTACAGGAATTTCAACCTGTTGTCCATCGCCTACGCCTTTCGGCCTCGGCTTAGGTCCCGACTGACCCTGAGCGGACGAGCCTTCCTCAGGAAACCTTGGGCTTTCGACGGAGGGGATTCTCACCCCTCTTTTCGCTACTCATACCGGCATTCTCACTTCTAAGCGCTCCACCAGTCCTCTCGGTCTGACTTCGCTGCACTTAGAACGCTCCCCTACCACTGACACCAAA
>NZ_JAWRVL010000087.1:0-680 GCF_036663595.1 Halalkalibacter lacteus
CGTTTCATATGTGGAGTCGTAACTATCATATCGATACGAATATTCTCGCACACAGGTTGGGGCAAAATGCTGATCAAACCCTTCTAATGCTGACTCATTTTTCTTATTGTAAGCAATCACAGATTGGGAACCAATTCGATAAATTTGTTCGTAAATCGCTGGATAGTCATACCCTGCATCAAGAGTACTGAAAGCAACAGGAAGCGCAGAGAGTCGCTCATAAATTCCTTTCAATAGAGGGATCGCAGCTTTTCCATCATTTAGATTTCCCGAAGAAAAGAGCGATTGAAGAATGTACTGACTTTTGGTTCCAACCGCAAAATGCCCTTTATAACCGAACCAAAATACGTTCTTTCCCTCACTGTTTTTCTTGATTCCCCATTTAGGATCACGAGGAACAGAGGACCGTAATTCAGCTAAAGATGCATCAAGTTGAGCTTCTATTTTTTTCTCGAAAAGCGGTAGAGCTTCTTCGCGTTCAGCTTTCTCTTGAAGCCATTTCTCTTGTTCATCTTTAGGCTTACGTCCGCGTTTCTTTGGATCTGACTTAGGTTTATCTTCTTTCACAGGTGCTTGGTCTCGTGCTTCGATATGACTCGCATCAAGGGCAACTGTATCATCAGTGATAAATCCTTCTAGAATGGCTTGGAGGATTTGAGTTTCTTGAACACGTTCAAGAA
>NZ_JAWRVL010000088.1:0-679 GCF_036663595.1 Halalkalibacter lacteus
CATTTTTTTATAAGGATTGGCTTTCCTTATAGAACAGACAATGCCGTATTTCTTCATAATTCTTCGAATGCGCTTTAAGTTATAAATAACGTTAAATTGCCGCGCTAATGTCATCTTAATTTGACGAGCTCCTTTTTTACGCCCTTTAAAATGGACTGCTTTTAGAACTACTTTTTTGACGGACTCGTCACTTTGTTCGTGTTGTTTTCTTTGTTCTTGAGATTTTAAAGAAAAATAATTATAGAACCCAGACCGAGAGACACCAGAGACTTTACACAAATAGCTCACCATATTCTTTAAGTTGTATTTCTCAATAACAGAACGTATCAACATGTATTTTTGACTAGCTGTTGAGGTTACTGATTTCTCAGCCTCCTTTCCATTAATTTGATTTTTTTTAATAGTTCATTCTCCGCTTTTAGTAAGTTAAGTTCAGCTTCTAAACGTGCATTTTTCTTTTCTAAAGATAGCTCTTTCTCGAGAGGTCTACTTGCTTTTCCGATTCGGGAATCACTTAGTCCAGCTACTCCATGATCTCGATAAGCAGCACGCCACCTCTTCGCTGCTGATTCTAACCGATGCTTTCCAAGAATACCTATGTCAAGTCCATGTTCTTCAAAGATTTGTCTTGGTAGTTTTCCTTTCTTATTTTGTTCTATAAAAATATGTTTAAATTCCT
>NZ_JAWRVL010000089.1:0-650 GCF_036663595.1 Halalkalibacter lacteus
AGCGGGAATGTGATTTTCCAAAATTCCTGCCATTTATTGGCTCCATCTAAATTAGACGCTTCATAAAGTCCTTGATCAATCGTTGCAAGTCCCGCTAAATAGAGAATGACATTAAAGGCAGCCGCTTGCCATACGGCAACGATCACAATCCCAACCCAAGCTAAATCGGGACTACCTAAAATATTGGTTGCGAGCGTTGTGATCCCTAGATTTTGAGCAATTGACGGGAGAAACACTGCAAAAATATAGTTGAAAATAAAACCGACAATCAAAACACTTAATATATTCGGCATGAAGTAAACGCCTCGAAGCGTTTTGCTAAACTTAATTTTGGCATTTAACCCAAGCGCAATGACTAAACTAATAATATTGACAAGTACCGTTGAAAGAATAGCAAACTTAAAGGTAAATATGTACGCATCCATGGCTCTTGCGTCCTGGAATACATTGATATAGTTTCTGAAACCGACAAAATCCCAATCTCCATACCCTCGGTAGTTTGTAAAACTATAAAACACCCCTTGGATGACCGGAAACGTATGAAAAACAAAGAACACAACAAACGCAGGTAGAATCATTAGTAAATAAGGATTCAATTTTTTCTTACCCATCATAATCCTCTCCTTTTATGAGGAAAGGGGCTCTTGTGG
>NZ_JAWRVL010000090.1:0-647 GCF_036663595.1 Halalkalibacter lacteus
GATCAAGGACTTTATGAAGCGTCTAATTTAGATGGAGCCAATAAATGGCAGGAATTTTGGAAAATCACATTCCCGCTCATTGCGCCGTTTTTCACGATCAATATGGTTCTTGCGATGAAGAATTTCTTAATGGTGTTTGACCACATTATGGCTTTAACAGGCGGTGGACCTGGTCGATCAACAGAGTCGATTTCGCTATTAATTTATCGTGGTGGTTTCCAAGGTGGGGAATTTGCCTACCAATCGGCTAATGCAGTAATTTACTTTATCATCATCGTAACGATCTCAATTATCCAAATTCGTTTCTTGCAGAAGCGGGAGGTGCAAATGTAATGAACACGAAAAAAATAAACTGGACCGTTACCACATTACTTATCGTTGGGTCCATCGTGATTTTATTTCCACTTTATTTAACCGTTGTGAATGCATTTAAAACGCCGCAAGAAACGGCTCAAAGTATTTTAGCTCTTCCTTCTTCGTGGAGTATTGAGAATTTCACAACAGCGATTGAAATGACTAATTTCTTTAATGCGTTTTCGAATAGTTTCTATATTACGTTCTTCACCGTTGTTTTAACGGTGTTAACGAACTCATTGGTCGCTTATGCGATTGCTAGAAACATGCATAAAAAAGTGTATAAAGTATTA
>NZ_JAWRVL010000091.1:0-647 GCF_036663595.1 Halalkalibacter lacteus
TAATACTTTATACACTTTTTTATGCATGTTTCTAGCAATCGCATAAGCGACCAATGAGTTCGTTAACACCGTTAAAAAAACGGTGAAGAACGTAATATAGAAACTATTCGAAAACGCATTAAAGAAATTGGTCATTTCAATGGCTGTTGTGAAATTCTCAATACTCCACGAAGAAGGAAGAGCTAAAATACTTCGAGCCGTTTCTTGCGGCGTTTTAAATGCATTCACAACGGTTAAATAAAGTGGAAATAAAATGACGATAGAACCAACGATAAGTAACGTGGTGACGGTCCAGTTTATTTTTTTCGTGTTCATTACATCTGCACCTCCCGCTTCTGTAAGAAACGAATTTGAATAATCGAGATCGTTACGATGATGATAAAGTAAATCACCGCATTAGCCGATTGATAAGCGAATTCCCCGCCTTGGAAACCACCACGGTAAATCAATAAGGAAATCGACTCTGTTGATCGACCTGGTCCACCGCCTGTTAACGCCATAATGTGGTCAAAGACCATTAAGAAATTTTTCATTGCAAGGACCATATTGATCGTGAAAAACGGCGCAATAAGCGGGAATGTGATTTTCCAAAATTCCTGCCATTTATTGGCTCCATCTAAATTAGACGCTTCATAAAGTCCTTGATC
>NZ_JAWRVL010000092.1:0-611 GCF_036663595.1 Halalkalibacter lacteus
AAAATGGCCAAGTCGGTGTGAAATATTGTGATGAGTTATATCGACTAGAAAGGGAATTTAAACATTTGTCTCCGAGCAAACGCAGAAAAAAGCGCAGAAAATACTCGAAGCCAATCGTGGAAGAATTCCTTAACTGGGTCGAAACATCACCATTTTTCGGGAAGAATGCCCTCGCAAAAGCAGCTGAATACACATTGAACCGAGCGAATGGACTTAAAGCATTCTTGAACGATGGTCGTATTGAGATTGATAATAATCCAGCTGAAAACGCCATCCGTCCCAATGTCATTGGTAGAAAAAACTGGCTTTTTTCGGTCAGCGAAGCTGGTGCAAAAGCAAACGCCATCTGTTTGAGTATCGCAGAAACCGCCAAAAGTAACGGCGTGGATTTCTATGAATACATAAAAAAACTTTTGACGGACCTACCCAATATCGCCATCCATCAAAACCCTGAAATATTAAATCATTACATGCCTTGGTCAAAAAAGATCCAAGAAGCATGTAACAGAAAATAAAATATGCCGTATATTCGATTAAAAAAGTCGTGATATACGGCTATTTGTCATGCGTACCGGTAAGGTGCGCTTATTTTTTATAATTCGGGCTTACGG
>NZ_JAWRVL010000093.1:0-579 GCF_036663595.1 Halalkalibacter lacteus
AACGGGCTCCAACTAGTTGTAGGCACACGGTTTCAGGATCTATTTCACTCCCCTTCCGGGGTGCTTTTCACCTTTCCCTCACGGTACTGGTTCACTATCGGTCACTAGGGAGTATTTAGCCTTGGGAGATGGTCCTCCCGGATTCCGACGGGGTTTCACGTGTCCCGCCGTACTCAGGATCCGTCTCGGAGAGACTGGCATTTAAGTTACAGGGCTGTTACCTTGTACCGCGGATCTTTCCAGATCGCTTCACCTATGCCAGTCTTTTCTTACTCCGTATGAGACGTCCTACAACCCCAAGAGGCAAGCCTCTTGGTTTGGGCTGTTTCCGTTTCGCTCGCCGCTACTTGGGAAATCGAATTTTCTTTCTCTTCCTCTGGGTACTTAGATGTTTCAGTTCCCCAGGTCTGCCTCCTCGTATCCTATGTATTCAGATACGGGTACCATCCCATTACGGATGGTGGGTTCCCCCATTCGGATATCCTCGGATCAAAGCTCACTTACAGCTCCCCGAGGCGTTTCGCCGTTCGTCGCGTCCTTCTTAGGCTCCTAGTGCCAAGGCATTCACCGTGCGCCCTT
>NZ_JAWRVL010000094.1:0-578 GCF_036663595.1 Halalkalibacter lacteus
TTATAGATTCTCCCTTCTTCATTTTTCGCATAACCAATGGAAAAGAGAATTACATCACGTTCATCCCCTTGGACATTTTCGATATTCTTCACAAAAATACGTTCATCTAAATCCTTGCTCATCACTTGATTATACAGTGCCTGAAACTCTGGATCATCTTGAACTCTTTTATCAATGATATCTAAAATTTTATCTTGTTGTTTGGCGTTGAATGTAATCACACCAAGGGTTTTATTCGGGTCATTAATTAGCAACTGTTTTACTTGCTCGACAACCGCTTGTGCTTCGATTTCATTTGACTGATTGACCCATAGTCCATCGACTTTCTTCCATTGTAGGGCGGGTGGTTCTCGTAACGGTTCAATATTTGGTGCAATTTGTACTTGCCCTTGGTAAAAGGCATGGTTTGAAAAGTTAATTAAATCCTCATACTTGGAACGATAATGCCATTGGAGGATTTTCTCTGGAAAGCGGCGTTTGGCTAGGTTTAATAAACTTTGCGAATCATCGATGTCGTACTCCTCTTCATCTTCGTCGCCAGAAACGGAGCTTTGGAACATACTAAATGGAGGAAGCTG
>NZ_JAWRVL010000095.1:0-563 GCF_036663595.1 Halalkalibacter lacteus
CTGAATTCCTAGGTAACTCACCGAGTTATTACATTTCGATACTCGTTCCTGCTTTAGCACTTGGTAATGTGTTTGCCATTATCTTTGCAAGTCTTTTAAATACTCTCGGAAATAAAGTACCGTCATTATCAGGGAATGGTCAGCTTATTCCTGGATTTAAGATGGAACAACAAAAGTCGACTTTTGATATTTCGAAAATGGGGATTGGTTTACTGTTAGCCTTATTATTCTTCGCCTGTGGTCACTTACTAGGGGCGATCATTCCGCTACACCCGTATGCAATCATGATTATTCTCGTGGCTATCGCTAAAATTGTAAATGTCATTCCAGACAATGTAGTAGAAGGTGCGAGTCAGTGGTATCAATTTGTTGCTAAAACATGGACACTTGCTTTGCTTTTTGGAATTGGTGTAGCGTTCACCGATTTAAATGCGGTCTTAGCTGCTATGAGTGTACAATATATTCTTCTTGTTGCAGGCGTTGTATTTGGTGCGGTGTTAGGAGCTGCTCTTTTGGGAAAAGCAGTCGGATTTTATCCAATTGAATCTGCTATTACAGCTGGA
>NZ_JAWRVL010000096.1:0-526 GCF_036663595.1 Halalkalibacter lacteus
TTTTAACGGTGTTAACGAACTCATTGGTCGCTTATGCGATTGCTAGAAACATGCATAAAAAAGTGTATAAAGTATTATTTTATTATTTTGTCAGTGCGATGTTTGTTCCGTTTCCAATTATCATGTTGCCAATTGTAAAACAAATGAGTGCGATCGGTTTAAACAATCCGACAGGTCTAATCATTTTGTATGTCGTGTACGGTCTGGCGTTCAATATCTTCTTGTATGTCGGGTACATTAAGACGATACCAAAAGAATTAGAAGAAGCAGCGATTATTGATGGATGTAGTAGATGGGGAGTGTTTTGGAGAGTTGTCTTCCCACTACTAGCGCCAATGAACGCAACCGTTGGAATTTTAACGGCATTATGGGCATGGAATGACTTTATGCTTCCGCTCGTTATTTTATCAGACCGTAACGATGCTACCTTACCGCTCGTACAGTACATTTTCCAATCGCAATTTAGCGTGAACTATAACTTAGCCTTTGCGTCTTATTTACTCGCATTATTGCCAATGTTAATTGT
>NZ_JAWRVL010000097.1:0-505 GCF_036663595.1 Halalkalibacter lacteus
TATTAAAAAGTACGAAACCACCGCCAATGGACTCGAAGACCAAATTATTGCGCTTTACGCCAAAGGTATGTCTACCAGAGATATTGAATCTCACATGAATGATATTTATGGCATTGATGTCTCTCCTACGATGGTCAGTAAGGTAACGGATAAGATTATGCCTTTGATTTCCGAGTGGCAATCACGTCCGTTAGACCGTGTTTACCCTATTGTTTTTCTTGATGCCATCCACTTCAAAGTGTGTAAAGATAATCGAATTATCAATAAAGCAGCCTACAGTGTTTTGGGCATCTCCATGTCCGGTCAGAAGGAAATCCTAGGTATTTGGATTGGTGAAAATGAAAGTGCTAGTTTCTGGCTAGGAGTTTGTACAGACCTTAAAAATAGAGGGGTTGAAGATATCCTCATTGCTTGTAAGGACGGGCTTGCTGGCTTTTCTGAAGCCATCCAATCTATTTTTCCGCAAACAGAAATTCAACTGTGTGTGATCCATCAAATCCGCAAC
>NZ_JAWRVL010000098.1:0-489 GCF_036663595.1 Halalkalibacter lacteus
AAGGGCAACTGTATCATCAGTGATAAATCCTTCTAGAATGGCTTGGAGGATTTGAGTTTCTTGAACACGTTCAAGAACATCTGATTCAACTAACTTCGTAAGCATTCTTGAATAAGAGGCTTCGGATGGAATCGCATCAGATAGTAGAAATCCACAATCCAGACGAAACATAAAGTCATTCGTTAAACGTTTAATGAGATCTTTAATCGTAGGAATTCGTTCAAGAATTCTAGCCGCAAGAGAGTAGGTCATGGCTGCATAATTAAGCTGAACAGGAGCACCATATAGGGCTTTTTTTGATACAACAGCTAGAATCGGATCAATCTCAATCGTCGAAAACACCGCTTCAAAACGGTGGGTAGGTTCTAAGTCATATAAATCTTGCAGGTCAAATAGGCTTCCTTGTCGTATAATAGTCATAAGGGAGTCTTCCTCCAGTCGTTAGTTTTGTGTGGTAACTTACTAATTCGACTTTTGGGGAGGTACTCC
>NZ_JAWRVL010000099.1:0-484 GCF_036663595.1 Halalkalibacter lacteus
CAGCGAACCAGTCGATGGACACTTTAAAGATGCCCAGTAGGTTTATATGTAATTATACCTTGACAGGTAATAATATACATTTCCTAACCGACCTCACTGCAGGCATGCCGAAGCTACCTGCAGAGAGTTTCCCATGCTCCCAAAAATTACCTAAAAAGGAAATTTATTAGGAGGAACCCCTAGGTATTATCGCACTTGAGAAATAAAATTTCCCAGGCAGGACTAGCCTAGAGATAAGAGCCACGAAGTGGTTCTAAGGAAGTCTGAATGTTTGAATTTTCATTCTTCCTCATAGTCTCTACGGTCACAGAAATTGTGATACCGATAAAAATGCGATTTTGAACTCGAAATTTTGGTCTTCTTTAATTTCATTTTCAATCTCAGCTCAAAGCTCGTTTCCTGCGGGGACTTGCTACAGCTCTGCAGTACATTTTGGCAAGGCGGCAAGGCCCGGTACGAAATTCCACTGAGAAGGGTCATCTCT
>NZ_JAWRVL010000100.1:0-483 GCF_036663595.1 Halalkalibacter lacteus
GATCCTCTCTTGGTGATGCGATTGATAGATGCTGTAAACTTCCCTGATTGGTAAATCCGAGGATCAATGCCTGCATAGGCTACTAGCTTTTTCGGGTGACTAAATTGTGTGACCTCACCTATTTCTGAGATAAGAGTAGCTGCAATTTTAGAACCCACCCCTGGGATGGACCGAAGGATCTCATACTCCTCAAACTGCATTGCTAACTGATCAATCTCTTGCTCTAGTACGTTGAGAAACTCTCGTTGTTGAAGAAGCATTTGAATATACATTTTTAGAGTAACTAAATGGCTTTGATACAGTGTTTTCTTAAATGGGTTCCGTTCTGCTGCCTCTTTTAACTTCAAAGCCTTTTCGCAAAACCAACCATATGATCTTTTTCCTCCTAGACCATGCATCTCCTTAGCTATTTCATCAGTTCGTACCTTCAACACGTCATCAGAAGTAGGATAGATGAGTAAAGTCTTTAATGATATAGGCGAA
>NZ_JAWRVL010000101.1:0-479 GCF_036663595.1 Halalkalibacter lacteus
GCGTTTCGCCGTTCGTCGCGTCCTTCTTAGGCTCCTAGTGCCAAGGCATTCACCGTGCGCCCTTTCTAACTTAACCAAATTGCGGCAGATAACCTTCGTATTTCTTCGTCAGCTTCGTGATCCTCAGTCATGTCACGTACGGGTGTACGCTCCATTCTTTCGGCCACTTGCTTCCTCGAACTACTCGGTTCTCTTTGCAATTACATTTATCAAAAAAGGTTTAAGACATTTTCTTGAAAATGTCACATATGAATTCTCGACATGCTCGTTTGACCTTCTCTTATATAAATAAGATACCGATAAAACTAACATTGTTTCTATTTGCATTATCTAGTTTTCAAAGAACCAAGTCCCTGACTTCTATTTAACAAAGTCAGTTACTATTAATTGAAGGAAGTTCCTTCAAAACTGAACAAAAGACCAAAGCGTATATGACCTGCGTCATATATCGACTAGAGTAAAGACTCCATAGAAAGGAG
>NZ_JAWRVL010000102.1:0-477 GCF_036663595.1 Halalkalibacter lacteus
CAATGGACTGAAAATCCATGTGTCGGCGGTTCGATTCCGTCCTGAGCCACCATTATTTTAAGAGCCATTAGCTCAGTTGGTAGAGCATCTGACTTTTAATCAGAGGGTCGAAGGTTCAAATCCTTCATGGCTCACCATTTAAGATGTTTTTGTAAAAACATCAATTATATGCGGATGTGTGGAATTGTCCCGCACCAAATAAAGAAATTAATATTTCATAAAACACTTGCGCAGAACTTTGCATCATGGTACAGTATTGAATGTCGCAGAAGACGACTGGTCGTTTCATAAGCAACTCACAAAAAAACTTTTAAAAAGTTATTGCGTAGAATTGTTTAGTGTGTTACGATAGTGAATGTCGCTAACGAGTGACGGTTGTTGCTGAAAAGTAGCAACAACGTAGTTCTTTGAAAACTGAACAAAAGCCAAGCGAAATAGAGATAGTTTTGTTGGTGTTTATCAACGAAACCACAATCT
>NZ_JAWRVL010000103.1:0-477 GCF_036663595.1 Halalkalibacter lacteus
GGTATTTACCTTTTTGGCTCTAAGCAGGATAAATGTGAAAACTGAAAATTCCGTCAATTTTTATGCAACACTAGTGATTTGGCAAATCTTATTTATTACGTTGGCATTAGCATATTTTTGGTATTTGCCATCAAACAACGGGACATAAATTTGCTATCTTTCTTGCTATGATTACACTTGGCGGGTTAGGGGTATTTATGGAGACCAAAATTTCCTATCCATTATTCATAGCAAGCATAGCCATTAGCATCTAGCATACCTTTGTATCTTTTTTATTATTGAAAAAAACACAGACTAAAATATGCTGGTACTCTAACTTTAAATCTCTTCAAAAAGCAATTTCAATTAAAGTTACTATTCTTGAGATCGGAATAACATTTCCGGGCTTTTTTTATGAATATGAATCAATTTCATAAAGCCTACCTCAAGAATTATACAAGGACCCAATTTTCATTTTTCTGTTAAAAAATAGGTTTA
>NZ_JAWRVL010000104.1:0-472 GCF_036663595.1 Halalkalibacter lacteus
AAAGGATGCTACTAATAAGAGTATTACTAAAATCCATGAAATTCCCATTAAGTGCTGGTTTTTTAATAAAGGCATTTTCAGACTTTCCCCCTTCTCTCTTCTCTTTAATGTTGAAGCACCCGTTTACTTTAAGTGCAACCCTTCACAATCCCTAAAATATTTTAACATAAATATCCAATTTAACCACCAAGTATTATTCCATTATCTGGCCCTTTCGGAACAACTCTATTGTCACTCAACAGTTCCTTAATAGACCTTTCAATTCAGATGTTCTTTTCCTTTTCCATATAATTTTAGTAAAGAAAACTTTTACATGATTGTTAACATATACTATGACATATACTACGAAATATATATCATTTTTGAAAATAATGTTAGCCTTGAAATTATAGTTAAGGTATTTGTATATATTATTATTAAAATAGATGTTAATGTTGACTGCAAAAATAATAACATTTGTAATCAGCAAGGG
>NZ_JAWRVL010000105.1:0-467 GCF_036663595.1 Halalkalibacter lacteus
TGATGATCGTAACTTCAAACAGATACTACTTGTTGTAGTTGAATTCCCTCTTTTTAATAGAGATTGCACTTTTTCACCAGTCTCGAACCGTCCTTATGCTTTCTGAAATTCTCTTTATACAAAACCTGTTCCAATTTCATGTGATAATCCACCCCAAATACTGGTAATGTAGAACTATAACTTAAGGATAAAAAGAAAGGACGATTCCATGTCAGAACGCCTCATCAGACTTGTACGTATTATTAATTTAATTCAGTCAAGCCCTGGGATTAAGTCTAAGGAGCTGGCTGAAAGGTGTGAAACGACGGAAAGAACGATTTATCGGGATTTGGAAATGTTAAGTGCTGCTCGTGTGCCGATAGTAAGTGATGGGTACGGGAAGGGGAACAAGTTTGTTGGGAATTTTTCTTTGTACCCGCTAGATTGGACAGACGAAGAAGCTGTAGCATTCGGTATGCTGCCTAACA
>NZ_JAWRVL010000106.1:0-455 GCF_036663595.1 Halalkalibacter lacteus
CTTAACTCATACAGCTTTTCCTTATTTTTTATAATCTCTGTATCTTCGAACTTTTTTGCTGTTTGTTCCATTTTTCTTACTCTCCTTCATATTTGTCTATTTATAAGGTATTAACTCGTTATTAAAAAAGCCTTCTTGCTTTCTACCGCTGTATTCGTAACCGCTTCCGCAACTACTTTCGGAACTTCCTTATCAAGTGCGTTAGGAATCACATACGTTGGACTTAACTTGTTATCTGGTATCATATTTGCAATCGCATAAGAGGCTGCAATCTTCATTTCAACCGTTATATCTGTTGCACATGCATCAGCCAAGAACCGCTGTTCCATCCGTCACAACCGCGACCATATTCCCTCTTGATGTAAGATGATTGATTTCATGTGGATTTTTCACAATCTCCTTACATACATCCCCTACTCCTGGCGTGTACACAAGGCTTAAATCTGCTTCACTAT
>NZ_JAWRVL010000107.1:0-442 GCF_036663595.1 Halalkalibacter lacteus
TAACTCAATCAATTCTTGTTCTTCCGGGCTTCGATTGTCTTTCTCTTTGAACGAACCAGACTGTTGAAACTGAGTAAGCCATCTGTCTAATGCAGACGCAGTTAATTCATATTCACGGACAATCTCTTGACGGCTTTTTCCACTTTCATATAAAGCAACCACTTGCTTCTTAAATTCTGTGGTAAACGTTCTTCTTTTTTGGGACATAGTAGATTCGCTCCTCACTCTTTGTGTATTATTCTACTAGCCCTTATTTTTATTGGCCAACCAAGTGTAGCCTATCCAGTTTAGCAGGGTTAGAGGTAAGGTATAACGGTACGCATAGTTTAGATATTGAACTACCCGCCACTTATCGACCTTGCGGTCTGATTGAAGTGGGGGATTCCTAAGAACACCAGCATAACCACCAGTTATCGATTAGGCTATCCCCGTAGTCCTTACG
>NZ_JAWRVL010000108.1:0-442 GCF_036663595.1 Halalkalibacter lacteus
CTGGCTTTTCTGAAGCCATCCAATCTATTTTTCCGCAAACAGAAATTCAACTGTGTGTGATCCATCAAATCCGCAACTCTATGAAATATGTATCATACAAAGAACAGAAGCAAGTAATGGCGGATTTAAAGAAAGTCTATCAAGCTTTAACGATTGAAGAAGCTGAATTGGCTTTCCAAGAGTTTAAGGACAAATGGGGGAAGAAACATCCCATCATTATTCGATCTTGGGAAACAAATTGGATTGAACTGACAGCCTACTTCAGTTATCCGCCTGACATTAGAAGAATGATTTATACGACCAATATAATTGAAGGTTATCATAGACAGCTTAGAAAAGTAACGAAAACAAAAACAGCCTATCCAACGGATGAGGCTTTGAGAAAAATTATTTATTTAGCAACTATAGAGGCTTCAAAAAAATGGACTATGCCGGTGAGAGG
>NZ_JAWRVL010000109.1:0-430 GCF_036663595.1 Halalkalibacter lacteus
AAGAAACGATTAACCAAGGCTTGTGATCATTGGCACGAGCTTCGTCTTCTAGGGAGTTAATTAATTTAACAACCTCTTCAGAATAAACGACATCACGGCCACTTAAACCAATCGCAGCGGATGAAGCTGAATTTCGTGGGTTTGATCCATGTGGTTCAGGGCCTAACCACCCATCAAAGCCATAGGAATCTAACCGATTTGCAGTTAAATAAAGCTTTTGTTTTTCAGGATCAGGGACTCCAGTTGTGGGGTTAAAGCTTAGCATTGCATTATGACTTGCTGGAACGATAAGGTCCTCATCTGAAGCATGCCATTTCCCTTTCCAAAACGTTTGATAACCTGCAGAACGAAAATAATCACCTAAAGTAGGGACTGTATTGTGATCAAGCCAGTATACATCTGGATCAAAACCTCCTTTTGCTGCACCTGT
>NZ_JAWRVL010000110.1:0-420 GCF_036663595.1 Halalkalibacter lacteus
TTAGCTCAGCTGGGAGAGCGCCTGCCTTGCACGCAGGAGGTCAGCGGTTCGATCCCGCTAGGCTCCACCAATATGATTAGGCGGCGTAGCTCAGCTGGCTAGAGCGTACGGTTCATACCCGTGAGGTCGTGGGTTCGATTCCCTCCGCCGCTATTAAAGTCTTTAATTCTCATACGGAGGAATACCCAAGTCTGGCTGAAGGGATCGGTCTTGAAAACCGACAGGCGGGTTAAACCGCGCGGGGGTTCGAATCCCTCTTCCTCCTCCATATTTTGATGCATTGGGCTATCGCCAAGCGGTAAGGCAACGGATTTTGATTCCGTCATGCGTTGGTTCGAATCCAGCTAGCCCAGCCAATGCGGAAGTAGTTCAGTGGTAGAACACCACCTTGCCAAGGTGGGGGTCGCGAGTTCGAATCTC
>NZ_JAWRVL010000111.1:0-414 GCF_036663595.1 Halalkalibacter lacteus
TGGTAGACATACCTTTGGCGTAAAGCGCAATAATTTGGTCTTCGAGTCCATTGGCGGTGGTTTCGTACTTTTTAATAATTTGAGGTTCATACTCACCATTACGATCTCTAGGTATTTGAAGCTCTGAGTTGCCAAATTTCGTTTTAATCGTTTTTTGGCTGTAGCCATTACGACTATTGCCAGTATTGTCCCCCTCAGAGCTATGCTTTTTGTACCCTAGTTGAGTGTCGATTTCAGCTTCAAACACTTCTTGAATCGTGTCCTTAAATAAGTTTTTCATCATTTCATGAACATCTTCAACCGATTTACATTCGCTTGCCAATTCTTTAATCGTTTTGTTTGCGTAGTCTTGCATAAATGATCATCTCCTTATTGGAAAGTATAACCATTTACACAAAACTTCTTACGCTCTCC
>NZ_JAWRVL010000112.1:0-413 GCF_036663595.1 Halalkalibacter lacteus
ACGGCACCGCGTTGATGGCCGATGAAGTCGAGGACAAGACCATCACGTATCTCTTCACGCGCCCGATTCAGCGCGGGGCAGTGCTGGTCGGCAAGTTCCTCGCCTACCTGGCGTGCACGTTCCTCGTCGTCCTGCCGTCGGTGATGATCGTCTACTTCCTGCTCGTGCCGTTCTCGGCGCTGCCGGAAACCTTTGGCAATTTGCTGATCGATCTCGGGCTGCTGGCTATCGGTCTCGCGGCATACGGCGCGGTGTTCGCGCTGGTCGGCGTCGTCGTCAAACGGCCGCTGATTGCGGGGCTGATCTTCGCGTTTGGCTGGGAGCAGATCGCGCTCGTGATTCCGGGCTCGGTCCGTCAGTTCACTCTGATGTACTACCTGCAGGCGCTGGTTCCTCACACGTGGCTGTCCGAC
>NZ_JAWRVL010000113.1:0-411 GCF_036663595.1 Halalkalibacter lacteus
TCATTTACCAATTCATAAGTTAATTTGAATGGCGGATTTTGCTCTTTGTAGTATTTGTAGATGTATCTATATGTATCTGGTTTTATTTCATCAAAATCAAGAATTACGTACGTATGGCAATGGTTCCTGTCCCCGCTACTTTAACGTACTGAGGGACAGGAACCCAATCCATGAACCTTACTTTTAATTTTTCGCAAGTTCATCATCGGATATTACCTGCCTTTTTCACATACTAAATTTCAACCTTCTCTCTCACCTCTTCTTCCTTCATCAATTGTTTCACCTTTTGATCAATTCTCTCAATCTCCATTGATGCATTTCTCCACCAGTTCCGGCTCCAGATGCGTTCAATGGTCCATCCTCGATTTTCAAGGAAGCGTTGGCGGTACACGTCTCGTTCTTTTGCATTTT
>NZ_JAWRVL010000114.1:0-404 GCF_036663595.1 Halalkalibacter lacteus
GTGGCGGAATTGGCAGACGCGCTAGACTTAGGATCTAGTGTCTTATGACGTGGGGGTTCGACTCCCTTCACCCGCACCAGATAAAGAATTAATGTTACAAAAACACTTGCGTGAGTTTTTGTATCGTGGTATAGTATTAGTTGTCGCAATCGACGACTGGTCGTTTCGTAAACAATTCACAAAAAAACATTTAAAAAGGTATTGCGTTGATTTGCTTAATATGTTACGATAGTGAATGTCGCTAAAGAGTGACGCTTGTTGCTGGTGGTAGCAACGAAGAGTTCTTTGAAAACTGAACAAAAGCCAAGCGAAATAGAGATACATGATATCTCGTCAATTAAATCCTATCATTAGATAGGTTGAAATAAATTAGTATCGTTAGCGATGCTTTTGAGCTATGTTGT
>NZ_JAWRVL010000115.1:0-403 GCF_036663595.1 Halalkalibacter lacteus
ATCGCCCCAAGGACGGCTCCAAAAATAGGAATAAAATAACGAACCCCAATTTTCATAAGAACTTTAGAATTCATTCCTAAAATACTTCCCGTAATTAATGCAGCAATGTAGAAATCGAGGAAACCACCTGTTGTCATAAAATCAGTGACACCGGTCGTAACCGTTTCTGGGAGAATGCCACTATAGACCATATAAGCCGATCCGAAAATCGCTACAATAGCTCCTCCACCCAAATAGGTTTTGACGATTGGTAATCTGTCACCTATCCAGCCAAGGAATTCTCCAAACACAACCATCACGAGTAAACTTCCAATCATTCCTGCAGGTAAATTGCCCGTATAAACGGTTACAATCGTTATCGTTAAAAATATAGCAAACCAAACGATGGGCAATCCTAAGATTT
>NZ_JAWRVL010000116.1:0-401 GCF_036663595.1 Halalkalibacter lacteus
GTATTGCGGGGGACGGATTTGAACCGCCGACCTTCGGGTTATGAGCCCGACGAGCTACCAGACTGCTCCACCCCGCGCCGTTACAAAGTAATTGATGATGTTATTTCAATGAAGAAGACATTTTCCTCTTCTAGTAGTTCAAAGACGTTTATACGTCAATGTTACTCGAAGTGAATTCGACGATGAAAGGCTCGTTGCTCCACCCCGCGTCGTTTTAAAGTAATCGATGATGCCATTTCTTAGATGTTGTCTTTTCCTCTACTCTACTCGACTCGCTCTGATGCGTATGCGTCAAGAGGAAATACTTTGTTTATTACTATAGAGATAAAATGGAGGAGGAAGAGGGATTCGAACCCCCGCGCGGTTTGACCCGCCTGTCGGTTTTCAAGACCGATCCCTTC
>NZ_JAWRVL010000117.1:0-400 GCF_036663595.1 Halalkalibacter lacteus
CCCTTTTTGGAGAGTGACTTAGCTATACGATCACATGCGAGCTTCGCTCCGTTATATACCAATTGTGTTAAATCAAAATGCACTTTTGCCCGTTTTCCTGTACGATAACGAACATTATTTAACTGGAAAAATTCTTTGAGATAAGCAATAACTCGTTCGACTGCGCTTCGTTGCTTGTAAATGGTTTTCCACGCTTTTGATCCACGGGCCGGAGCTGTATACCGACGTAAATCGGTTGTGATCTTGACTTTATAGACCTTCTGACACAACGTATCGGCTGCTAACGGACAGTCTCTACACTCTTTTGGACGTGTGTATTTTAACGTTTCATATGTGGAGTCGTAACTATCATATCGATACGAATATTCTCGCACACAGGTTGGGGCAAAATGCTGATCAA
>NZ_JAWRVL010000118.1:0-377 GCF_036663595.1 Halalkalibacter lacteus
GGCGATCGATCCGGTGGTGAACGCGATAGAATCGAGTACGTGGAAACAAGTATACAAAAGGACGCAGCTTTAAGTAGGAATCAGAGTGGACCGATAGGTGGGAGCATCCTCGCCGTGTCGCGCCGCGAAGTCGGCCCGCCAGCAGGCATCCACCTTGCGTATCGCTCCGAGGCGGCCGGTGCGGACCCATTCGCGCGCCGCATGCCACTTCCGTGGATACGTAGGGTTGTAAGATATGTGTGTGTGAGTTGAGTTCTGTGGTGTGCTATTCCGATCTTTCTTTGGTGCCATGGGTGTCGGTTATATGTTTGTATTTGGGGTTTGTGTTTTAGTTTTGGGCTTACTTGGCTGTTGTGTTATTTTTTTTTAGCTAGGTG
>NZ_JAWRVL010000120.1:0-364 GCF_036663595.1 Halalkalibacter lacteus
GCGTTTCGCCGTTCGTCGCGTCCTTCTTAGGCTCCTAGTGCCAAGGCATTCACCGTGCGCCCTTCATAACTTAACCATTTTGGCGGCAGATCTTCGTCGCATTTCTTCGTCAGCTTCGCGGTTCTCGGTCATGTCACGTAGTAAACTACGCTCCATTCCTTCGACCACTCGCTTCCTCGAACTACTCGAATCTCCTTGCCAAAAACGATCTAATTTAAAAAAGTCGTTTTTTGAATTCTTGACGTTCGTTCAACTTCTCTTATAAATAAGATACCGATGAACTTACTATTGTTTCTATTTGCATTATCTAGTTTTCAAAGAACCAAGTCCCTGACTTCTATTTAACAAAGTCAGTTACTATTAA
>NZ_JAWRVL010000121.1:0-347 GCF_036663595.1 Halalkalibacter lacteus
GAACACGGTCGTTAAGCTCTTTTGCGCCGATGGTAGTTGGGGGCTTCCCCCTGCAAGAGTAGGACGTTGCCAGGCGAATTATTCCACAGTAGCTCAGTGGTAGAGCAATCGGCTGTTAACCGATCGGTCGTAGGTTCGAGTCCTACCTGTGGAGCCAAAATGGAGAGCTGTCCGAGCTGGCCGAAGGAGCACGATTGGAAATCGTGTAGGCGGTTTAAAACCGTCTCGAGGGTTCGAATCCCTCGCTCTCCGCCAGATACTTTCCTGAGGTTGGCCCGTTGGTCAAGCGGTTAAGACACCGCCCTTTCACGGCGGTAACACGGGTTCGAATCCCGTACGGGTCACCA
>NZ_JAWRVL010000122.1:0-341 GCF_036663595.1 Halalkalibacter lacteus
CCTTCTTAGGCTCCTAGTGCCAAGGCATTCACCGTGCGCCCTTTCTAACTTAACCAAATTGCGGCAGATAACCTTCGCATCTCTTCGTCAGTTTCGTGGTTCTCAGTCATGTCACGTAGTAAACTACGCTCCATTCTTTCGACCACTCGCTTCCTCGACCTGCTCGGTTCTCTTTGCAATTAACAGTATCAAAAAGGTTTGATATGAATTCTCGACATGCTCGTTTGACCTTCTCTTAAAAATAAGATTCCGGTAAACTTACATATTGTTTCTATTTGCATTATCTAGTTTTCAAAGAACCACATTCTAGTTACATATTGGTGGAGCCTAGCGGGATCGAA
>NZ_JAWRVL010000123.1:0-325 GCF_036663595.1 Halalkalibacter lacteus
CCTGTGTGATATGTTAGAAGAAGAAATGACAAAGATAAAGTAGATGTTTTATGAAAATGGTTAAGGTTATTCCAAAAAGGGCGCGTTTATTTAGGAACGCGTCTTTTTCATGTGTTGTGCCAGATTGTTGAACAAATGTATTCACTTTTTCTTATTAAATTCGGAGTTTACATCAAAACCTTAAATAGCTAAACGCCTGGTGGAAGTCTTTCACATCGACCCATCAAACATTACCACTGTATAACTTTAGCTTTTGAGTATGTACTTAAGGGCATTACGGTTTGTTCTGATAGAGACGGTGGTGTATCGAAGATACTCCATTCGT
>NZ_JAWRVL010000124.1:0-323 GCF_036663595.1 Halalkalibacter lacteus
GCCATTTATCTAGTCTATGAGTCGCCCCATAGCTCAAGCATTCTACCCTCCATTGTCACAAAGGTCGGACGGACAATCCTCAAACAATGGTTTACGCGAACTTGCGGCCTCCAGATGACACAGCCCACAGATCACCCTGTGACTGGTGGTCTCTTACACCACCTTCTCACCCTTACTCTCACCACCCCAGACTGGACAAACGGGATAAGTGAAAGCGGTTATTTTCTTCTACCGACACCTACTGTCACCAATAGCTTCTAGTTTCGGAAGTGGGATGCTCTATGCTGCCCGGACTTTCCTCTCGCACCTGAAAGATGCCAGCG
>NZ_JAWRVL010000125.1:0-321 GCF_036663595.1 Halalkalibacter lacteus
TGGTGAGCCATGAAGGATTCGAACCTTCGACCCTCTGATTAAAAGTCAGATGCTCTACCAACTGAGCTAATGGCTCTTGCTGTGAATTCTATGAAGTCAAATCATGATGCTTTCGGACGATGAATCCCTTCGCTGTCTCCCCTGTTCCTTCCTCTACTAGCTAAGCTTCGAAGCTTGCTGTGTCGGAACAAATCGTAGTATTTCAAGAGGATTTGCTCGTCACTGAGCTAATGGCTCTTAAAATAATGGTGGAGGATGACGGGATCGAACCGCCGACCCCCTGCTTGTAAGGCAGGTGCTCTCCCAGCTGAGCTAATCCTC
>NZ_JAWRVL010000126.1:0-319 GCF_036663595.1 Halalkalibacter lacteus
CAACCCCAAAAAATAAAAGACCCAATTTCCTTGTTATCCTTGTTGATGAGGAGCGTTTTCCAACAGCTTATGAAAATGAAGATCTAAAAGAATGGCGTAAAAATCATTTGAAGACACGGGAGCTTCTACGAGGAAACGGGATGACTTTCTTAAATCATTATATTGGAAGTACAGCTTGTTCACCTAGTAGAACAACGCTTTACACAGGCCAGTACCCTTCCCTTCACGGGGTCACTCAAACAACAGGTGCAGCAAAAGGAGGTTTTGATCCAGATGTATACTGGCTTGATCACAATACAGTCCCTACTTTAGGTGATTA
>NZ_JAWRVL010000127.1:0-319 GCF_036663595.1 Halalkalibacter lacteus
TCCTTCTTAGGCTCCTAGTGCCAAGGCATTCACCGTGCGCCCTTTCTAACTTAACCAAATTGCGGCAGATAACCTTCACATCTCTTCGTCAGCTTCGTGGTTCTCAGTCATGTCACGTAGTGAACTACGCTCCATTCTTTCGACCACTCGCTTCCTCGACCTGCTCGGTTCTCTTTGCAATTACATTTATCAAAAAAGGTTTGATATGAATTCTTGACATGCTCGTTTGATCTTCTCTTATAAAATAAGATACCGATAAAACTAACATTGTTTCTATTTGCATTATCTAGTTTTCAAAGAACCAAGTCCCTGACTTCTA
>NZ_JAWRVL010000128.1:0-315 GCF_036663595.1 Halalkalibacter lacteus
ATTTATCTCTAGGGGATGGTACATATCTCATGCAGCATGTCATGAAACGAGTACATTGGGAGCGCGCTACTTATACTGGAGACCCATACTTAGTTCTGATTGGAATCGAGCTGAATGAGGAGGGACTTAAGAAGGAATGGGAACGCATCGTTCAGAAGGCTAGTGTATCGTCATAATAACACGAAAGTTAGGATTTCTATTACTCCTAACGTTTTTTAAAATTAACACATATAAAACGAAAATAGACGACAGTCTTATCATCAATTAAATCGTAATTATTATTATTTGTACTCATGAAGACCTCTTGTCCGCATA
>NZ_JAWRVL010000129.1:0-307 GCF_036663595.1 Halalkalibacter lacteus
TCAGTAGCTCAGTCGGTAGAGCAATGGACTGAAAATCCATGTGTCGGCGGTTCGATTCCGTCCTGAGCCACCATTTTTGCCGGCCTAGCTCAACTGGTAGAGCAACTGACTTGTAATCAGTAGGTTGGGGGTTCAAGTCCTCTGGCCGGCACTTTTGTAACTTTACCTAAAAAACCTCGTTCATATATTGACTTTTTGGAACATATTTTGTAATATAGGTAATGTGTTTTCGTGGAGGGGTAGCGAAGTGGCTAAACGCGGCGGACTGTAAATCCGCTCCCTCCGGGTTCGGCGGTTCGAATCCGTC
>NZ_JAWRVL010000130.1:0-307 GCF_036663595.1 Halalkalibacter lacteus
TTTTTGTTTTTTTATCTATTTCATGTTATAAAGTTAAGGTTTATTATTTTATTACTAGTTTTTTTCATCTTTGTAATTTATTTTTTTATGTTTGTTTATATTTTATTTTTTCTATATTTTATTATTATTTTTGTTAATTGATTTTCATTGCTGTTATTTTGTAATTATTGGAATTCATATTATTTTTCCATTTTTTTATTGTTTTAGTTTTTTTTATCGTTTATGGAGAATGTATATATTAAATTTAAAATTCAGCTAGCTGTGTAGATTTAATTATTGGGTGTTATTTCTGCTTCTGTTTGAAATG
>NZ_JAWRVL010000131.1:0-303 GCF_036663595.1 Halalkalibacter lacteus
CAATTACAATAGCCAAAACATGAGTGAAAAAAACAAAATCAACCCCAACAGCACCACCAAAAACAGCCCCAAAAAAATGAACAACGTAATTAAAATTTAAACACAAAAAAGCCGCGTAGGGAATTACAATAAAAACAAAAAAAAAACCACCCTTAAAAAAAAATTCAGTAAAAAACATTTTAAAAAATTGTAGAATATAAGGATTATTAAGTAGAAACAAACATATACATATCTAGAGACACTAACTGGAAACTAGTCGACAGGAAGACAACTTTTTATACTACAATATATAGAGTTATATAT
>NZ_JAWRVL010000132.1:0-298 GCF_036663595.1 Halalkalibacter lacteus
TGGTGAGCCATGAAGGATTCGAACCTTCGACCCTCTGATTAAAAGTCAGATGCTCTACCAACTGAGCTAATGGCTCTCGCTGTGAATTCTATGAAGTCAAATCATGATGCTTTCGGACGATGAATTCCTTCGCTGTCTCCCCTGTTCCTCCCTCTACTAGCTAAGCTTCGAAGCTTGCTGTGTCGGAACAACTCGTAGTATTTCAAGGGGATTTGCTCGTCACTGAGCTAATGGCTCTTAAAATAATGGTGGCTCAGGACGGAATCGAACCGCCGACACATGGATTTTCAGTCCATTG
>NZ_JAWRVL010000133.1:0-293 GCF_036663595.1 Halalkalibacter lacteus
TAGCCTGACATTCCGACTTGTGTGTCAACCTTGTAGCCTAAATGAAGAAGCTGCTTGTATACTTGTTCTTCAAATGGTGAATCAAAGCATACTTCTGTCTGTTGCGTTCGGGTATTAGAGCTATCCCGAACATCGTTCACAACCGCTTTAATTTGTTCATGGTCCATTTGGGAGACGGCTCTTACGTACTGCAAGTAGGATTTTAATATTCTTGGACCGATATGAGCTGTATTGGCTACATTTAATTCTTCAGGTTCAACACTAGAGACGACGATAATCCCTTCTTTTGCCCG
>NZ_JAWRVL010000134.1:0-292 GCF_036663595.1 Halalkalibacter lacteus
GGAACCAAGGCGCCCAGTTGGAGGCTCTGCGTCGCCGGGACGCCGCGCAAGCCAACGCCCAGGCCGAGGAGCTGCGCCTGCGCTCTGAAGTGCTGCAGATGGCAGACCTCCTGCAGGCGCGCAAGGACGAGGTCGAAGCGCTGCGCCGCGAGGTGCTGCCTGGTGCGCAGAGTGCTTACGAGGCGGCCAAGACCGGCTTCGAGCTCGGCAAGTTCAGCTTCCTGGACGCCCTCGATGCCCAGCGCACCTGGCTTCAGGTCCGCAGCCAGTACTACACCGCGGTGGCCCAAGT
>NZ_JAWRVL010000135.1:0-291 GCF_036663595.1 Halalkalibacter lacteus
GCAACTATACTATTCACTTCATAAGCAGGTTGATGATGAAATGTATAAAGTATTTACCGCTCTTAAGAAGTCTATTTACTATGAAAATACCATTGTAGTATTTACTGCAGACCATGGTAGTCTCGTTGGGGCCCATGGCGGCTTGTTTCAAAAATGGCATAATGCCTATGAGGAAGCTATTCATGTTCCACTCATTATACACAGTCCTAAACGATTTGCTAACTGTCAAGAAACGGATATGCTAACAAGTCATGTGGACATTGTCCCCACGTTATTAGGACTTGCAGGCAT
>NZ_JAWRVL010000136.1:0-291 GCF_036663595.1 Halalkalibacter lacteus
GCCCTTGCGGCGTGTCGGTCGACCTGGCGGGGGAGCTGGCACGGGCGCTGGAAGCCGAACTGGAACTGGTGGTGTTTGATGCTGCCGGCAAGTCAGTGGAGGCTGTCGCGGCGGAACAGGCGGATTTCGGTTTCTTCGCCATCGATCCGGTCCGGGGTCAGCAAATCGCCTTCACTGCGCCCTATGTTCTGATTGAGGGGTACTACCTGGTCAAGAATGATTCCCCGCTGAAGACCAATGATGAAGTCGATCGTACCGAACATCGCGTGGTCGTCGGCAAGGGTAGTGCAT
>NZ_JAWRVL010000137.1:0-288 GCF_036663595.1 Halalkalibacter lacteus
TTATATATGAGATTTTATTTATAAAATTATTACTTATATTAATTAAATATTTTAAGCTATCAGATCAGGTGGATCAATATCTCGCTTATCGTAACCAATCTGAACAAGCGTTAATAAGCGGATATAGCTATTTAGAGGACATAGTTAGAGAACAAAGCTCCAATCTTGACAAAGCCAATGAAGCATTACGATCAGATTTTTTAGACGATCAGGAAGATTCATTGGCGCTGCGTTTTAATGATGCCCTATCTCGTGTCCTGGCAGAGGAAGCGCACAGTATTATTTTAC
>NZ_JAWRVL010000138.1:0-287 GCF_036663595.1 Halalkalibacter lacteus
TGAGATTTCCCATGGAGTTAATCCAGTAAGACCCCTTAGAGATGATGAGGTTGATAGGTCTGGTGTGGAAGCGTGGTGACACGTGGAGCTGACAGATACTAATCGGTCGAGGACTTATCCAATACATTCTTGAAGTCATACTTCCTGAAGTATGACAATGGTTTCTATATTGCATTATCTAGTTTTGAAGGAATCATTTCTTTCAAGGTGTTTTTGAAAAAATACCATTATAGTTTGGTGGCGATAGCAAAGAGGTCACACCCGTTCCCATGCCGAACACGGTCGTT
>NZ_JAWRVL010000139.1:0-287 GCF_036663595.1 Halalkalibacter lacteus
TTGCCGAGCAGGCCGCCGGCAATTGCACCGACGATCGTGCCGCCATCGCCATCGTTGCAGCGCTCACGCGCCCGATTGCGGTAATAGCGGCGGTCGTTACCATAATAGCGGCGGTCATTATACCCGCGGCGGTCGCGATAACGCTGGCCGTAATAGCCCGGTTCATAGCCATAATAACCCTGAGCCTGGGCGGGAGCCGTCGGCACGACGAGAGCGGTCGTTCCCATCGTCAGCGCCGCGGCAGCAAGCGTAAGCTGCTTGAACATGATCAGTCTCCTCGTGCCGTG
>NZ_JAWRVL010000140.1:0-286 GCF_036663595.1 Halalkalibacter lacteus
AAGAAATTATTAAGGATGAATATTTTAATTTATATATAAATGTATTAAAGATATTAAATTTATCTAAAAATAATTATGAAGATGTTTTAATAAAATTATTATCTTCTCAAGGATTAAAAATAGAATTAAAAGAAATTACTGAAGAAGATAAAAAAATAAATAAAGATATTAGAAAAAAAATAAATGAAATTAAAAAGGATATAGAAAATGAAGAAGATAATGATGTAGTTAATAGTAGATTAATAAGTAGTGATGAATACGAAGAATATAATAAATCTTATACATT
>NZ_JAWRVL010000141.1:0-283 GCF_036663595.1 Halalkalibacter lacteus
TGAAACCTCCACACGCTCGATATCAAATATATTTTCGTATAATTCCAATGCTTTTAAGCTATCTTTCACAACCATATCAAGTTCTACGCTAACCATAATGCACACACTCCTTTTACAAAGTAATAAATATTATTTACCTCACCATTTTCCCCAGTGTTTAAAATATATTGTCAAACCAAGCCTCATTGGAATCACACACTTCTTTCTTCCGTAAGCCCGAATTATAAAAAATAAGCGCACCTTACCGGTACGCATGACAAATAGCCGTATATCACGACTTTTT
>NZ_JAWRVL010000142.1:0-281 GCF_036663595.1 Halalkalibacter lacteus
ACATCGTGGTTTTTGATGATGGCGGTAGAGGTCTTATGTAAGAAATCTGTACGCTTGTTTTCAATTTTTTCGTGAATGCGAGCAACTTTTATTTTTTGTTTAAGCCAGTTCTTTGAACCAATTACACGTCTTGACAGTATTTGTTGAGCCATTACTAACTTTTTCTCCAAGGACTTAAAATAGCGATGATTCTTATACTTCGTTCCATCTGAAAGGATTGCGAAGTCTTTTATCCCTAAATCAACACCTGTACTGCTGTTTGTTTTCGGCCATTCTGTTAC
>NZ_JAWRVL010000143.1:0-281 GCF_036663595.1 Halalkalibacter lacteus
CGTGGGTGGTGGTAGCGGAACGGTACTTAGGCATGCTCTTTACTCCAGTGAAAATAAGTTCGCGGACATCCAGCGACATCCGCGCAAGGTCTGGTTATGCGTTAACCGGGTCCAGCCAGCCCCATTTGTCTTCGGTCTCGCCGGTGAACAGGCCAAAGAATGCCTGCTGAATGCGTTTGGTGACCGGGCCGCACTTGCCTTCGCCGACCTGGATGCGGTCCACGCTGCGCACAGGGGTGATTTCTGCCGCAGTACCGGACATGAAGACTTCGTCAGCCAGG
>NZ_JAWRVL010000144.1:0-281 GCF_036663595.1 Halalkalibacter lacteus
CGAAGTTTTTCTATATTGACTTTAGTAATTGCTGTGTGGGTGAAAAAAAAAACGGAATGTCGTCTGATATATATGGATTTGTAAAGCAAAATCCATAATTCGAACATTATGCATGCATTGTATAAAAATTTCAGTTTCGTTAGTCATAGCTGCCAGGTTAAGACATTTGGTCATTATGTATATGAGGTGAGGAGGTATGAACAACCTCTGCTGGATTTGCCTAATCAAAAACAGTAGCTGATTGTAGTTGACATTGACATATAAAATTTTTTATACACGAT
>NZ_JAWRVL010000145.1:0-281 GCF_036663595.1 Halalkalibacter lacteus
AATTGATGATAGTGGCTGTCATGAGGACTGATCAATATGTGGTTGCGGGAAAGTGTTGGTTCGATTTAACGATACCGGCACCTGCGTTATAATGGAGTCAACTTATGGTCATGAAATGTGATAGGTTATTGTAAATGGTCATAGATTGTTTACCGCAGCGTACGATAGGAGGAGTGTTCATTATGCAATTAAAATTAGAACGGATTTACACGAAACCAGTTGATACGGATGGTTATCGGGTGTTGGTAGATCGCTTGTGGCCCCGGGGTATTTCGAAGGTT
>NZ_JAWRVL010000146.1:0-281 GCF_036663595.1 Halalkalibacter lacteus
CGCGCGGGGATCCGGGGCTGGAGCCGGCCTGTCGCGAGGTGCTCCCCTGCCTGCGCGAACACCTGGTGATCCGCCACGATCACGCGATCGCGTTCCTGCGGCGGGTCGACGTGCAGCGGTGGGGCCGTCCTGACGACGAGATCTACCGGACCGCCCACGCGAACATGCAGGCCGAGGCCTCCACCGGGATCTCGCTGGTCAGCCGTCACCCGTCCCCGATCTGGCGCGTCGAGGTAGAATCCGATCACGACGGTTCGCGGCTGTTGATCCCGGGGTTCCTG
>NZ_JAWRVL010000147.1:0-280 GCF_036663595.1 Halalkalibacter lacteus
CATTTATAAGAGAATTATATAAAGATTTTAACATAAATATTATTAATTCATATAGTTCATTGTCATATTCTAATAAGTCTGAAATTATGATTTATAATTAATATATAATGCATGTTTAAAAAACAAAAATTGAATTTTTATTTATATAAAAATGATTTATTAATTATACAATATATATGAATAGGAAAACAAATGTTATTTTACATATAGATTGTATTAATGAATTGGACAAAATGCATAAAAAACTCGCAGCAAAAGAAAACCAAATGGTAGAAATTAT
>NZ_JAWRVL010000148.1:0-280 GCF_036663595.1 Halalkalibacter lacteus
CTCTGTAATACCAGCAAAGACCGATGTTAATGTTGCCGCTAATAGTAACGCACCCACTTTTTTTCTGTTCTCCGGTTTTGCTGTGGCATAAATAGCTAATGCAATACCGGGGGCAGCAAACATTTTTGAGTTACCGTGTAGAAGGAAACCAGCCTGTGGAAAGTCATCCTTGACAGGTTCTGTCGTCTGAGCGAAAGGTCCTAAGTTCTGAAACCAGTAAGCTGTCATACCCTCCTGTACGACTGCTGGACCATATTGGAATGGTGTGTATCTAAAAGGG
>NZ_JAWRVL010000149.1:0-280 GCF_036663595.1 Halalkalibacter lacteus
TTCGACGAGATGGTACAATATCCCGGCGAGTGAACGATAAAAGGGCCGTAGCTACGGGATTCACCACTTATCGAGTATCTTATGAGAAGCGATGCAATACAGTAATCCTCGAGCGCTGAAGACTTGTCGGCTTTTGACTCAGCTGTTCGTAACGGTAAATCCGAACGGGTCGGGAAATGAGTGAGGTGGTATTGATGTGCCATTGTTGACTTTCTGTCAACACTTGGTGCTTTATACCCTTTTTTAAAATCACGAATCTCAGTGCTTCATACGCTCTGCG
>NZ_JAWRVL010000150.1:0-279 GCF_036663595.1 Halalkalibacter lacteus
GGCAAACACATTACCAAGTGCTAAAGCAGGAACGAGTATCGAAATGTAATAACTCGGTGAGTTACCTAGGAATTCAGAATAAACTTGTGCCATCGGAATCGCTCCTGCTCCCATTCCACCACCTAGGATCGGAAGTGTAATAACTAGAATCGCTTCTTGTATGGAGAATCCAATTAAAAATCCTACTAAAGCGGCTATAGCTATCGCCCCAAGGACGGCTCCAAAAATAGGAATAAAATAACGAACCCCAATTTTCATAAGAACTTTAGAATTCATTCC
>NZ_JAWRVL010000151.1:0-279 GCF_036663595.1 Halalkalibacter lacteus
CGCTGTCGGTGGTGCTGCTCGCGGCGATCGCGCGACGGCTCTGGCCGGACGAGGGACTCCGGCCGTGGATGGCGCTCGCCTTCCTCGTGACGTCGAGCGAGGTGCTGATGACGTCGGGGACCGGCTACTCAATGCCGGCGCACCTCGCGCTCAACCTGCTCTGGCTGTGGCTGTACCAGCGTGGCGACGCACGGTCGTGGGGGCTGGCGCTCGCGGTGGGAGTGCTCGCGCTCGGTCTGCACAATCCGATGCCGCACGCGCTGTTCGTGGCGCGCTTTG
>NZ_JAWRVL010000152.1:0-279 GCF_036663595.1 Halalkalibacter lacteus
TACCGATGTACATAAATTGTCCTGTCCAGAAGAAAAGGAAAGCATTTGTTTGGTTTATGCCTGTAATTGCTGTTCTATCAATACCCATTTTTGTAAAGATAGTTTTTTGCTAAGGAGTACCGAACGGTTTTACCAAAATTGCTTAGTTCCCGCAAAATATTTGATAGTCAGGCTTGACAATGTCGCTAATAAGGTTTCCAATAAATTTAGATGTATCTACTGTCATAGGGGGTTATGCGTTCTGCAAAGTTGCCTGTAACGTTTGCCGGCTAGCGAATC
>NZ_JAWRVL010000153.1:0-279 GCF_036663595.1 Halalkalibacter lacteus
CCTGCCGGGCAGCATGGTCCGGCTCGTGCGCCTGCTCGCCCGCGTCGCGCCGCGCGTCGTCATCGCCAACTCCGAGGCCACCGCGGCAACCCTTCCGGGGGCGCGGGGTCTCACCGTCGCCCATCCCGGCCTTGCGCCGGACCAGATCGCCCGGCATCCGAGGTCGGCGGCGCCCGCTCCCCCGGTCGTGGGCATGGTCGGCCGCATCAGTCCGACCAAGGGCCAGCTCGAGTTCGTCCGCGCCGCCGCGCAGGTGCTGACGGCGGTCCCGAGCGTCTG
>NZ_JAWRVL010000154.1:0-279 GCF_036663595.1 Halalkalibacter lacteus
GCGATCACGCTCCTCCGCGGTTACGCGGCCGACGCGGAGGATGCCTACGTCGAGGTCCTCAGGCTCGTCAAGGAGCACGGTGAGGTCCCGCAGCAGTTCCCGGTCCTCAGGAGCCTCGCCAGCTTCCATGGGTTCCGGGGCGAAGTCGACAAGGGGATCGAGTACGCGAACGAGATCCTGGCGCTCGCCGACGCCCAGGGTGACGTCAGCATGCGGATGGAGGGTGAGTTCATCCTCGGCGCGGATACCGGGTTCAGCGGCGACCTCGAAGCCGGCCTC
>NZ_JAWRVL010000155.1:0-279 GCF_036663595.1 Halalkalibacter lacteus
TTGGCGAGGTCGAGCGAAGCGGCGCCGGTCTGTTTGGAGAGCTTCTCTCCCGCGGCATTCACCGCCACCGGTACGTGCGCGTAACGCGGCTGCCGCGCTCCAAGAATGCGCTGCAGATGGATCTGGCGCGCGGTCGAATCGAGCAGGTCGGCGCCGCGCACCACGTCCGTGACGCCTTGATCGAGATCGTCCACCACCACTGCGAGCTGATAGGCGTAGATGCCGTCGGCGCGCTGCAGCACGAAGTCGCCCACCTCGCGTTCCACGCGCTGCTCGACC
>NZ_JAWRVL010000156.1:0-279 GCF_036663595.1 Halalkalibacter lacteus
CCGACGACCTGATCGTCGATGTCGCCGATCCATCGGCGCTCAGCGTGGCCGAACGCGCGGCGCTGCTGCAACGTTGCGCGCGCTGGAACATGGCCATCTACCGCTGCGCGAGATCTGGCGCCGACACGGCCCTGGCTCGCAGCGTCGGCGCGCAGCTCGGGCTGCACCGGCTCGATGCCAACTGGCTGGCCGACGAGGACGGCGTTTCGAGCATCGCGGTCAGCGCGGCGCGTCACGATCGCGCGGGCTTCGTTCCGTACACCGACAAGCCGATCCGCT
>NZ_JAWRVL010000157.1:0-279 GCF_036663595.1 Halalkalibacter lacteus
TCGGCGCCATCGTCTCCATGGTGATCGTGGTCCTCGTGATCATGACCGAGACGACGGCCGACATCATCGCGGTCGGCGAGATCGTGGGCACGGAGATCACGCCTCGCCGGGTCGGCGACGGCCTGCGCGCCGACATGCTCGCGACGGCGATCTCCCCCGTCTTCAACAGCTTCCCCGCCAGCGCGTTCGCCCAGAACGTCGGCGTGGTCGCGATCACCGGTATCAAAAGCCGCTGGGTCGTGACCGCGGGCGGCTCGGTCCTGGTGGTCCTCGGCCTGC
>NZ_JAWRVL010000158.1:0-279 GCF_036663595.1 Halalkalibacter lacteus
GACTTTTTCCATAGTAAGGGACATCAGGTAGTTGCCAGCAGCTCCCTGGTACCCCATAACGACCCAACTTTGTTGTTTACCAACGCCGGGATGAACCAGTTCAAGGATGTGTTCCTTGGGCTCGACAAGCGTAATTATTCCCGCGCTACCACTTCCCAACGCTGCGTGCGTGCGGGTGGTAAACACAACGACCTGGAAAACGTCGGTTACACCGCGCGTCACCATACCTTCTTCGAAATGCTGGGCAACTTCAGCTTCGGCGACTATTTCAAACACGAT
>NZ_JAWRVL010000159.1:0-279 GCF_036663595.1 Halalkalibacter lacteus
CGGTTCACGGCCTGCTTCAGACAGCGCCGCGCATCGCCGGCATCCCGGTGCTCCTCAACATCCCGGCGTTTGTCATCGTGATGCTCATCACGTGGATTCTGTACATCGGCGTGAAAGAGAGCGTGCGTGCGAACAACATCATGGTCGCGGTGAAGCTGCTGGTGCTGGCGGTCTTCGTCGTGATGGGCGCCACGCAAATCAACCCCGACAACTACGTGCCGTTCGCGCCGAACGGCTGGCGCGGCATCCATCAGGGCGCCGCAATCGTCTTTTTCGCGT
>NZ_JAWRVL010000160.1:0-279 GCF_036663595.1 Halalkalibacter lacteus
TTTTGAAAATGTGAATGTAGATTACCAAACGCTTCAGAGTGAATTGACGAGTGTGGCTTGGCAAACTGCGTTATCGAGTGTTTACGGTGTGTATTTAATAACCGACAATCGTACTGGTCGACATTATGTTGGATCGGCGACTGGATCTGGTGGCATATTGTCGCGCTGGCAAACATATCTCGCAAAAGGGTATGACCCGGAAGAAGAGAACAGCAAGGATTATCCAAATCGTGGGCTGAATGAGTTGGTTCAGAATCACGGGTTGGATTACATCCGTCG
>NZ_JAWRVL010000161.1:0-279 GCF_036663595.1 Halalkalibacter lacteus
ACTATTTATATTAAAGAATGATAATAATATGTTAAAGTTATCATCAGATGTATCTCTTAACCAGTTTGAGATACCAGCTAATGCTATATTTTTTATATTAACAAATTCTTCTAATAAAAAAACACGTTTACTTTGTTTTATTAATCTTGCAGGTCTTGAATTTTGATTCATAGAATTTATTTCTTTTACTTCATTCTTTGTTAATTTATTATTTACAAATAAATTTCCAATTTCTTGTAATACTCTGTATTCATTCACACGATTATTTTCATATTCTGT
>NZ_JAWRVL010000162.1:0-278 GCF_036663595.1 Halalkalibacter lacteus
TAGGGAGGCAACCATGATTCGACGCATACGCGAATTCTTCAGTACCTTCCTCCTTTTCGAGCTCGTCCGCGGCATGATGCTGACCGGGCGGCACTTGTTCGCCCGCAAGATCACGGTGCAGTACCCGGAAGAGAAGACGCCGCAAAGCCGACGTTTCCGCGGGCTGCATGCCCTGCGCCGCTATCCGAACGGCGAGGAGCGCTGCATTGCGTGCAAGCTCTGTGAGGCGGTCTGTCCCGCGCTCGCCATCACGATCGAATCGGAGCAGCGCGCCGACG
>NZ_JAWRVL010000163.1:0-278 GCF_036663595.1 Halalkalibacter lacteus
CCCTCCATTCATGTTATGAATTTTATCGAGATAAAAGTTAGGTCACTCATAAGCGAAAAGTCGTGATATGCATCACATGAGTGTAATCGGTTACATTTCGGGCAGGCCACGAATGTAAATAAAAGTGTTGAGGATTATAGGATTCTTGACAATGAATGGTTAATTGCAGGCCGTTATTTCAGACTAAACCGAAGCGTAATGTAACAATTATGACGCGTGACCGTTTCAACCGGTGAGAGAAGGGGAGGATTTCGTTGAGCGCCTGATGTAATCGCTTT
>NZ_JAWRVL010000164.1:0-278 GCF_036663595.1 Halalkalibacter lacteus
CCTTCGACCTCTCGACCGAGTCTGGCTCCGAGCCCGCTGCGGGGCGACTCAGCCGAGCGGGCCAGCTCGCCAGGGCGATCACGGTCGCGAGCACGGAGACCAGGTAGAGCGCAAGAGACTCGAGTCCGTACGACTCCGAGTAGACCAACAGAGCCACGACAAGGCTGCTCAGCGCGCCCACCGCGGCAGCCACCAACCTGACCCGGTACGTTCTGGAACGCTCGCTCATCGGGTACCCGATACCTGCCCTGGCGCGGTTTTGGATATCTCGGAAGGAT
>NZ_JAWRVL010000165.1:0-278 GCF_036663595.1 Halalkalibacter lacteus
TATTGTTATAACTAAAAATAACAAACCGTTTGGAATAATTACCGAACGAAATCTTGTAAGAAGATATGCTCGTGATACACCTCTTGGTGATTTGGCTTCCCATCCACTCATTACAGCAGACCGCAGTACAACAGTTGAAAAAGTAGCAAAAATCATGTTAAAAAATGGAATCAGAAAGATTCCAATTGTCGACCAAAATAATGATTTAGTAGGCATAATAACAACAACTGACTTAGTAATGTTTCTTTTGCCTAAAATAAAATCAGATTTGGCTTCTT
>NZ_JAWRVL010000166.1:0-278 GCF_036663595.1 Halalkalibacter lacteus
CATCCCTACACCCAGGCGCTGCTGTCGGCCGTGCCGGTGCCCGACCCCGCGGTCGAGGCGCGGCGGCAGCGGATCATCCTGACCGGCGATCCGCCCAGCCCGGCCAACCCGCCGCGCGGCTGCGTGTTTAATACGCGCTGCCCGCTGGCAATGGACATCTGCCGCCAAGATATGCCCGCCTGGCGGCCGGCCAGCCCTAGGCACTGGTTGGCCTTCCACATGTTATGACCATTCCGAAAGGAGGTGAGGCTGATTCGTATTTCCGCTGACTCGGGCTG
>NZ_JAWRVL010000167.1:0-278 GCF_036663595.1 Halalkalibacter lacteus
CTTTCACATTAAATACCGCGACCAGCCCGGTCAGACGATCCGCCTGGCTGGCCAGCTGATCGGTTGCCGCTGCCGCTTCCTCAACTAACGAGGCGTTCTGTTGCGTCACCTGATCCATCTGGGTGACCGCCTGAGCAACCTGCTCAATCCCGCGACGCTGTTCATCCGACGCCGAGGCAATCTCGCCCATGATGTCGTTCACCCGCGTCACGGAGGTGACGATTTCGTGCATGGTTTGTGCCGCCGTATCCACCAGGGCAGAGCCTTGCTGAACCCGT
>NZ_JAWRVL010000168.1:0-278 GCF_036663595.1 Halalkalibacter lacteus
GGCTGGTCCCGCGTATCACCCGCTTACCCGTAATAACTGATGATGAGCAATGGCGGAAATTTCTTAAACATGTTTCAACTGCCTCCCTGCGTGACCGGCTGATGCTCGCGCTTGCCTATTTTGGTGCACTCCGCCGTGCAGAGGTGACAGCCCTGGCGCTTGAGGATATCGACCCTGCGCATCGCCTGATCCGTATCCGCCCGGAAACAACGAAAAGCAGGCGGGAAAGAATTATTTGTTATGGTCCGGACGGGACGCCGGTACTGGCAAACCATTTT
>NZ_JAWRVL010000169.1:0-278 GCF_036663595.1 Halalkalibacter lacteus
GCAAGGTGAGCTTCAATCCGTAGACCGGATGATAATCCACCGAAACCTTTACCAGAACCTGAATATCATTCCTGAAGGGCTGGCCGGTAATCCTTTCAAATTCCCTGATCCTGATATTACCTCCCGACCAGGCTACGGCTGGCATGCGGGCCAGTATCTGGCTTCCCCTATCAGCCTTTTCAACCAGGTCGAAATAATGAAATCCCTTCTGGGAATAAAATGAATGATTGGTAACCTCCGCTACTACCCAAAAAGTTCTAAACGCAAAGGCATGGCTG
>NZ_JAWRVL010000170.1:0-278 GCF_036663595.1 Halalkalibacter lacteus
GCACCTTGTTCGGCACCCGCCGGTAGTCGGCCGGACGCGACTCGCGGATCTCGCGGGCTTCGATGGCCATGTAGATGAAGTGGGCCAGTCCCCACGCCTCCCGCCGTCCGATGAGAACAGGAGACACGGCCTCGAAGTCGGGGGCACCGAGATCGGCTGCTTCCTCCGACTCGGCTGCCGACGTCGCCTCCACCAGCGCCGGCCGCGGGCCCGGCCCTACCGGCGCCCCGGAGGTCAACTCGAGCACCGGCTGCACTTCTGTGAGCCTCACCCCTATC
>NZ_JAWRVL010000171.1:0-278 GCF_036663595.1 Halalkalibacter lacteus
GGCGCAGCATTTTCTCACCGGGCCGGATGCGGCGATCTTGCAGTCTATTCCATTGTTGGCTTATCTCGCCGGCCGGGTGCCGGGGATGTACGTCGGCACTTCGATATTCTTGTTACCGCTGCACCATCCGGTGATGGTCGCCGAGTACATGGCTACGCTCGACAATCTGTCCGGCGGCAAACTGCTTTTTGGCGTCGGTCAGGGCTATCGCGAAAGCGAGTTCAAGTCATTCGGCATCGATCTGCGCGAACGGCGCGGGCGATTGGTCGAGAGTCTCG
>NZ_JAWRVL010000172.1:0-277 GCF_036663595.1 Halalkalibacter lacteus
CTTTCTTTGGGATTCAAGCAGCGGCAGCGCAATTCAAAGCCCAAGGAACGGGCGGTAAGATTATCAGTGCATCGTCGATTGCCGGCCACGAAGGCTTTGAAATGTTGGGGGCTTATTCAGCAACCAAGTTTGCGGTTCGAGGATTAACGCAGGCGGCAGCTAAAGAACTAGCCAAAGATCACATCACTGTGAATGCTTATTGTCCAGGGATTGTCTTGACCCCAATGTGGGACGAAATTGATCAAAAGATGGCGAAAATTTACAATGTGCCAGAAGG
>NZ_JAWRVL010000173.1:0-277 GCF_036663595.1 Halalkalibacter lacteus
GCAGGCTGACGAGCTGCGAAGGTTCGATCTCATCCACATCGCATGCCATGTGGTGACCGACGGCGCGAATCCCGCGCTGCTGTTCTCCCGAACGGAAGCGCCGCTCACGGCGGCAGAGATCGCCGGGCACTGGCGGCTCGATGCCGAGCTGGTGACGCTGAGCGCTTGTGAGACCGGTCTCGGCCGAAATGTGCCGGGAGAAGGATACCTCGGGTTGGCGCAGGCGTTCTTGCAGGCGGGCGCGCGGAACGTGCTGGCCAGCCTGTGGAGCGTCGAT
>NZ_JAWRVL010000174.1:0-277 GCF_036663595.1 Halalkalibacter lacteus
GCGTCCTCTAAGCCCTGCTGCACCACAGCATTCGCTACGTTGGCATCGTTGCGCGCCGCTTCATCAAGGCAGGTCAGGTAGCGTTTTGCGGCCGTCAAATATTGCTCTCTCTCGAACCTGTCTTCAACGTCGAAGGGCTTTCTTGGCCGAGGGCATGCCGGGCTCGGGTCATACTCGAAACCAAGTATGGTCGCAGAGAATTGCCCTCTAGGTCGTTGAAGTAGCGAACTCTGGGACGCCGCGTAGCCGCTTGATACGCAAGCAATCACGCCAAGCG
>NZ_JAWRVL010000175.1:0-276 GCF_036663595.1 Halalkalibacter lacteus
GTTGCGACGGGAATCTGATTGTAAATGTCTCTGTATCTTGGAGCGTGACACACGGAACATTCTGTTTCTTCATCGTTCAAGCTGTAAAGCTTACAACCTTCCTTACATATCTCGTACTTGTGGGCTCTCAAGTCAGACTTTTTGTACATCAGGTTATCAACGCTGTCGCCATGTAGTACTTGAGGTGATTCAGTTTCTGTTAAAGATGATTAGTAAATATTTGTCAATTCAACTAAAACTTATCCTTCCATACCTAACTTTATTTCGTCGTAGTCT
>NZ_JAWRVL010000176.1:0-276 GCF_036663595.1 Halalkalibacter lacteus
GTCGGGCTCCTCGGCGAAGCGCGCGGTCATGGTGCTGGTGCGGGTGTGGAACGTGCCCGTGTACGCGCCATGCGCGCTCGGCTTGACGTCCTCGCAGCGCGACAGGCGCGGGACTCCGCCCTGGTCCTCGACCGCGGCGCGAAGGCGCGCATAGGCTCGCGCGCGGTAGTCGGCGACCGGGCTCTCGGCCGCTCCCTGGACGCGCTCTCGATACGCGTTGAGGCGCGCGTCGATGGTTCGCTGCGTCGGATCGAACAGCGTGAGCGAGACGCGATC
>NZ_JAWRVL010000177.1:0-276 GCF_036663595.1 Halalkalibacter lacteus
GAACTGTTATTACGACTTCTTTTTTTTTTTCTTTTACTTTTATTTTATACGTTCTATGCCAACTTATATCATTCGAAAAGAGGATTCACTGAAAAAAAAAAAACAAGATTAATATGAAAGCCTTCGATTTTGAAGTATTTTCAAAAATGGCCGTGCTCTTCCTATACCTTTGCTGTGTGTAGTGAACGTGTACAAATAGCAAATCCCACTACTACTGCTGCTGCTGCTGCTGGCACCACTTTCCAGAGGCGAAAGAACCCTTGTCCCGATGTCAAA
>NZ_JAWRVL010000178.1:0-276 GCF_036663595.1 Halalkalibacter lacteus
GAGCAACACCCCCTAAAAAGCCATTTGTTGTAGAGCATACTTCATGAACAAGGAATTAATATAGAGATGCCAACGCCAGGAAAAATAATATTGTAGCTATTACATGGTGTTAATACTCTCACATATAGTAGACTCTTCAAAAGGGTCAAGTCAGCATGTCTGTAAGGGAGGAAGTTATAATTCCCAAAGGTCTTTTCATTTATATAGTTGTGCAGAAAAGAGCCAACTATTACAGCCTAATGCTAACTGACTCAGAGAACGCATGTATAGGTATGT
>NZ_JAWRVL010000179.1:0-276 GCF_036663595.1 Halalkalibacter lacteus
TGTCCGCCACGAATGCGCCGGCGCTCGGCTTGTCGGATTTGGACAGATCAAAATAGAACTTGGTCCAGCGGGTGCGCGCGAGCGGCCATTCGTTCTCGTCGCGCCACTCGATTTCGTCGCGGCCCTTGCGGATCGCGAGCTTGACCGGCGGCTCGTCCATCACCCCGTTGTCGATGTCCTTGAGCCAGTAATCCAGGAAGCGCAGCTGATCGCGTCGCCCCTCCTCGGTGTAGAATGGGTGCACGTGCGAGCCGGTGTGGATGCGCAGCTTCTTGT
>NZ_JAWRVL010000180.1:0-276 GCF_036663595.1 Halalkalibacter lacteus
GAGGGAGGATGATCGGACATTGGTTATTTGGAGAACTCAGTAAATCACAATTCAAATCACCACGCTACAAACGAGTTATTTTTTTAAAGATTAATAACTCTTACAAGTAATAGATTCGTAATTTACCTTTTAACTTTGTTTGAAAACTGGCCGCTCTATTTAGGTCCAAATTGCTTTTTTCGTTTTATCCACAAAAGGTAAGTTAAATGTCCGAAATCAATTTTTATTCGCCCAAAATATACTAAGATCGTCTGAATTTAAACCAAAATTATTACT
>NZ_JAWRVL010000181.1:0-276 GCF_036663595.1 Halalkalibacter lacteus
CGGCGTTGCCTGCCGCATCCACGCAGCCTGGAAGGTTGCGGACCGTCGTGGTGCCGGGACAGGCCTGCGTCACGAACCGGAAGACGCCGTCGCGCAGCGACTGCGTCGGCACCGTCGCGAGCTGGCTCGTGTCCTGCGTCCGGCGCATGCCGTCGTAGTTGACGAAGAAGAACGCGCGGTCGTGGCGGATCGGCCCGCCGAGCGTGGCGCCGAACTGGTTGCGCCGCAGCACTTCCTTCGGGAGGCCGCGCAGCTTGTTGAAGTAGGAATTGGAGT
>NZ_JAWRVL010000182.1:0-276 GCF_036663595.1 Halalkalibacter lacteus
GGGTAAATCTGTTGTAGTTGTAGACGTTGAAAAACAAGAACGTCAACAATTCGCGTTAAATGATCACGAGTTACAAGAGTTAGCGAAACAAGCGCTTATTATCGAAAAGCACTATGGCGCTCCAATGGATATCGAGTGGGCAAAAGATGGTGATGATGGTCAAATCTATATTGTTCAAGCTCGTCCTGAAACTGTAAAGAGCCGTCAAAATGTCGGCACCATGGAACGCTACCTACTCAAGCAAAAAGGTACTGTACTTTGTGAAGGCCGTTCAAT
>NZ_JAWRVL010000183.1:0-275 GCF_036663595.1 Halalkalibacter lacteus
AGATCTACACAAAGAAACAGGTATCACAGAATTTTTCCTTCAGTCGTTTGAGCGTTTGATATCATTTGAAAATCAAATTAAAGCATCAAATTTTGATGATATTGAAAACGAATCGTTGTTAACATATAAAAAATCAGGATTTGCTGATGAGTGGCTTGCTACTGTATGGGGAGTTACAACAAAAGATGTTAGCAAAAAACGAATAGAGCTAAACATCAAACCTTCGGTTAAAATGGTTGATACATGTGCTGGGGAGTTTACGGCATCAACTGCTT
>NZ_JAWRVL010000184.1:0-275 GCF_036663595.1 Halalkalibacter lacteus
GGTCCGGGCGAATCCTGCATGGACGCCGTGGCGACGGTGGCTTTGGCTACGACCCGGTGTTCTTCGACCCGGAACTGGACCTGTCGGCGGCCGAACTGGACGCGGAGCGCAAGAACCGCATCAGCCATCGCGGCCGTGCCCTGGCGGCGCTGCGCGCGAAGCTTCTGGCATCGGGGTAGATCGCCATGTTCGTCACTGTCTGGGAATACGAAGTACGTGCCGGAATGGAAGCCGAGTTCGAGCAGTTGTACGGCGACCGGGGCGCGTGGGTGGAT
>NZ_JAWRVL010000185.1:0-275 GCF_036663595.1 Halalkalibacter lacteus
TGCCGGGCTGGCAATGTCGGGCATTTCCATTGTTCTCAAGTCCAGCCGCTCCGACGGCGTTCGTTGGACCGCCATGCTGGCGCTGCGTATGTGGACCGCGGCCCTGGTCTGGTTGATGACGCGACGTCGTAAACAGGAAGAGAAGGCGGCCGAGCCTCCGCCGCCACCCCCGCCGGTGCACCGCACGCTCGATTGTTCCTTGGAGCGACCGCTGGTCGAGAACCTCGGACGAGCGGAAAAGCAGCTTCATGAACTGGCGATTGAGGAAGCCTGGC
>NZ_JAWRVL010000186.1:0-275 GCF_036663595.1 Halalkalibacter lacteus
CACCGCCTGTGGAGCGAGCTGGGTGTCGCTCCATCACGGGGGCGGGGTCGGGATCGGATACTCGATCCACGCGGGCATGGTGGCGGTCGCGGACGGCACCCCCGGCGCCGACCGGCGGCTGGAGCGGGTCCTCACCGCAGATCCCGGCACCGGGGTCATGCGCCATGCGGACGCCGGCTACGAGCTGGCGATCGAGACCGCGCGGGAGCGGGGGATCGACCTGCCGATGCTCGGTTAGGCGCCGATGCCACGTTCGCCGCAGGGGCCGGCAGGAT
>NZ_JAWRVL010000187.1:0-275 GCF_036663595.1 Halalkalibacter lacteus
GAGACCGGATATCAGATGCCCGATCTCAGGCACTTCCTGAGTCTATACCAACCGGGGAACTATTTCGCCCTGATGGCTTTCGTTCACAGGTCTCCCGAAGTGGACGGCCTGCGTGGGCGCATCCAGTCGGCGATACAGAGAGGATGCGGCGCCCCGGTTACGCTGGGGTATGGCCCGCGATTTCTCCACTCAACCGGCCAGTTCCACAAGGGCGGTCCGAATGCGGGGCTCTTCATTCAGTTCACCGCCGATGACGCCACTGATGTGTCCATTGT
>NZ_JAWRVL010000188.1:0-274 GCF_036663595.1 Halalkalibacter lacteus
GTCGGTTCGGTGGTTTCCGGCACCGTCGGCTCTGTCGTGGTCGACGGATTGTTCATGCCTTCATCAACTGTGCTGTCGGGTGCAGTCTGGCCCGGCATCGTTGCATCCGGCGTGGTCGGCTGCGGCGCAGTCTGGCCGGGCATCGTCTGCTGCATGGTTTCCGGCGTTGTCTGAGGGGTCGTTTGCGGCGTCGTCTGTGCGACAGCCGCAGTCGAACCAAACACCAGAGCCACGGCAACAATAGCTTTATTACGCATTGGAACTACCTTTCCTC
>NZ_JAWRVL010000189.1:0-274 GCF_036663595.1 Halalkalibacter lacteus
TGGCCGCGGATCCCCGGAATATTGGTGATGCTGACATCGCCCTGCATGCGGGTGGTCATCGCCCACAGGATGTCGTCGCTGTCGAAAATATCCACGTCTTCGTCGACAAGAATGATGTTCTTCAGCTCCGAATAGGTGGCTAAGGCAATCAGCGCCGCCTGGCCCTGGCGTCCTTCGTCTGACGGCTGGCGCTTTTTCACCTGCAGGATCCCGAGGAATTTACCGCCGCCCGCGGTATGCGCATAGACGTTTTGCAGGAAGCCCGGAATCGCCT
>NZ_JAWRVL010000190.1:0-274 GCF_036663595.1 Halalkalibacter lacteus
GATAGTCCCCTGCCCGATCAAGAGATAGTGACAGGGTGCCGTTCTGACTTTGCGTTTCGAGCGGCTCGCCGTTTAAAAACCACCAGCGCTGAACGCCCTGACCGCCCTGCACCGCCACCGGTATCACCAGCGTGGTAGTGCCCGGCAGCGGTTGAACGCGCTGTCCGTCAATAAGGCCAGTCACAATCAGCGGCGCGCTACTGCCCTGCTGCAAGGGTGGACACCGGGGATCAACCGCCGGTAAGCGCTGCGCCCGACGCTCCTGCGGCGGCAG
>NZ_JAWRVL010000191.1:0-274 GCF_036663595.1 Halalkalibacter lacteus
GGAAGATCCTGTCACATTCGCCGTAGAAAATATTCATGCGAGGATGGCTGATATCAGCTCCATGAAAAAACTGCTGCTGGGAGGTCTGCATGAAGTTGATTTTAACCCTGCTGAGGATATAGAGTTCCTTATCACAGAAACCCTGCCTTATCATCCGAATGCCTTGAGTTTCCTGGCGGGTTTCTCCAATGGCGATTCGATTGCGGAGACCTATTACTCGGTTGGAGGTGGGTTTGTGCAAAAAGAAGGTGAACAGTTCATGCCTTCCCAGGAT
>NZ_JAWRVL010000192.1:0-274 GCF_036663595.1 Halalkalibacter lacteus
TGTTGCTTTAATTGGCTATTCTGTTAGTCATATCGTTTTATTGTTTATTATCATTTTTATTGCTGGCTTTGCCATTGTTGGTGGGCAACCTGCCATTAATGCTTTGTCGGCCAGTTATTACCCAGTTTCACTTCGTACTACAGGGGTGGGCTGGAGTATTGGAATTGCTCGTTTGGGTTCTGTCATTGGGCCGTTATTTGGCGGTTATCTCTCTCAATTTCTGGTCATTACCCATTTATTTGTGATTGCTGCCATACCTTCGCTATTCGTCATT
>NZ_JAWRVL010000193.1:0-274 GCF_036663595.1 Halalkalibacter lacteus
CGAAGACCCGCGAGGGCGTCAAGGGCAGCCTGTTCGGCTTCGGCGGCGCGTTCGCGGGCCGCGGCGGCGACCTCAACCGCACGATCCAGCGCCTGCCCGACTTCCTCGGCGTCGTGGCGCCGGTCCTGCGCAACCTCTCCGACGTCCAGACCGACCTGCCGGGCTTCTTCAAGGAGCTCAACGACGCCGCCCGCGTCGTGGCGCCGGTCTCGAAGAACTTCGCGCACGCCTTCAGCGCGCAGGCCGACACGTTCGACGCGATCTCGCGCGACCC
>NZ_JAWRVL010000194.1:0-273 GCF_036663595.1 Halalkalibacter lacteus
CAGTCAAGTGACCTTTGCTGGTTACCGTTTCTCGGCGCAGGACTTTATGACAATGAGCGAATATCTTGATGCGCGCTATACCGGCCACAGAAGCGGTAGCAGCAGGGAAATGTACACCGTCACCCTGAACAAGAACTTTCGGGACTGGGGATTAAGCACTTATCTCAACTACAACCACCAGACCTATTGGAATCGACCAACCAATGATCGCTATAACCTGACGCTGTCGCGCTACTTTGATTTCGGCAATATCAAAAATCTCAGCTTGTCGAT
>NZ_JAWRVL010000195.1:0-273 GCF_036663595.1 Halalkalibacter lacteus
AGTAGGCGTCCTGTTCGACGCCGCGCCGGGTATATTTCGCCGGGGAGGTTTCATACTTCACTGGCTTACCTGTGACGCTCAGGCGCTCCTCAATAAACGCATTTCCGAACACCATGTAATCGAGCGCGAAGCGGCTGAAATCCTGCCGGGAAAGGCGCGGGTGCGGGATGTACGTCGACACCAGAATGTTACGCTTAACGTAAATCGGCGAGCTGTGGTGAACGGCGGCGCGCATGCTTTTCGCCAGCCCGGAAAAGCTCACAGGCGGCTCGT
>NZ_JAWRVL010000196.1:0-273 GCF_036663595.1 Halalkalibacter lacteus
CTTCGCCTTGATCATGCCCACGCCGTCGGTGGCCGCGACTTCCGTGGACTGCGCGGTTGAGGATGAAACCGACTGGATGGCCGTGGTCTTGCCCGAGCCGGGCGATCCGACGAATACGACGTTCAGGCGTGGGTTCTGCGGCTTTACGCCGAACCTGGCCAGGTGCGAGGAAATGGCCGCGCGCTGGTCGGTCTCGATGACCGACGGATTTTGCCTGCGCGCTGCCACGCGTGGCGAGAATGCGCCTCCAAGGAGCGCGGACAGCCAGCTTTT
>NZ_JAWRVL010000197.1:0-273 GCF_036663595.1 Halalkalibacter lacteus
GCCCGCGTGCTCGACGAGGGTTACGCGAGCCGTGCGGGCGATATCGACGTGATCTACTGTTACGGGTTCGGGTTTCCGCGTTATCGCGGAGGGCCGATGTTTTTCGCCGACACCGTCGGTCTCCCCACCGTGCTGTCGCGCGTCAACGAGTACCGCGCCCGCTTCGGCGATTACGGGCGAGCGGCGCCGCTCCTCGAGCGGCTGGTCGCCGAGGGTGCCTCGCTATACGGCGCGCACTCACCGCGTTTCTCGCGTGCGACCTGACAAAGACTT
>NZ_JAWRVL010000198.1:0-273 GCF_036663595.1 Halalkalibacter lacteus
GTGGCCGAGCCCACCTCCGTGCTCTGGCTGAACGGCAGGGCGCTCACCGTGAAGCAGGCCACCCTGACGCAGGCCGGCGCGCCCATCGCGCTGACGCCAGCGCCGGGCAATGACAACTTCATCGGCTTCACGCTGGAGCGCCCACTGGCAAAGGGCCCGGCGACGCTGCGCATCACCTACGAGGCCGTGGCCTCCACGCGCGAGCTCGAGGGCGCCTTCCGAGCCCAGGAGCGCGGCGACTGGTACCTCTTCACCCAGCTCGAGCCCATGGGC
>NZ_JAWRVL010000199.1:0-273 GCF_036663595.1 Halalkalibacter lacteus
TACAGGCGCGCAGGGCGCGCACGGGGGGCATGCCCAGCCGCACCATCCATGCCGGCTCCCGCCAGTTGTCGCCGTGCCGGAACACGCCCACGTCACTGCCGCAGGCGATCGTCGTTCCGGCGGCCAGCGCGGATCGGAACCCGCGTTCGGCTTCCTGCATCTTCGGCGTCGCGGGTTGTCCCGGCTGGTAGCCGTTGAAGTACTGCTCGGTGGATTCCACCGCGGTCAGGGTCGGCAGGTAAGCGATGCCACGGTCGCGCATCAGGCGGAACG
>NZ_JAWRVL010000200.1:0-273 GCF_036663595.1 Halalkalibacter lacteus
CTGCGAGGCCGCAGCCAGCGCGGACACGTCCCCGGCCGCCGCGATGCTGCCGCCCAGCACCGGGGCCAGCACGATGGCCGCCCATGCAGGCGGAGACTTCAACCAGCGTGCCGGGTTCGAAATGCGAGTTTCTGTTGCCATGAGAGGTCCTGTTCCAAGAGTCGCCGGCGCTGGCGCCTGCTCTGCCAGCCATGCAGGTGCTGACGCAGGCGGCTGGCTGCCTGCAGCGTGATCGAAGCCCGGTGGCCGAGGCCGCCGGACGTGCTTGTCGTG
>NZ_JAWRVL010000201.1:0-272 GCF_036663595.1 Halalkalibacter lacteus
AAACTCATAGATGCATGCCGAGAGCGCATTTTCTATCGTAAATCAAATTTGCATTTTTTAGTCGCAAACGACGAATCATACGCTCTAGCTGCCTAAGGGCAGCTTGTCCGCCTCTCTGAATACTTGTGGTTAGGGAGTCCGACTGAAGCGCACGCACACAAGTCCGTATAGAGTCAAGCCTCGGGGCTTTATACCAAACTTAGAGGATCGCACCTTGTACCCTGTTCGTCGGGTCACTTGGTGTTAAAACAATAGACGATATCTAAGCATGT
>NZ_JAWRVL010000202.1:0-272 GCF_036663595.1 Halalkalibacter lacteus
TTCATCGCGGAAATGGACAGCCAGTTTCGGACGATAGACAGCGACAAGAACGGGCAATTGAGCCAAACCGAGATCGAGCAATATCAGGTTCTCGCTGCCGCTGCCGAGGCGAAGGCTCGTAATCGCGCCCTGTTCGCCCAGCTGGACGTAAACAAAAATGGCCAGCTCAGCGCGTCGGAATTCGCCAAGCTGCCCGCACCGGCCCCGACCTCGAACGCGCAACCCATGCTGGCCCAGGAAGACAGCAATCGCGACAATCAGATCAGCCTGGC
>NZ_JAWRVL010000203.1:0-272 GCF_036663595.1 Halalkalibacter lacteus
TAACGCATTTTTTATAGAAGGGGTCATGACGTTCTTTTTAATCATGAGCATTTTGACGACCCGCAATGCCGCCATCATCAGTCTCGCTGTATTTCTCGATGCTTTCATTGGAGGCCCATTGACCGGTGCAAGCATGAATCCCGCCAGAAGCTTCGGCCCTGCCTTAGCCATGGGGTACTGGGATAACCAGTGGCTATACTGGTTCGGTCCGCTTATAGGCGGTCTGGCAGCAGTCTTCTGTAGTCAGCTAATCATGCAGGACAGTAAATCAG
>NZ_JAWRVL010000204.1:0-272 GCF_036663595.1 Halalkalibacter lacteus
TTTGTACTAAGTAGCCTACTAATGTCTTAAGATGATGCTTGATAATTAAATAACTTGATCATTAAATAATGTGTTTTGGGGGCTGTTTACACGACAATGTTTTCAACAAAAAATGGAAAATATTTATGCGTTTTGGCCGTTCATTTACTCGCCAACAGCATTTTGGAGGCCTGAAAACAAACTTTTGAAAACGGGTTTTCAAAGTGCAAGTTTTTGAAAACGATACCATTATTGTCACAGCATAAACTACAAAAATGTGAGTTTGTGAGAAC
>NZ_JAWRVL010000205.1:0-272 GCF_036663595.1 Halalkalibacter lacteus
GATGGATAAGCCAGGCTATGCCGCGATGATGGCCGAATGGCGCCGACTGATTATCGCCAGCCTGAGATAGCAACGGCAATTTGTGGTCGGGCCGGGTGGAAAGCAAACATAACCTACTTATCCCGAGTAATTGCAAATCTCGCGACGGCGGCGAGCAAATTCCCTCGATCACCGAAGCTGCGCAGATGTTCGACCGCTTGCTCCACCAACAGTCGAGCCTGCCTCCGTGCGCGCTCATCGCCGAGAATGGTCACGAAATTCTGCTTACCCTG
>NZ_JAWRVL010000206.1:0-272 GCF_036663595.1 Halalkalibacter lacteus
GGTAACGGCTGTACTCGAAATGGCGGCAGCGGCAGGCCTGCGGCTCGTTCCGAAGGACAGGCGCAACCCTTTGTACACGACCACTTACGGCGTAGGTGAATTGATAAAAGCGGCACTGGACTTGAATGTCGACAATATTCTCATCGGCTGCGGCGATTCAGGCACATCCGATGGAGGGGCAGGAATGGCCCAGGCTCTCGGGGTTCAATTCCTGGATGAGGCAGGCAGGGTGATGGATATCCGCGGCGGAGGTGACCTTCATCGGATTGTCG
>NZ_JAWRVL010000207.1:0-272 GCF_036663595.1 Halalkalibacter lacteus
TTCTCCAGCTCGGCGCGCCAGGAGCCGCGGCCGGACAGGTGCAGCTCCTCGACATCGCCTTCCTTCAGGCTGGCCAGTACCGGCTGCAGCCGGCGGTACAGCACCAGCATGGCCGCGGCCGTGCCCTCGGGGCCGCTGAAGCGCGGCAGCCCGTCGTCTTCCACATCGCCGGTATTGGCCTCGAAGACCTCGCCCTGGATGTTGACCAGCTTGTCGTTGCCGTCTTCGGTGGCCCACAGTGCCGCGGCCTTGTGTTCTTCCAACTGCACCGA
>NZ_JAWRVL010000208.1:0-272 GCF_036663595.1 Halalkalibacter lacteus
CAACAGAACCATAGAAATATGATAAAAAGATCTCAAATCATTCACATATATAAAAAACATAATGTGAATATCTATATAAAAATACAAAAAATAAAATAAAATATCAAAATGATGAAGTAATTCCAAAAAAATAAAAACATAATAAAAAATTTTTTTCCTGGTTATTTTTTAACTTTGATTAATTTATAACGTATTATACATGTCTTTGCGCGTTCTTTCTGAGAAACCCTTTCATATATAAATTAAAACCATGCAAGGGCTTCGCTCATTGC
>NZ_JAWRVL010000209.1:0-271 GCF_036663595.1 Halalkalibacter lacteus
TGGTACGGAAAAACAGTCATCGAGGTAAGCAAAACCTTCCCTAGTTCTCAACTTTGTTCGTGCTGCGGATACAAAAACAAAGATGTTAAAGAACGAGGGGTAAGAGAATGGGAATGTCCCGCTTGCAAGACATTCCATGACCGCGATAGTAACGCTGGATTAAATCTTAGAAATGAAGCTGTAAGGCTTCTAACCGTAAGGACTACGGGGATAGCCTAATCGATAACTGGTGGTTATGCTGGTGTTCTTAGGAATCCCCCACTTCAATCAG
>NZ_JAWRVL010000210.1:0-271 GCF_036663595.1 Halalkalibacter lacteus
TGGCTGAAGGGGCGCCCCTGCTAAGGGTGTAGGTCGTTTACGCGGCGCGAGGGTTCAAATCCCTCCTTCTCCGCCACCGATAAATGAATTATATAGTGGCCCGTTGGTCAAGTGGTTAAGACACCGCCCTTTCACGGCGGTATCACGGGTTCGAATCCCGTACGGGTCACCAACAATATTATCACTTTAACAGGGAGCCATTAGCTCAGCTGGTAGAGCATCTGACTTTTAATCAGAGGGTCGAAGGTTCGAATCCTTCATGGCTCACCAT
>NZ_JAWRVL010000211.1:0-271 GCF_036663595.1 Halalkalibacter lacteus
GCTCTCCCAATGGTTGTTGCCGGGCTTTGACCAGGCCAACCTGGTGATGGTGTATCTGCTCGGGGTGGCGATCGTCGCGCTGTTCTTCGGCCGTTGGCCCTCGGTACTGGCGGCGGTGATTAACGTCGCCAGCTTTGATCTGTTTTTCGTCCAGCCTGAATGGTCGTTTGCCGTCAGCGATATGCAGTATCTGCTGACCTTCGGCGTCATGCTGATCGTCGGCATCACCATCGGCAACCTGACCGCTGGCGTGCGTTATCAGGCGCGAGTG
>NZ_JAWRVL010000212.1:0-271 GCF_036663595.1 Halalkalibacter lacteus
CGCAGTGCGACGGTCAAAAACCTGCACCTTGGTACCGGTTCCAGCGCTGGATTTAACTGCCGCTTGTTTGCGCCATTGCCGCCGTTGACGCGGGTCGCATCTTGCTCACGATGCCGCTCACCAGCGCACGCTGCGGATGGCCGTCCACACTGGCGGTCGAACCGCGGCAGACGAGGCGGGGATCGAGCAGCATTTCCATGCGCACCGAGCGTTCGCCGTGGATGCGGACCAGCAAGCGTTCGATGGCCGTAAAGCCGATGTCATAGGTCGG
>NZ_JAWRVL010000213.1:0-271 GCF_036663595.1 Halalkalibacter lacteus
GCAGCTCTTATTTCTCAATCATCTTCAATAATATATTAAAAATTCAATTTTTTGATTTTTAATATGCATAATTATTTTTTATGTAATCTTTAATATTTTGCGTAAAATTGTTCTTAAACTCCGAATAATTGATTTCCCAAAATCAAGGAATTCTATGCTATATAAAGCCCAAAAACGAGAACTTTTTAAGATTTTTTAAATATTTGTTATTATTATATATTAATATTTATATAAAATCATTAATTATGAAAATCAACTGATTGTTATTATT
>NZ_JAWRVL010000214.1:0-271 GCF_036663595.1 Halalkalibacter lacteus
GGTGTGGCTCAGCAGTACTTTGACCGTCAATGGTACTGTGAAGATCCAAGCGGCATTATGCTGATGACCGAATCTGCTCCACTGGTCATTCCATCGAATAAGAACGGCGTAGTTGGTGGGACCGGCTTCATTACTCTATAAGGAGGCTTAAATGCCGAAGTACACAGCAAAACAATCCATCGGGCATTTTATGCCAGGTGATGAAATCAAAGGGCTTGAAGCAAAACGTATTCAGGCCCTTTTAGCATCTGGGGCTATTGAAGAATATCAG
>NZ_JAWRVL010000215.1:0-271 GCF_036663595.1 Halalkalibacter lacteus
TGGAGCGGACCCTGCACCTCCTCCGGGATGTCGGGGTCCTCGGTGTCGTCCTCAACCGCAGCCGCTCCAAGATTCCCGGGTGGGTGCAACGCGCGCTCAACCTGAGGCCCTGAAGGCAGCACGATGGCACTCGTCATTGCGGTCGTCCTCATCGCTCTGCTCTCGTCGAGCAAGATCGTCCACCGAGCCCTCCCGTCGGAATCCATTCTGGCCTTCGGCGCGATGGGCGTGGCGCTCGTCTTCCTGTTCCAGAGCGGCAGGCTGGGCTGAC
>NZ_JAWRVL010000216.1:0-271 GCF_036663595.1 Halalkalibacter lacteus
AGTGCTAGGTGTTAGGGGTTTCGATGCCCTTAGTGCCGAAGTAAACACATTAAGCACTCAGCATGGGGAGTACGACCGCAAGGTTGAAACTCAAAGGAATTGACGGGGGCCCTCACAAGCAGTGGAGCATGTGGTTTAATTCGAAGCAACGCGAAGAACCTTACCAGGTCTTGACATCCTTTGACAAACCTAGAGATAGGGCTTTCCCCTTCGGGGGACAAAGTGACAGGTGGTGCATGGTTGTCGTCAGCTCGTGTCGTGAGAGGTTGGG
>NZ_JAWRVL010000217.1:0-271 GCF_036663595.1 Halalkalibacter lacteus
GATAAATTCCGTTTTCGGGGAGTGTTCAGCAAACCAGGCCTGTAGCCCACCGAGGGTTCCGCCGGAGCCGACGCCGACGACAATCGCGTCGATATCGCCCTCCAGCTGCCGGAAGATTTCCGGGGCAGTGGTGGTGGCATGCGCCAGCGGGTTAGCCTCGTTATTAAACTGGTCGATATAAAAGGCGCCTGGCGTTTCGTCGGCAAGACGCCGGGCGTAGTCCTGATAGTATGCGGGATGGCCTTTGTTAACGTCCGAGCGGGTAAGCTGT
>NZ_JAWRVL010000218.1:0-271 GCF_036663595.1 Halalkalibacter lacteus
CAAATAGTTTTTTCTTCGATTTGATACCAATAGTGATGCTATCGCCTATATTATAGGTATTTATTAAGCGTATGTTTTCGCTCTGCTTTACTGTATCGGCGGTAACTATTGTAATAGAATCGTTTCGATACGTAAATACTTTGTCGATATTTGTATCTGCGGTATCTACTGAATACAAAAAAATATTTATTCCGTCCACATTGCTCGATACAATACATGCCGCAGCTACAAACAACAACACTCTTATTTTGTACTTCAATCTATTTTAAGT
>NZ_JAWRVL010000219.1:0-271 GCF_036663595.1 Halalkalibacter lacteus
CGTAATTATGATTATGCGGTTATCAATGATGAAGTCCCGCTAGCTGCTGAACGAATCAAGGCTATTATTCGTAGTGAACGGTTTAGTGTTAAGCGGGTCATGCCCGAGTATGAAGAAATGTTAGGAGATGCGGAATCATGATCTTATATCCATCAGTTGATGACTTATTGAAGCAAGTTAATTCGCGTTACTCATTGATTATGTTAGCTAGCAAGCGGGCCCATGAATTGGACGCTGGTGCAGCACCAATGCTTAGCGAATACAAATCGGT
>NZ_JAWRVL010000220.1:0-271 GCF_036663595.1 Halalkalibacter lacteus
GTAGCTCGTGCCGAACACCGTGCGGATCGCGAAGAGCATCATCAGGCCGAAGATCGCTCCGCTCGCTACCCAAAGCGAAAGCCAGACCGTCGGATCGATCTCGCTGCCGAATAGCGCGACTCCCGCGATCGCAAAAGGAAGATGTGCGGCTGACCACGCGAGCAGCGTGCACGTCGCGATGACGGCATAGTCTCGGCGCAGCAGCAGGCCGAACGTCGAGAACCCGCCGAACAGGGAAACGAATAGGATCACCGCTGGTACGTAGAAGAGC
>NZ_JAWRVL010000221.1:0-270 GCF_036663595.1 Halalkalibacter lacteus
TGCGCCCTGAGAGATTCGAACTCCCGACCTTTTGATTCGTAGTCAAACACTCTATCCAGCTGAGCTAAGGGCGCATTTTATGGTGCCGAGGGCCGGACTTGAACCGGCACGGTAGTCACCTACCGCAGGATTTTAAGTCCTGTGTGTCTGCCAATTCCACCACCCCGGCAGGACTTATTGCATATGATACGTAAGCGGAAGACGAGATTCGAACTCGCGACCCCCACCTTGGCAAGGTGGTGTTCTACCACTGAACTACTTCCGCATTGG
>NZ_JAWRVL010000222.1:0-270 GCF_036663595.1 Halalkalibacter lacteus
GCGCGGCTGTAGTCGAGCAGGCGGTCGTAATTGCCGGGCGGGCGGCCGACGAACATGTTCTCGAGCATCTGCTCGATCGGCGCCGGCGAGCGTGCATAGCCGATGAAGTAGGTGCCGAATTCGCCCGCGCCCGGACGCCCGAACGGCATGTTGTCGCGCAGGATCTTCACTTCCTGGCCGCCCTCGTCGAGCGTGGTCAGCGAGCTGTGCGAACACGACGGCTTCACGTCCGGCGCAAGCTCGATGTCGGACAATTTGGTGCGGCCGATG
>NZ_JAWRVL010000224.1:0-270 GCF_036663595.1 Halalkalibacter lacteus
TAACCCATGGTGTTGACATAAGGCCATAAAGTTAAAGTCTTCGCGTTTATTTAAGCTAATTATTTCTCTATGAAAAGCTTTTTGACCATAGAAGTATGTTTCTAAAGTTTTGGAATATATTTTTTTACCGTCTTTTTTTTGTTTTCTAAATAAACTGGATGAAATTTTATTTTCGTAAAGTTTATTTTCTCCTCTAAAGAAGAACTTAGCACCATCTTTTTGAATATTTTCCAATTGTTCTATTATTTCTTTTAGATTACTACAATTCTT
>NZ_JAWRVL010000225.1:0-270 GCF_036663595.1 Halalkalibacter lacteus
GGTTACCCCAGGAACAGGTAACATTGTCTGAAGATGTAGCGAGAAACATATACGGAGCCCATGAGTAGGAATGCGTTCCCTCGTACCATGTATTATACAGACCTCCCGCAATGGATTTGACACTCGCGGCATTGGAGTAAACATCCTCAAAATCCGGATTGTTGGGATTCTTTCCCACATCCAGCTTTTTACAGCTACCCATCACGAGTAACAGGATGCTGACCAGGTATAAAAATTTAATTGATTTCATATTTCAAATGGTTTTAAGAT
>NZ_JAWRVL010000226.1:0-270 GCF_036663595.1 Halalkalibacter lacteus
TCCGGCGCGATTACCGGCCTGATGCCGCGCTGTGGAGCTTCTGGCAGGAGCTGCGGCCCGGGTTCCTGTCCTTCGAGGAGAGCCGGAGAGTGCCCACGGTCCGAATCGACAGTAGGACGGGGGCGTACATCGTCGAAAAATGGGGACAGGCTACTGTTCGGCGCTGAGATCGGAACCCGGCTCGCTCGCCGGTGTCTGACGAATCGAAGGAGCGAGGGAGGAGCGACGCGTGTCGAGCGGAGTGCTCGAAGTCGGTCTGGGCAGCGCAAT
>NZ_JAWRVL010000227.1:0-270 GCF_036663595.1 Halalkalibacter lacteus
GCTTCAGTGCTTTTGGAGCAGCTAGACTTGCGCAAAATCGCGGCGCCGACGCTGGAGCATGTGAGGCAGTGGAGCGGGGAGAGCGTCAACCTGGCAATCCGGGATCATAAAGAAGTCGTATACATCGAGAGACTCTTTGGAAGTCACTCGCTGGGTATCCGCTCGGAGCTCGGCAAACGCGGTCGCCTGCACAGTACCGCATTGGGCAAGGTATTGCTGGCCCACATGAGCCCCGAGGAACGGGAGGCCATCCTTGCTGGTTACGAGTTT
>NZ_JAWRVL010000228.1:0-270 GCF_036663595.1 Halalkalibacter lacteus
GAGGTCAAGTCGTCCATGATCAGTGTCAATCCAATCGGTCATTTTTTCATGGCAAGATGGATTTAGGCCTCAAGCAGCTTCCGAAATGAATGGCCCACTATGACTGAGGAGGACCTCGGCGCCCCCGCTGGGCAGTTTGCGCGCGATTCAAGTCTCGCCGAAATCGAGCGAGCCCATGAAACGCTGATTGTGCTCGCCCACAGTCAGGGGCGCAACTTTCTTGCCTATCTTTTGATCATGGCTCTGATGCATGTGCGCGAGGAAGATCAG
>NZ_JAWRVL010000229.1:0-270 GCF_036663595.1 Halalkalibacter lacteus
GCCGCTGCCGCGCTTTAACGCCAAAAGAAAGGTTTCACATTGATCGTCAAGGTGTTGCGCGGTGAGCAAGGTTTCATCCACGGCCAGCGTGGCAGCAAAAGCGGAATAGCGCGCCGCCCGGGCCGCGGCTTCGATGCCGTCCTGACGGCCGTCAACCTGCACATATTGCACCACCAATGGCAGTTGCCAGGCGGCACATTGTTGGCGACAGTGCTCTACCCACCGATCGGCAAAAGAACTCAGGCCGTGGTGCACGTGCACCGCGCGTAG
>NZ_JAWRVL010000230.1:0-270 GCF_036663595.1 Halalkalibacter lacteus
CGTTTCGCTCCGATTCTTTGGTCAGCTCCGGGTGGGAGAAGAAGCCGAACGGCCCGAGGCGGTAGTCATAGGCGACCACTACCACGCCCTTTCGAGCCAAGGCTTCGCCATCGAGTTGCGACCCCGAGCCGACGGTCAACGCGCCACCATGCGACCATACGATCACCGGCCGCCGTTCAGACGCCGACGCGGCCTCGGTCCACACGTTGAGATACAAGCAGTCCTCGCTCATCGGTGTCGCAGTGGACGTCGCACCGCCGCGCCCGCCGG
>NZ_JAWRVL010000231.1:0-270 GCF_036663595.1 Halalkalibacter lacteus
AGCGTGCAGCCGACGTGAAGGCGGCGGTCCAATGATCGAGAAGATCCTGCTCACCGAAGATACGATCCAGACACGGATTCGCGAGCTGGGGGAGGCAATCGTCCGCGACCATCCGCCCGGGGCGGAGATCCACCTCGTAGGGGTGCTCAAGGGCGGCTTCATGTTCATGTCCGACCTCGTGCGGGCCATGGAAGCGAACGTCACCCTGGACTTCATGGCGGTGTCCAGCTACGGGAAAGGCACGACCTCGTCTGGCCAGGTGCGAGTGCT
>NZ_JAWRVL010000232.1:0-270 GCF_036663595.1 Halalkalibacter lacteus
CGAGCCTAGGTCAGCAGCGCGGGCAGGTCAAACGCAGGCAGGCTACGGGGCGCCGGGGTGATGCGGGCTGCTCGCTCCTCTGGTAGAGTCCGGTGCCACCGAACCCGAGGGGAAGCGTCGGAATGCCTGAGTCCTCACTCCCGGACGAGTGCCTGTTCACGCTCACGGCCAGCACCGCACCGGGCACGACGATTGCCAATGGCCCGCAGGGCACCCGTGCGATCGTCGCTGTGACGGGCGGTTCGTTCGAAGGCCCAAGGCTGAAGGGCA
>NZ_JAWRVL010000233.1:0-269 GCF_036663595.1 Halalkalibacter lacteus
TCGAGCGACGGGACCGCCGCGATCGCGGGCGCCGCCGGAGCGCGCGTCCTGCGCGTCGAGTATCGCCACATCGCCGCCACGCGCAATGCCGGCGCGCGTGCGGCGCGTGGCGAAGCTTTTTTCTTCGTCGATGCGGATACGCAGGTGAAACTCGACGTCGTCGCCGCGGCCTTGCAGGCCCTGGCCCAGGGCGCGGTCGGCGGCGGTTGCGCCGTGCGCCTGCCGGGGCCGCTGGCGTGGCACCAGCGCATGGCGGTGGTCCTGAGCCT
>NZ_JAWRVL010000234.1:0-269 GCF_036663595.1 Halalkalibacter lacteus
GGCCATCATCGACAGGGACGGGAACCTCTTCGACGCGACGCCGAGCGGCGGGTGGGTGAACGGCGCGGTGATCCTGGGTGATACCGGCATCGGGATGAGCGTGCGCGGCGAGCAGTTCTTCCTGGACGTGACGCGGGCCAACCAGATCCGCCCGCGCGCGCGTCCGCGGTACACGCTGACGCCCAGCATGGTGTTCAAGGACGGCACGCCGCTGATGGCGCTGGGCACGCCTGGTGGGGACAACCAGGATCAGACGATCCTGCAGGCCT
>NZ_JAWRVL010000235.1:0-269 GCF_036663595.1 Halalkalibacter lacteus
GTGCCGCAATCGGCGTTTCAGTCACCACATCGCTGCTCGCACACAACGCCCAGGCGCTGCACGAGCAGATCGGGGCATCGGTCAGTCCCTTCAACCGGGTGTTGCAGATGCTCGGGCAAGCGCAGCCATCGCTCGACCCCGCCACGTCGCTAGGCGCGGCGACGCTGGATCGCATGATCAACCATCAGGCCCAGATAATCGCGTATATGAACGATTACGTGCTGATGATCTTCACCACCATGCCGGCTTTGCTGCTTCTGCTGTTCATG
>NZ_JAWRVL010000236.1:0-269 GCF_036663595.1 Halalkalibacter lacteus
AGGGATGTCGTCGCCGGACACCGGCTCGTCGCGCTCACCTTCCGGGATCTGTCCCGCGTACGTGCGGTCGGGCTCCATCAGGACTGCTTCGCCGCCTCGCTGGTCGTGGCGGCGGCGGACGTCGAGGCCGTCGACTTCGCGGTGGACTTCTTCGCCGCCGTGGACTTCTTGGCCGCTGACTTCTTGGCCGCCGACTTCTTGGCCGCCGACTTCGTCGCCGTGGACTTCTTGGCGGCCGACTTTCCGGTCGACTTCTTGGTGGCGGACTT
>NZ_JAWRVL010000237.1:0-269 GCF_036663595.1 Halalkalibacter lacteus
ATTTCTGTCAGTTATTTTCCTCATGATCCATTAATTATTTTCGTCAAAAAATATTTTAACAATTGATATTATAATATTCTTAACATTGTACAAGATTTAATATTTCTGAGACCTATTTTGGGAAACAACCCAAATCTTGTCTTGATGGTTAAATATTTTTACATTTTATTTAAATCATTATATGTTCTATAAATATATTTTTTATAAATATTAATATAAGTATCGTCTTTATCATTATTATCTTTAGCTATTTCATCATCTTGTAATAT
>NZ_JAWRVL010000238.1:0-269 GCF_036663595.1 Halalkalibacter lacteus
TAACTTTACAGAGACGTATAAAAAGTACACCTATAGTCCTATGCAGGAGAAGTTGTTTATTAAAACTGAATTATTATAATATCTAAAAAAATCTACAGGTATTTATATGTTTTCTCTTGAGGGTATATTTTTGACAGAATTATAGCTTGAAATTCAACATCCACTTTATCTTCATAATTATAGGTGTGATCTTAATTTTAATAGTCACCTTTAATAAATTTCTCTATATTTTTATTTGTACCTGATTTAATTATTCAGTGTATATTTAT
>NZ_JAWRVL010000239.1:0-269 GCF_036663595.1 Halalkalibacter lacteus
TTCGCAGCACCGAACGGCGACGAGTGGCTCATGGTGACGACGCTCGTCGACGATCCGCGCTACTTGACGCAGCGCTTCATCGTGAGCAATCACTTCCGCAAGGAAGCCGAAGGCGGACACTGGAATCCGCGTGCATGTGGAGCCAGGTCATGAGCGCGCGCAGTCTCGGCCTCGCCGCCCTCGTCTTCTCGGTCTCTGCCGGTGCACACGCGCAAACGCTCGGGTCCAACGAGCTTGCCGTCTGGCCCGTGCGCGACGGCATCTACATG
>NZ_JAWRVL010000240.1:0-269 GCF_036663595.1 Halalkalibacter lacteus
CTCATGATCCTGCACCGCGAGCACCTCGACACGGCTGCGCTGGAGCAGACGCTGGGCTGCGTGCTGAAGGTGCACGAGGATCGCGGCGTCGTGAACGCGCATCATGCGTCGCTCGACCCCATTCTGGGCGACGTGTCCGCCGGGCTCGAGGCCGGCGGGTACAGCCTCGACACCGACTTCGGAATCGGGTCCGTGTCGGCGCCGCGCGACCAGAGGAGGATCGTCCCGCACTCCGACATCCCCTTGAGCGCGTGGAATCGGAGCGGAGC
>NZ_JAWRVL010000241.1:0-268 GCF_036663595.1 Halalkalibacter lacteus
GCCGCTGAACCAGACGCCCGGCAGTAACTGGGTCGGCGCCTCATGCAGCACGAAGTGGATGCCGATCTGCTCCATCTCCGCACGGTGCAGCCGCATATAGCTGGACTCGCTGCCGTTCTCAGGTCGGCTCAGGAAGATATCGGGTGCGGCATGCACGCGGCTCATGGCGAGCGGGTTTTTCGCCTGAAACGCGGCACGCAGTGACAGCAGCCCGGCGGTGTGGTCATCGTGGTTGTGGGTCAAGACGACATCCTCGACATCCGACAAG
>NZ_JAWRVL010000242.1:0-268 GCF_036663595.1 Halalkalibacter lacteus
TCAGCGCCCCGAAAAGAATCGAGGTTTCACGCAGCGCCGCGACTACGGCCAGCGGTGCCTGCGTCATCGCCCACAGTGCCAGGCCATACGAGCCCATGGTACCGACGCCGCCGAGCAGCCCCTTTTTCCAGTGCAGACGCAGGTAGCCAAAGGCTTCATGCCGACGCACCACCATCGCCCAGCTCAGCAGGCAAAAACCGTTCATAAAGAAGGTCCACAGCGTGTAGCCCAGCGCAGTGTCCGAGAGCCGCACCCCGGTGCCGTCCAC
>NZ_JAWRVL010000243.1:0-268 GCF_036663595.1 Halalkalibacter lacteus
GATCCATGGGCACATTGAGATCGCCGACCACGTTAACGTGTCGGCGGGCACGCTTATCTCGCGATCGATCACCAAGCCTGGCACGTACACCGGCATCTACCCATTCGACTAGCACGACGCCTGGAAGCGCAATGCCGCGCGCCTGCGGCGCCTCGCCAAGGAGAAGACGAATGCCTGAGCTCGATATCTACCAGGTCCTCAAGTACCTGCCGCAGCGCTACCCCATCTTGATGATCGACAAGGTGAAGGAGCTCGATCCCGGCAAGCG
>NZ_JAWRVL010000244.1:0-268 GCF_036663595.1 Halalkalibacter lacteus
TTTTTCTGGAATTATTTATTAACAATCAAGGCTAACTTCCTACCGATGGATACCATGAAGGCGACTGAACAATACAGTTCGATCTATAGCCACGTGGAGGGTCAGTTGCTTTCAAAACTGCCTCCCCATTTGACCTACCATAGTATCGACCACACTTTCGATGTGCTGAAACAAAGCGAACGTATCGCGCGGGCGGAGAATTCCTTTCCCGAGGAGGATATCTTCCTTTTGAAGGTTGCTGCCCTGTACCACGATACGGGCTTTCTCA
>NZ_JAWRVL010000245.1:0-267 GCF_036663595.1 Halalkalibacter lacteus
ACGTCAAGAATTCATTGACGATTTATTTAAATCGTCTTAAACGACTTTTTTATATAAAATCGTTTTTGGCAAAGAGATTCGAGTAGTTCGAGGAAGCAAGTGGTCGAAGGAATGGAGCGTAGTTCACTACGTGACATGACCGAGAATCACGAAGCTGACGAAGAAATACGAAGAAGATCTGCAGCCAAAATGGTTAAGTTAGAAAGGGCGCACGGTGAATGCCTTGGCACTAGGAGCCTAAGAAGGACGCGACGAACGGCGAAACGC
>NZ_JAWRVL010000246.1:0-267 GCF_036663595.1 Halalkalibacter lacteus
CGGTCTTGGCGACAATTTCCTCCATCACCGCAGGCGGCAGCGAACACCCTTGCGTCATCTGCGCGACCATATGCTCGACCTGGTGGCGATCAAGACGCCCGAGCGCCAATATGCTGACGTGGGGAAGGTCCACCCACGGCAGCTCGAGTTCCGGTCGGAGCGTGAACAAGGCTAGGACCGGCAAGTGGCGCATGCGCTCGACCGCCAGCTGAAGCATCTCGAGGGTGGTTGCATCCGCCCAATGCGCATATTAAAATATGAGCAGTA
>NZ_JAWRVL010000247.1:0-267 GCF_036663595.1 Halalkalibacter lacteus
GTTGATATCGAGCGCGGTCACCCGGGCCTGATAGCGCCGTGCCAGCAGCACAGCAGTGTGCCCTATGCCACAGCCGAGATCGAGCACGCGCTGGCCATGCGCCACCCGGCACCGCTCCAGCAAGCGCTCGGTGGCGCCGATCCCGCCCATATGCTCCGTAATCCCGGCGGTCTCCCAGACCCTGTACGGGGTGAACGTGGCTGCTTCGTGGTGCTCATATTGTCGGGCGGCTGTGCTCACCATCGCCCCCTGGCTCTCTTCACCGGG
>NZ_JAWRVL010000248.1:0-267 GCF_036663595.1 Halalkalibacter lacteus
GGAATGGCTGTTTTCGGGTCCGCTTCTGCAGCGCTTTTAAGGGTAGTATTGGCGATGGTTTTGTTCATCGTTTTCTGCTCCTTGATAAATGTAATATTATTGTATATACATTATCCTAATTTACAATATCCGGAACCGGTTTTGCTACAGCTTTCATAAATTTCGGTTATATTTACCCCATGATGGATGCCATCCCTGCCGACACCAACGGCATTAATACATATAATGAAAAACACCTCCATTCCGCGTTGAAACAGTGGTACGCGC
>NZ_JAWRVL010000249.1:0-266 GCF_036663595.1 Halalkalibacter lacteus
GGTCTGCTTCGCGACGCGCTCGGCGGTGCGGTGGCGCGTGCCGGACTCGTTGGTCTCGATGCGCGAGTCGGGCACGAGCTGGGTGGCGGCGCGCAGGATGCGCGAGGCGTCACGGTCGAGGACGACCGCGCCGTCCATCTTGCACAGCTCGCTCAGGCGTGTCGCGGAGAACTCTATGTCGATGGGTAACCAGCCGGTGCAGATGGATTCTACCACCTTGTCGAAACCGAGCACGATGAGTGCGCCGGTGCGACCTCGGAGGATGC
>NZ_JAWRVL010000250.1:0-266 GCF_036663595.1 Halalkalibacter lacteus
GTTGCGGCGCGCGCGGTTGTTGCTCAGGCCGGCGTGCAGTTCATCACGACGTGCGCGGGCACGGGCTTCAGCATTAGCATCCGCCTGTACGCCAATGTCGACCAGCTCCTGGCTCAGTTCTTTCAGCATGTCGCGCTTGGCGTCATACGAGCTTTTCAGCGACGCCAACACTTGGCTGTACTGAGTAAACTGGGTCTGGTACTGACGTAACTGCTCGCGGGCACGGGTACGTTCCGCTTCCGCGTGTTCAAGACGTTGGCGCAGCT
>NZ_JAWRVL010000251.1:0-266 GCF_036663595.1 Halalkalibacter lacteus
TCCCGCCGAGCTATCCACGGCTTGAGCGCATCGGCGTAGTAGTGGATGTGGTCGATGACGAAGCCGGTGCGGGTCAGCGTGCGGCGGATGATGGGCAGAAAATCGACCAGAAAAGCCGTAGCGCGAGTGATGACGGTTGGCACGCCGGTCCGCGTGATAGCTTCGGCCCAGCGCGCGGCCGGCGGTTGGAGCAGGCCGTTGTGCACGGAGCCGTGATAGGTGCCGACCGCCAATGTGAGCCAGCGCTCCAGCTCGCGCAGTGTCAG
>NZ_JAWRVL010000252.1:0-266 GCF_036663595.1 Halalkalibacter lacteus
ATGGAATCCAATGACCAGCAGAATCGACAAGAATATCATGACGTCTAGAAAATCAATTCTTGAATGGTTCGCAGCGGTCTTATTTTCCATATTCTCACCTTATTTTGCAGAAGTTAGATTTTGGGATTCTGATCTTCAACTTCAGAATTATTGTATTTTTTGTAAATTGATGCAATGCCGCACCGGAAATAAAACGCTAACCACAGAGCGATGAAGTCGAAGACAGTAAACGCTAATTACTGCCAGTGAAAACAGTGACAGTGGCG
>NZ_JAWRVL010000253.1:0-265 GCF_036663595.1 Halalkalibacter lacteus
GACTCCGCAGGCGCTGAAAGCGAACGAATCGCTCTCTAGGGCGGTAGATCTCACCCTTTCCACTGCACAATCCGACTTTCCCGTCCTTGAGTGGGGCACGAACAAGACTGTGGGCGTGCTGAGCGAGGCAGATATGCTTAGGGGTCTACAGAAGAATGGTGGAGCGACACCCGTGCGTGAAGTGATGCGTTCTGCGCTTCCGGCTATCAACTCCAACGAACCCCTTTACCAGGCTCTTGAAAAGATGTCCAAGGCCGGGCTCAGG
>NZ_JAWRVL010000254.1:0-265 GCF_036663595.1 Halalkalibacter lacteus
CCACCTTTTTCCTCGATTAAATCAACGATTTTCCCTAAGCACTCATCCACTGCTTCAATCGCTTTAATCGTTGGCTCCACTTTCCCTGAATGACCAACCATGTCCGGGTTAGCAAAGTTTAAGATAATCATGTCATGCTTATCAGCTCGTATCTCGTTTAGAAGAGCGTCAGTCACTTCATAAGCACTCATTTCAGGCTTTAAGTCATAAGTAGCCACTTTAGGTGAATTAATCAAAATGCGTTCTTCTCCTGGGAATTCTTCTT
>NZ_JAWRVL010000255.1:0-265 GCF_036663595.1 Halalkalibacter lacteus
TAACAAAAGATACATTATTAGTTTCGTCAGAATCAAATATCAAAAATTCTTCTGTTGTTTATGTTTATGGTGACGAACGAGAATATATCGAATCTTTTGAACATAAATATGACCTTAAAATAGGCAATATACTAACGTTTGATGATCGAGTTGCATATGACACGATGATAGATCGGAACGATGAAAAAAGTTTGCTCGTAAGTTTTTTGTTTCCCGAGGTACATGAAGGTGGGCATCTAGACAATCTGACGACATCTGTTGTTTT
>NZ_JAWRVL010000256.1:0-265 GCF_036663595.1 Halalkalibacter lacteus
GTAGGGGCCGCGCCTCACCATCGTGCCCATGCAGACCACCTACTTCCTGGGGCGGGAGACGCTGCTGGCCAACGGGCCGTCCAAGATCTGGACCTGGCGGAAGCGCCTCTTCATCGTGATGGCGCGGAACGCCCAGACGGCCAGCGCGTTCTTCGGCCTCCCGCCGAACCGGGTGGTGGAGATGGGCGCGCAGATCCAGCTCTAGCGGCCGAGAGCATGCGCTGGCCCCACGCCCTCCGCTCGCTCGAGAAGCGGGACCTCAGGC
>NZ_JAWRVL010000258.1:0-264 GCF_036663595.1 Halalkalibacter lacteus
GATTCAGAACCTTTGAACTCATATTCCTCAACCAATCTTTCATAGATTCTTGCTGCTGTGTGTTTTTGCTTTCCCCAACGTTTTTGATCGTCTTCAAGCCATTCATCAATTATAGGCAATACCCGTTTGGTTTCATCTGAATACTCTTTAGTTGCGTAGGTTTGTTGCCGTAAAATCGTTGTAGGGGCCTGATCTTGTTTAAGATATTTACTAACAGTATTTCTAGCAATTCCTAGTCTTTTTGAAATCTGTCTCTGAGACAGA
>NZ_JAWRVL010000259.1:0-264 GCF_036663595.1 Halalkalibacter lacteus
TGCGCCATTCATTTTCGGGGCCCGAGTATTCGGCAGGGGAGTTTTAACACACTCATTAGCGGATACCTGCTTTTAGGGGCACCGACCTGCTGTCTAAATACATGGACTCCCTTAATGGTTTCATTGGTAGTACATTTAGGCACCTTATTTACGTGTTAGGTTCATCCCTTTTCGCCATGACCGCTTACCAGTCAGAGCCCACTTGGAACTTATATTCATTTAAAGATTTCAATTAGGTAAACCTCTAAACAAGGAGATTCGAAG
>NZ_JAWRVL010000260.1:0-264 GCF_036663595.1 Halalkalibacter lacteus
TGGCGGGAAATTTCGTGAAGGTTGTGCTTCGACAAACAAGGAGCGGGCGCGTCGTGGTTAATTCAGGCTGGGAGGTGCCTATGCCGATTGGATTCGACGATCCGGTGGCGGACGTGATGAAACAACAGCCGGCGGCCATCCGCGTCTTTCTCGATTTCAGGATGGGATGCGTCGGCTGCCCGATCGCCTGCTTCCACACCGTGGACGATGCCTGCAGAGAACATCACGTCGATCGCGACGCTTTCCTGAAAGCGCTGCGCGACG
>NZ_JAWRVL010000261.1:0-264 GCF_036663595.1 Halalkalibacter lacteus
TCACCCATGCCAGTGTGCGAGGCCGCCGTCGCTTGGCATAAGTGCGCGGCTGCGCCAGAGGCCACGGGCTGCCGCCGCGGGAGAAGGCTCGCCGACTATGAGGACCGCTGCGCGGCTCCGCACTGTCCCGACGATCGCGCTGCCCCGCCCGAGCGCCCGCGGACTTCTCCTGCTGCTGCTCTTCGGGGTAGTCGTCTTCCTGACGGCCTACCCGACCCTGTTCATGTTCGTCAGCAGTTTCGAGACGAACCGACCCGGGCAGGC
>NZ_JAWRVL010000262.1:0-264 GCF_036663595.1 Halalkalibacter lacteus
GCCTACAGCAAGTATAATGGTAAATGCAGAAAAAAGAGGATGTTCACCGTATTATCATTGTTACTGACCGTCTTGTGTTGCAGCTCGTAAGCAAACTCCCTTTTGGTACACTATCGCTTTGTGATGAATGATAAGAGCGTATGTAAGTGGTATTGAATCATAGCGCTGTATTAGTACTTATAGTTATTAGGTTAATACGTTGCTGCTTCATTATATACAGTGACTCAAAAAACTGGCAACATGTTTTGCATTTTCAACTTTTGG
>NZ_JAWRVL010000263.1:0-264 GCF_036663595.1 Halalkalibacter lacteus
TCCCAGTGATCTGAGCTATTTGACGATACTTAATGGGGCACTTGGTAATTATCTCTTTTTATTTAGTTCATTATATGCAGCGGGCTACTATGGTCATAATCAACTATTCGCGAGATTTTACTTGCCATACGTTTTAGGTATAGTGATAGCACCTATAATAGGTGGTTTAGTTGGAAAAAGAAGCAAAAAAATTTCTTTAATTGGAATGACAGTTGGACTGATATTAGTATTAATCACGCCATTTTTTACAAGTAGTGTTTTAAT
>NZ_JAWRVL010000264.1:0-264 GCF_036663595.1 Halalkalibacter lacteus
GGATCGATGGCAATTTCCAGCTCGTGACGATACTCGCTCTCCGCCAGCAGCACCCCGGCGATAAAGGTCCCGAGCGCCATCGACAGCCCCAGCGCGTCCATAAACAACGCCGATCCCAGCACCAGCAGCAGCGTCGCGGCGGTAAACACCTCGCGAACGCCCGACGCGGCAATAAAGCGGAACACGGGACGCAGCAGGAAACGACCGCCAATCAGCATGCCCGCGAAGGCCAACACCTTCATGGCGATTTTAGCCCAGTCGAAG
>NZ_JAWRVL010000265.1:0-264 GCF_036663595.1 Halalkalibacter lacteus
CTTCATAAAATGTATGCGAAACATCCACAACATGAAATATTATATCCGCTTCCCGCACTTCACTAAGCGTACTTTTAAAAGATGCAATAAGCTGCGGCGGTAGTTTTCGAATAAACCCTACCGTATCGCTGATCAATATTTTTTCTGTGTCGTGAACCTCAAGTGAACGGGTTGTTGAATCCAATGTCGCAAATAATTTATCTTCAGCAAAAACATCTGAACTTGTTAATAGATTAAACAATGTAGATTTACCAGCATTAGTAT
>NZ_JAWRVL010000266.1:0-264 GCF_036663595.1 Halalkalibacter lacteus
GCCAGGCGCATCGAGGTCACGATCTCGATCGGGCTCTCGATCCTCGAACGCAAGGGCGAGCCGGTTGCCGACCTGCTCAAGCGCGCCGACAAGGCGCTCTACCGCGCCAAGCACGACGGCCGCAACCGCGTCGTTTCCGACGCGGCTTAGTCGTCATACCCGCGGATGCGGGTATCCAGTACGCCGCGGCTTCTCCGCTAAATCACCAGCGTCTCTGGAATACTGGATCACCCGCTTTCGCGGCTGATGACAGGATTGCGGATC
>NZ_JAWRVL010000267.1:0-264 GCF_036663595.1 Halalkalibacter lacteus
AGTTGATCTGCAATTTCAGCCGTACGCTTGGCGAAGTGCTTGGCTTCGGTGTCGGTTAGCGATGTCAGCAGCGTGAAGGCTTCGCGGTAGGTGAGCTCGCTCATGCCCCCACCGCCTGCGCATCACGCTGCGCGTCCATCCATTCGATAACGTCGGTGCGCTTGTAGTAGCAGCGGGCGCCGATCTTGATTTTTCTCGGCCCGCGCCTGGTCAAATTCCATTTGTCGACGGTGCGGGTCGTAACCTTCAACTCAGTGGCGAGTT
>NZ_JAWRVL010000268.1:0-263 GCF_036663595.1 Halalkalibacter lacteus
GAGAAGCTCTGAATTGAAGCCCCAGTAAACGGCGGCCGTAACTATAACGGTCCTAAGGTAGCGAAATTCCTTGTCGGGTAAGTTCCGACCCGCACGAATGGTGTAACGATTTGGATACTGTCTCAACGAGAGACCCGGTGAAATTATAGTACCTGTGAAGATGCAGGTTACCCGCGACAGGACGGAAAGACCCCATGGAGCTTTACTGTAGCTTGATATTGGATGTTGGTACAGTTTGTACAGGATAGGTAGGAGCCTTGGAA
>NZ_JAWRVL010000269.1:0-263 GCF_036663595.1 Halalkalibacter lacteus
GTCTGGTGTGGAAGCGTGGCGACACGTGGAGCTGACAGATACTAATCGGTCGAGGACTTATCCAATACATTCTTGAAATGTTTCTATTATGCATTATCTAGTTTTGAGAGAATCTCTCAAATGTGAACTAAGATAACTACTTTGGGTAATCCGAGGTTCATGGTATTTTCCTGAAAATACCCTATAATAGTCTGGTGGCGATAGCAAAGAGGTCACACCCGTTCCCATGCCGAACACGGTCGTTAAGCTCTTTTGCGCCGATG
>NZ_JAWRVL010000270.1:0-263 GCF_036663595.1 Halalkalibacter lacteus
CTCTCAACTGCCTAAGTGCAAAGGCATGAGCCTCTGGGTTCTTGGCAACAAAATCTGGTGGCTGGGCATATTGAAACTTCTCAAAAGAATTAATGTAGGCCTGCGGACCCCAGGTAGCTGGCGCATAGCCAGTCTCAACTTTAATAGGTGGTAAAAGGCCTAATAACGGGTCACGAGGTCTTGAGGCATCATAGAGTGGTCTATTAATAGGTAGGTAGCCAATTAATGGAAAATCGGGATGCACAAGGAACCTCGGACGAGGC
>NZ_JAWRVL010000271.1:0-263 GCF_036663595.1 Halalkalibacter lacteus
GAATGAATCCCATGCCCTGCCACTCGCTTTTCACCTGTACCGGAAGTACAATAGTGTTGAAGAATTGAGGAAACGACTGGTCTTCACCAATCATACCCCGGAGCCCGGTGGTAATGAAAAGACTCACCTGTCGCTGCTGGAGAAACTGGGTTATTTCCATGGGATTCCACAGCATGAAATAAAGGAACTTACAGGAGTAGGAAATGAAGTGCTGGATCATACCCTGACCGCCCTGCGGCTTGCAGGAAGGGCGAATGGGGTTT
>NZ_JAWRVL010000272.1:0-263 GCF_036663595.1 Halalkalibacter lacteus
GAGTTCGGCCTGCTGTCCGGCGGAGCGACCGCGATCTGCGGCGCTTCGGCGGCGATGGCGATCTCGGCCGCGCTCCCGCCCGACGATCGCAAGGAGCGGCTGACCGGCTTCACCATCATCGGCGTATCGACCCTGTCGACCGTCGCCATGGTCCTCTATCCGATCGTCTCGCAGCTGTTCGGGTTCGGCGATCACCAGGCCGGGCTGTTCATCGGCGCGACCGTCCACGACGTCGCCCAGGTGGTCGGCGCCGGCTACGCCAT
>NZ_JAWRVL010000273.1:0-263 GCF_036663595.1 Halalkalibacter lacteus
GGTTGCATGAGGTAGCCCCGCACGCGCGTCTTCTCCAGCGGAATTCCGCTCTTCACGGCGTAGTCGCGCGCGGTCGACGTCCGCGAGACATACAGGTCGACCGTCGGCTCAATCCAATTGCGCGAATAACCCCAGCCGCCGGAAAACTCGCCGCAATAGGTGGCGCACCGAACCTTGTCCGCGCCGAGGATTTTCCGCGCGAGCTGAAAATATCCGCGGTTCAGACAGTCGTGGACACTGAAAACGAGCTGGGGCTTATACTC
>NZ_JAWRVL010000274.1:0-263 GCF_036663595.1 Halalkalibacter lacteus
AGCCAACGTCTTCAGAAACAACTCCTGCGGCCGCGGCGGCGCGGGATTTCTGAACGACACCACGCAAAAGAATGCGGTCGCGATCGAGCGCAATCTCATCGACAACAATGCGGGAACTGAGCCGAACGCCTCGCACGGCGGCGCCATCTATGTTTTCGGCAAGACCCTGAGGATCACCGGCAACCTGTTCACGCGGAACTCCGTGACCCAGTGGGGCGCGGGGCTCTATGTCGGCGCCTGGACCGAAGGCGGGCATTTCACCA
>NZ_JAWRVL010000275.1:0-263 GCF_036663595.1 Halalkalibacter lacteus
TCCTGTCCGGACCCTGTCCGCCTGGGGCGTCCGCGACTTCCGAAGGCTCTACTCGTCGTTCGCCGAGGTCGCGCCGCTGCGAGCCAACATCACCCCCGAGGACGTGGGCAAGACGGCCCGGGGGCTGTCATCCGATCTCGCGTCGGCCGTGACCGGCGAGGTCGTCTACGTCGACGGCGGGTTCAACGTCATGGGCGTGCCGCTCGGCGACGGCTGACCCGATCCGGTGCCCCGAGGCACCGTTCCAGCACGCCGGGACGGCG
>NZ_JAWRVL010000276.1:0-262 GCF_036663595.1 Halalkalibacter lacteus
GGCAAGGATGAGCATCGCCGCCGCGCTGATGGCGGTGGCCAGCACCGGGGCCCGCGTGAGCGTGAACAGCAGGCCCGGAACGCCCACGATGACCATCGCCCACGACAGTCGCCGGAGGCGCCTTGGACCATCCCACGCGAGAACCGCGAGCGCGAAGACGAATCCGACGCCGATGAACATCCCGAGGACAGCCGGGTTCACAAGCGTGCCCACTGTCCGCGCGAGGCCCGCCTCGTGCCAGTGCGTGTCGCCCCAGAGGTTC
>NZ_JAWRVL010000277.1:0-262 GCF_036663595.1 Halalkalibacter lacteus
TCAGCTACACCATCATCTTACGAATTAGATTCTAGCCTTAATGTGGTTGAACAACTTGTGAGACCAACTGGTCTATTAGATCCTGAAGTTGAAGTGAGATTTACTAGTGACCAGATTGTTGATTTAATTTCAGAAATAAAAAAAAGAGTTGAGAAAAATCAACGAATTCTGATAACAACCATAACAAAGAGGATGGCAGAAGACCTTGCAGAATTTCTTTCAAAAAAAGATATCAAAGTAAGATATTTGCACTCTGAAATCC
>NZ_JAWRVL010000278.1:0-262 GCF_036663595.1 Halalkalibacter lacteus
GGAAAACAGTAAAGAGTTTCACCGTAACCGCGTCTCGGCGCAGCAGCTTACTGATGCGCTCAGCGGGCTGCATGGAGGCGAAGATGATTGAGTTTAAACCTGCGGCGATCCGCTCGTGGTCCATGCTTGGCTCACGCGGCACCTTTGGTATGACCCTGCTTGAGCTGGCGCAGGACGATCCGCGCATCGTGGCACTCTCCGGCGATCTCTGTAAATCCTCAGGGCTCGACCGTTTTAGCACCACCTATCCCGACCGCTTCTT
>NZ_JAWRVL010000279.1:0-262 GCF_036663595.1 Halalkalibacter lacteus
ACCGATGTAATACTATCCTTTGTGTTTTCATTCTTCGTATTGTTGTCCGTTGGGCTCTTTTTAAAACCAAAACTGATGAACACGACAAATGAAATGATGCCCAAAACAACAAGCCACTTTGTAGGCATTGAATATCGTTCTGTATACTGCTTCATAAATGAATTACTTCTGTGTCAATACTTCTGTCTATTGTTTCTATATTTTCTTACTCTGTAGCTCCGCTGCCAGGTGAATAGCATCTCGAATTCGCAGATTGGTGCCG
>NZ_JAWRVL010000280.1:0-261 GCF_036663595.1 Halalkalibacter lacteus
TTATGCTGAAAACCTGAAAAATACGATAACAAAACCTACACATTCGACAATACCATAGCGAAAAAAACTAGATCAGCTAGAGGTTACACGGAGACGCAGGTGCGCCCGGCCTCGATCTGGTCCCTTCCATCTGGAGCAGCTATGCGAGTCGTCATTCTGGGCAGCGGTGTGGTGGGCGTGGCAAGCGCGTATTACCTCGCGCGCGCCGGCCATGAAGTCACGGTGATCGACCGGGAAGCCGGCCCGGCGCTCGAGACGAGC
>NZ_JAWRVL010000281.1:0-261 GCF_036663595.1 Halalkalibacter lacteus
GCTACACCGTGACCGGCGATCTCGCCGCCTTCCAATGGGTGGAGAGCCAATACGGCTACGTGGTGAGCGGCCCGGCGGATCGGGAGCGGCTGCAGAAGATCGCCCAGTCCGCCTATGAGCAGATGGAGAACCGCGCGCCGGCGCCGGTACGAAGTTCTGCCGATCAGCTCATATCCCGCCGCGGGTCATAGGGCTCGTTCTCGCGCCATTCGCGCATGAGCCGATCGAGCTCCGGATCGCGGCGCTCGGGCAGCACGATGC
>NZ_JAWRVL010000282.1:0-261 GCF_036663595.1 Halalkalibacter lacteus
CGCCGTTTTCGTCAACGTAGCTATATTTTGCCGGACGCTGAGCACGTTTAGCTTTGGTGCCAGATTTAACGGCAGCAAGGCTATTCAGCAGTTCGTTCGGGTCAATACCGTCAGCGATCAGCATTTCGCGATATTGCTGCAGTTTACGAGTGCGCTCTTCAACTTCAGCAGCAGCCGCGCTTTCTTCTTCGCGACGTTCGTTAACAACAACTTCTAATTTTTCCAGCATTTCTTCCAGCGTTTCAAGTGTACATTCTCTTG
>NZ_JAWRVL010000283.1:0-261 GCF_036663595.1 Halalkalibacter lacteus
AGCGCGCCCAGCGCGCCGAGGGCGGCGACCACGGGCGCGACAAGGACACCGATCACACCAACCGTCACGGGCACTTCAATGACGGCCTTGCCTTCGGAGTCCTGGAGGATGATCCGGCGGACGTTGCCCTCGTGGACCAGTTCCTTGACCTTGTCGACCAGGTGACCCGCACCTTTCAGGTCGATGGTCTCCGTTGATGTGGATTCTTGCTGTGTCATCCCATTCATCTCCTCGCCGTGTCGTCGGATGAACCGGCGTCGT
>NZ_JAWRVL010000284.1:0-261 GCF_036663595.1 Halalkalibacter lacteus
CTCACGTGGTCACGGTGGTGACGCGGGAGGCGAGGCGCTCGCCGACGTGCGCGCCCAACCGCACGAGCGCGCCGAACTGCGCGTCGGTGAGGTACTGGTCGCCCGTCGAGTAGTCGGGGAAGGTGGTGTCGGCCGCGCCGAACTGGGTCAGCTCGTGCGGTGCCAGCTCGCTGAGCTGGCCGCGGCCGTACACGAGGCGCGCAGTACCTCCGCCCATCGCCGCCGGGTAGTGGATCGTCCCTTCGGCCGAGCAGTCGGCGG
>NZ_JAWRVL010000285.1:0-261 GCF_036663595.1 Halalkalibacter lacteus
TAGAATATTTAAGGAACCAAGGAGTCCGATTAATTTATTACCTGGACGATATTTGTATTCTGGAGAAATCGAAGGAAAAGATGCAACAATCAGTCAACCTTTTATGCCAACATCTAAAACGGCTTGGGTTCCTAATCAACAGGGAAAAGAGTGTTTTCGAACCAAAGAAGTCAATAGAATATCTAGGTTTCAACTTCAACACCAGGACAATGATCATCTCACTACCACCGCCAAAGATTTCCAAACTCTTACAACGCCTAC
>NZ_JAWRVL010000286.1:0-261 GCF_036663595.1 Halalkalibacter lacteus
GGGGACGCCATCCTCCAGGCGATCGAGAACCCGGAGCGTGCGCGGGCCGTCGGCGAGCGAGCCAGGCACCTGGCCGAGACGAAATACAGCTACGACGCATACCTGAATCGCACGCGAGAGGCCTGTGCGCTCCTGGCCGGAGAGATCGCCCCGCAGGTCGTCCGGGACCTGGCGTGACTGCGCCGCTTCCGTGCAGTCAGGAGCATTACAGGTATTCAGCCTACGCCGATGAGCGGATGGCGGAAACGTTCGAACAGGCGC
>NZ_JAWRVL010000287.1:0-260 GCF_036663595.1 Halalkalibacter lacteus
GGAGCAGCCAAGGGCGCCGACCGCCGTGGCGGTCGGACAGCCACGGGACGAGGAACGAGGACGGGATGGCCGTCAGCGTCATCGCGGCGAGGAGCAGCCCGGCGGAGTCGGCGCTCCAGCCCCGCTCGCCGTAGGCGTCGGGGAGCCACGTGTTCAGCCCGTAGTACCCGGAGCTCATCGTGGCTAAGACGGCGACGAGGAGCCAGGCGGTCCCCGAGCGCCACGGGAGCCTGGGGACCAGCCGCCCCGGGCGGACGTGT
>NZ_JAWRVL010000288.1:0-260 GCF_036663595.1 Halalkalibacter lacteus
TAAATTACTTTGTGGCGCAGAAATACACGGATGCGCTGCAGAAAATTGGTGAGTCCAGTAACAGTAAAGTGGTGATGATGCCGCTGGAAGCCAGCAGCCTGCTGGGTGCGATCGGCGGAATTGGTGAGCTGTTAAAAGAAACCCGCAGCGAGTCGAAACGCTGATGGTGAGTGAGAGTGTTGCCCATCCGCACTGGTTCTGGCTGACGCTGGGCGGGCTGCTACTGGCGGCTGAGATGCTCGGCACAAATGGCTACCGGC
>NZ_JAWRVL010000289.1:0-260 GCF_036663595.1 Halalkalibacter lacteus
TCGGCGAGCTCACCGACAGTGGCATTGACATCATCGGTATCGGCAGCCACCCCTCGAAGGGGCTCCGTAAGGGCGTGGTCGTCAACATCGAGGCGACGGTGGCCAGCATCCGCCGCGCTATCGAAGAGGCGGAGCTCATGGCGGGCTGCGAGATCAGCCACGTCTACACGGGCATCGCCGGCGGCCACATCAAGGGCTTCAACAGCCAGGGCATCGTGGCGGTGAAGGAGAAGGAGATCCGCGAGAGCGACATCCAGCGC
>NZ_JAWRVL010000290.1:0-260 GCF_036663595.1 Halalkalibacter lacteus
TTGCCTGGGTGCAGGCCGATGCCGATGGTTATGTCGGTTACCTGCCGGAAGCAGCTCTTGCCGAGGGCGGGGAGCCGACCCACTGGATCGCCGTGCCGCGCACCTTCATCTATCCGCAGCCGGAATTGCGAACCTTCCCGACGGCGGCACTGTCGATGGGCAGCCGTGTCACGGTAACGGGCGAAACGGAAGTCCGCGGCACGCGCTACGCCATTCTGTCGAACGGCGGTGCCGTCATTGCCCGGCACTGCCTGCCGGTC
>NZ_JAWRVL010000291.1:0-260 GCF_036663595.1 Halalkalibacter lacteus
TCTGGAAGCTGCGGAGCAGGTCTGTTCGGGAGGGGATATTGAAGACTGGGAGGTGCTGGATTTGCTCACAAGCCTGATCGATAAATCATTCGTGATTGGAGAAACCCATCGCGGTCATGAGCGCTATCGATTCTTGGAGACGATCCTTAAATTCAGTCAAGAACGGTTGTCGGAAAGCCATGAAACTGAAGAATTCGCTGGCAAGCATGCCGATTATTTCCATAAAATGACAGTGAACTCATATGGCAGGGAGTGGGGAC
>NZ_JAWRVL010000292.1:0-260 GCF_036663595.1 Halalkalibacter lacteus
GAGAATGGTAGTTGGACAAAGTATTTCAATGGAAACGGTGTTTTTAATACAGGACCGCTTGCGATGATATGGACTAACAAGAACGAAGATTTCTCATATGATGGAACCAATTTAATTTTGAAAACTGCTAATGCGAGTTCGTTATATGGAAATAAAAGAACAACTGCTTTCCTCAATTTTAATCTCGGTCAAGCAGTAAACGATTTTGGGGAAGCAATTCCCGATTCTACCAATAACTACCTATTTAAAATGGCGCTAGT
>NZ_JAWRVL010000293.1:0-260 GCF_036663595.1 Halalkalibacter lacteus
GGCTCGGTGCGCCGACTTCCTCTCCCGACGAGCTGACTGAGGCCGGTGTGAGCGGGGGTCCCGCGGACGCGGCGAAGCGAGCGGAGTCGTCCCGGCTGTTCGTGATCCTCGTCGGGCTCGCCGCTGCCGTGATCGTCGTCCTGGGGCTGCGGCAGCTGTCGGACATCGTGGGCCCGGCGTTCCTGGCGCTCGTCCTGGTCCTCGGCACGCAGCCGATTCGGCTCGGCCTGCAGCGGCACGGGGTCCCGGGCTGGATCTCT
>NZ_JAWRVL010000294.1:0-260 GCF_036663595.1 Halalkalibacter lacteus
GCCGGTCGCCGCGGGTATCGGAGTGCCAGCGGGCGCGACGTCCGTCGGTGAAGACGTCGCCGCGGGTTCGACATTCGTCGTCGGCGTGATGTCGTTCCACCCCGGCGTCGGCGTCAGCATGATCGTCGCGGGGAACGCGGCCGCGTTCGACGTGGGCGCCTCGGTGCACGAGGGGGCCGGCGCCGGGGCGACCGGCTCGCTCTTCGCGATCGTGACCGTGCGCGGCTTCGTCCGCGGCGGCATGCAGCCGACACTCGCGA
>NZ_JAWRVL010000295.1:0-260 GCF_036663595.1 Halalkalibacter lacteus
CGCTCAGCTCCACCAGCTGCTCGTGATTCCAGCGAGCCAGGGCCCGCTGAAGTTGCGCCGTGTATACGATGGCGAGCTCCACAGGAAACGGCGCGTCCACGTGTCGCTCAGAAACACCGACTCCGCCAGCTATCTCCCCGTTGTTGTGGTCGGTAGCGACGATCAGGTACACGCCTTTCCAGGTGGTCCGCTTTTGGTGGGGCGCCGCCGCTGCCTCCGTACGGAACCGCTAATAACACTCGTGTTGCCGGCGAAAGAAG
>NZ_JAWRVL010000296.1:0-259 GCF_036663595.1 Halalkalibacter lacteus
GCCGTTTGCCTCTGAGTAGTCAATGGTGATAGGCTTCTCGCGACTTACTTTCTCGGCAAGAATCTTCTTGCTCAAATCGTTCAGAACGTAATCCTGGATGGCACGCTTTACTGGGCGGGCACCAAACTCTGGGTCGTAACCTACCTCGGCAAGATAACCGATGGCGGCTGGAGTCCAGCGGAGATCGAAGCCCTGAGGCTCCAACATCTTCTTGGCCCTGTTCATCTGCAACTCCACTACCTTGGCAATCTGATCCTTG
>NZ_JAWRVL010000297.1:0-259 GCF_036663595.1 Halalkalibacter lacteus
AAAAGATGCTGGCGATTTTGCATACTCGTGGGGCGGAATATCCGGCAGAGCATAATGTCGGGCATCTGTATCAGGCCCAGCCACAGCTCACCGCGTTTTACCGCAAGCTCGACCCCACCAACAGCTTTATTCCGGGCATCGGTAAAACCAGCAAGCTAAAAGGCTGGGCGGTAAAACAGCCCTAACCGGGCACATCGCACCTGAACAGTTTAAAATGGGCGGTCAGCGAAAATGACCGCCCATTTAGTTAGCGAGGAGG
>NZ_JAWRVL010000298.1:0-258 GCF_036663595.1 Halalkalibacter lacteus
CCGAGCCGGCGGAGGTAAGCCCACGCCCCCGACTTAGCATGGATGATAGGCGCATCTCGCCGCGCCTAGGCGGCGCTGTCTTCTCGGGCGAGGGCGGCGCGGACCAGGGCGGGTTCGCGCCGGATCACCTCCAGATAGGCGCGCGCGGATTCGTCGGCGACCTTTCTGCCCGCCTCCCAACCCTGCACGGTCCTGACCTTGAGATGGTAGGCCTCGGCGAATTTCGCCTGAGACAGTCCGGTCGCTTCCCTGGCTTTG
>NZ_JAWRVL010000299.1:0-258 GCF_036663595.1 Halalkalibacter lacteus
GGTCACGATCACCGGGAGCCCGCTCGCGACGTACTCGTAGAGCTTGCTCGGCATGGCGGCCCGGAAGGCGGGCGTGTCCTCGAGGAGCACGAGCCCGCACGCGGCACCAGCGGCGAGGCGCCAGGCCTCCCGCGGGGGCTGGCGGCCGTGCAGGCGGAGCCGGTCGCGGGCGGCGCCTTCGGCCAGGTATGCCGTGAGGCGCGGCTCTTCGTCTCGGCTCACCGGCCCCACGATGTCGAGGGACCAGCCGGGGGCGTC
>NZ_JAWRVL010000300.1:0-258 GCF_036663595.1 Halalkalibacter lacteus
TGCAACTGGCTGCCCTGCACCAGGATGTCGCCGTCCTGGCCCTTCACGCCGTTGCCGCTGGCGGTAATGCTCAGGTTATTGCCCGCCGTCAGGCTGCTGCCCTGCGCGGTGCTCTGCCCGCTGGTTTGAGTAGAGGTGGAAGACTGGGTACCGTAGGAAATGCTGATCCCCACCATGTTGTTATTGGCCGGATCGGCGCCCTGCGCCTGCGCCAAACGCGCCGCCTGCACCGCCTGTACGCCGCTCAGCGCCGCCTTG
>NZ_JAWRVL010000301.1:0-258 GCF_036663595.1 Halalkalibacter lacteus
CTACAACGGGCCATGCTGGGCTTGTAGAACCGGGCATCGCGTCTGATCGCGCCCGGAGCACACCTCCCCCTGTACGCCTCCTCAACAACCCACACCTGGATCCAGAAGACGTGCGACCTGTTCGGCCTGGGCACCGACGCGATCCGGTGGATTCCCACCGACGCCGAACAGCGCTTGCGGCCTGACGTTCTCCGAACGAAGATCGTCGACGACCTGGCGCGCGGGGACCGGCCCATGCTGGTGGTGGGCACCGCGGGG
>NZ_JAWRVL010000302.1:0-257 GCF_036663595.1 Halalkalibacter lacteus
GCTCGGTACTACATGCTTAGTCAGTCTTTACATTCGCTTGCCAGCTGCGGACGGACACGCCACTAACAAACTAGCCTGATTAAGTTTTAACGCTTCAACCCCAGGCAGGGCTTCCACGCGATCTCTTTTGGGTTTGACCTCTCTTGATCCCCGTCCTAAGAGCGGAGGCTAGGGAGAGAGGGCTCTAAGCAGGTTATTAAGCTGCTAAAGCGTAGTTTTCGTCGTTTGCGACTATTTTTTGCGGCTTTTTACGAGGC
>NZ_JAWRVL010000303.1:0-257 GCF_036663595.1 Halalkalibacter lacteus
ATATGACGCAGGTCATATTCGCTTTGGTCTTTTGTTCAGTTTTGAAGTAACTTACTTCAATTAATAGTAACTGACTTTGTTAAATAGAAGTCTGGGACTTGGTTCTTTGAAAACTAGATAATGCAAATAGAAACAATGTTAGTTTTATCGGTATCTTATTTATATACGAGAAGATCAAACGAGCATGTCGAGAATTCATATCAAACCTTTTTGATAATGTTAATTGCAAAGAGAACCGAGTAGTTCGAGGAAGCAAG
>NZ_JAWRVL010000304.1:0-257 GCF_036663595.1 Halalkalibacter lacteus
TGTACTGGAAGCTAACTCATTGTCTCTGGATGATTCTTGGGAACGTTTACTGCCTCTTTGCCTCAATAAAGAAGAACGCTCGTGGTTTGAAGACAAACTCAAGAACAAGCTATTTAACTGGAAGAAAGCCGAGAGCATATTACTTGATCATTTTGACACACCTTTTCGTCGTTTTTTGAACATGGGTCGCGTTTGGTCAATGAAGCAAGGAGAAGGTGAATCTGTTCGTTCGTTTGGGGCCAAATTTCAGAAATATC
>NZ_JAWRVL010000305.1:0-257 GCF_036663595.1 Halalkalibacter lacteus
CGGCCTCGATCCCGCGAGCCGCCTGGGCGAGTCGATCCGCTTCTTCGTCTACGACACGACGAAGATCCTGCTCCTGCTCACCGGGATCATCTTCGTGGTCACGGTCCTGCGCTCGTTCATGAGCGTCGAGCGCACCCGCGCGCTCCTCGGTGGCCGGCGCGAGGGGTTCGCGAACCTCGCGGCCGCGGGCCTGGGCGTGGCGACCCCGTTCTGCTCGTGCAGCGCCGTGCCCGCGTTCATCGGGTTCGTCTCTGCCG
>NZ_JAWRVL010000306.1:0-257 GCF_036663595.1 Halalkalibacter lacteus
CTAAAGATACAAATGCTGAAGCCCAGCTTATTGGACGTGGTGCCAGATACTATCCATTCGTTTATCACGGAAAGAAGTCATATACGAGAAGATTTGATGACCGTAAACCAGAAATTCAGCTTTTGGAGCGTTTGTACTACCACACTATTAACGATCCACAATATCTGGAAAATCTTAGAAAATCACTAGATGCAATTGATCTACCTGTTAATGAAGATACTCAATACAAGGTGTACACCGCTAAAGTAAAGAATTCG
>NZ_JAWRVL010000307.1:0-257 GCF_036663595.1 Halalkalibacter lacteus
ATTTATTGGTAATCTATTATTATTCAACAACCCACGAATATCGGGCCAGCGCTTCACGAACGACTTCCGCGATCCGGCTATCGTCCGGCCGACACCACTTATAATCATAAACTTCCGAGTCGACTTTGAGCGCGCCACTCCCCGCAACTAAAAAACAATTTAACTCGACTATTTTTCCCGGTTGATTATAGGCCGTACCACGGTGGGTGAAGGCCCACTTAAACCGATCTGGCGACACAACTAATGACAACTCTTCT
>NZ_JAWRVL010000308.1:0-257 GCF_036663595.1 Halalkalibacter lacteus
GTCGTCGCCCGGGAAGTCGTACTTCGACAGAAGCTCGCGCACCTCCAGCTCGACCAGCTCGAGAAGCTCCTCGTCGTCGACCATGTCGACCTTGTTCAGGAACACCACCAGCGCTGGTACGCCCACCTGACGGGCCAGAAGGATGTGCTCGCGCGTCTGCGGCATCGGGCCGTCGGCCGCCGACACCACCAGGATCGCGCCGTCCATCTGCGCCGCGCCCGTGATCATGTTCTTCACGTAGTCGGCGTGGCCCGGGC
>NZ_JAWRVL010000309.1:0-257 GCF_036663595.1 Halalkalibacter lacteus
GTCCATCCGCCGCCTCCAGCCCGACCCGTGGCACTCCACCGTCGCCGACTTCAAGGTCGGGGATGTCATCGATGGCACGGTCACCAAGCTCGTCAACTTCGGCGCGTTCGTGCGCGTTCGTGACGGACTCGAGGGTCTGATCCACATCAGCGAGCTGTCCCACCAGCGCGTCGCCCACCCGGGGGACGTCGTCCACGAGGGCCAGTCGCTCAAGCTCAAGATCATCTCGCTCGACTCCGAGCGGCACCGCCTGGGGC
>NZ_JAWRVL010000310.1:0-257 GCF_036663595.1 Halalkalibacter lacteus
GCGCATCCAGCTAATCCTGAATGAGGCGGGTGATCCCAGGTTTTTGTTACTCTGGAAGGCAGTGTTGGCTTCCCTGGAATGCGTTCCTTATACATCCTCATACACGAAAATCTCGTTTGACGAGCTGGGGAAAACTTCTTACTACGCACGCTTATGTGCTAAGGATCTGAGTGCGATCTCTTTACGAAAGTATCTGGTCCAGTTCAGCGGCCGGTCCCTGGATGATCGTGCGTTGGTGACGAACTGCCAAAAACAGG
>NZ_JAWRVL010000311.1:0-257 GCF_036663595.1 Halalkalibacter lacteus
CGGTTACCGTGTTAACCAGCATGGAAGCGAGCGATTTGCAGGATATCGGCATTACCGCCACACCTGCGGAGCATGCCGAACGCCTGGCGCGTCTCACTCAGCAGTGCGGGCTTGATGGCGTCGTCTGCTCGGCGCAGGAAGCGGTGCGTTTCAAAAGCGAGCTTGGTCAGGCATTTAAACTGGTCACGCCGGGGATTCGCCCGCAGGGCAGCGACGCAGGCGATCAGCGCCGGATTATGACGGCCGAGCAGGCGCTG
>NZ_JAWRVL010000312.1:0-257 GCF_036663595.1 Halalkalibacter lacteus
ATTGGCGGTGCTGATCGACTGACAGCCCGCGAGCAGAGACCTGCAGAGTACGGCGCTGGCGCAGGCGGTAAAAAATCGCATGCCGCGGATTTACTTTGGCTAAGCGCCTGTAAATCTAAATTGAACAGATGTTCGCAAATCCCATTTCGTTCTTTTCACATACTTGTGCTTCATAAGTCTGCCGTTATGCGGAAGCTCGCCCTGAAACCGGGTGAAATCCACAAGATCACCGACCAGATTTACAGCATCACTTTATC
>NZ_JAWRVL010000313.1:0-257 GCF_036663595.1 Halalkalibacter lacteus
AGTACAGGGCCGCCTGCGGGTCGGAACCGCGGATCGACTTATGCAGCGCCGAAATGAGGTTGTAGTGGCCTTCGCGAGCCTTGTCGTAAACGGCGACGCGGCGCTGCAGGAATTGGCACAATTACACCGGACCCAGCGGTTCCGGGAGCTTCGCGGAATAGAGCGTCTCGGCCTTGTTCAGCAGGAAACGGCCGTCGCCGTCGGCGCTGGCGATCAGCGCGTCGCGTGCGTCGGGCGCCAGCGGCAGCGGTCCTTCG
>NZ_JAWRVL010000314.1:0-257 GCF_036663595.1 Halalkalibacter lacteus
GAGAGGATGCGCTCGCCCATGATCGAGAGCAGCCGCTCCCGCGGGTAGTTGCGGGCGAGCTCCTGGCGGATCAGCGGCTCGCTGGTGCGACCGTGCAGCTGCGCCAGCAGGAGGAGCCGATCGTGGCTGCCGCCCTGGCCACCGCCGATGAAGGCGGACTCGTTCGACAGCACGGTGCGTGCCGGGCCCCAACCCTCATCGACGGCGCCGAGCACGTTGGCCACCGGCACCCTCACCTCTTCGAGGAACACCTCGTT
>NZ_JAWRVL010000315.1:0-257 GCF_036663595.1 Halalkalibacter lacteus
AAAACCCAAAGCAGCGGTGCATTGTCACCACGATTTCCCCTACAACACCGAGTGTTACGCCAAGCAGGTGCTCCGGCTGTCCGAGTCCGATCGGACCACAGCGGTGTCACGACTGTACTTCGGCTACTCAACTGTCACGAATCTGATGTTTCCGTTTGCCGTCGGTGCGAGCTGCGTGCTGTTCCGAGGCCGACCAACGCCCGAGACACTGTTCGAGCGCATCAACCGGCACAAAGTGACGGTCTTGGCCTCGGTAC
>NZ_JAWRVL010000316.1:0-257 GCF_036663595.1 Halalkalibacter lacteus
AACAAATCTAAAAACATAACAAAAAAATAAAACATAACAACAACAAAAAGAAATAAAGACAAAAAAAGAAAGGAAAAAAAAATGGAAAGTATAAAATCAACATAAAAACCATAAACACCATAAATCAAAAAAAACTAAAAAATATGCACGATAAAAGCCCACGATAAGAACAACGAGTACATCTACAACCCCAATCTGAAGAAACACCCGCTTTTATTCAGAAGCATAGTCTACAAAAAGCTCACTATATAACCCTA
>NZ_JAWRVL010000317.1:0-256 GCF_036663595.1 Halalkalibacter lacteus
CGCGCTCAAGGCCATTGCCAACCTGGTCCAGACCAACAAAGAACGCTATACCGACAACGGCGAAGCCATCCGCAAGCTGGCCGATGCCCTGCAGTTCACGGATGGTTTGCAGAGCCGGCTCAAATGGAAAGACGGCACTACCCAATCCGACCTCTTCGGCGAAAGCCTCAATGCGCGCGCCAACGATCCGGCCCGCAGCCAGAGCGAGCGCGACCAGGCGCGCACGCTCTACGACCAGCTGCAAAAGCTGCCCAAC
>NZ_JAWRVL010000318.1:0-256 GCF_036663595.1 Halalkalibacter lacteus
TTTCACAACCGAAAGTCCTCTTTCCAGACACAGACCGTCACTTGCTTCACGAATGGTATACAAATCCTTTTTAGAAGACTGATACTTCATCCCATCTTCATAACTGACCTCATTGATGACAATGTGATTATGTATGTGTTCCTTGTCTGTATGCGTTTAAACTGCTACTTCATGCTTTTCTGCAACCTCTTTGGCTAACGAAAGACCCATTTAATTGGCTTCTTCTGGCGTCACTTCCCCAGGCTTAAACGACTGA
>NZ_JAWRVL010000319.1:0-256 GCF_036663595.1 Halalkalibacter lacteus
GGGTTGCATCCAGCAGGCGCTGCCGGGTCTGTTCCCGGCTCTGCTCGCGGGTCAGGCGGATTTTCGTTTTCATGATGTCCGGATTGTAGAAACAAACGGGAAGGTCCGCGCATGCGGGGGCCTGCAGGCTCTGGACCCATTCAAATACATAAATGTATTTGAATTCATATATGCATTGAAATAAACTGCCCAACGGCATGGCGGCCGGCGCTCGTGCGGGCGGGGCGCCATTGGCCGTATCCCTCGTCCAACACTC
>NZ_JAWRVL010000320.1:0-256 GCF_036663595.1 Halalkalibacter lacteus
GCCATCGTCGCCAAGACCAACGCGGAGATCAATCGCGCGCTCAAATCGCCGGCGCTTTCGCAGCGGTTTGCCGGCGTCGGCGTGGAACCTGCGGGGACGACGACGGAGGAATTCGCCAAGATGTTGCGCACCGAGATCGCGAAGTGGCGCAAGGTGGTCGCCGAGGCGAACATCCGCATCGAATGACGGCTTGCGTGAGACCGCAGGAGGAGTGCCTATGATCCGGACGTTGCTGCTCGCTGCGCTGCTCGGCTCG
>NZ_JAWRVL010000321.1:0-256 GCF_036663595.1 Halalkalibacter lacteus
GGCCTCGCGGATCTTCTGGATGATCATCTGCTTGGCCGACTGGGCCGCGATGCGGCCGAGCGTCTCGGGATCGAGTTCCTGCTCACCATAGCGGGCGACGATGTGCCCGGTTGTTGGGTCAACGGAGACGAAGACGCCCTCCTCCACGCCGAAGTGGCGCTCGCTCGCGACCTGGATGGCCGACGCGATGCCGTTGAGGATGATCTCGCGCGGGATCTTCCGGTCCTCGTGGAGCTTGTCCACCAGTTCGAGGATC
>NZ_JAWRVL010000322.1:0-256 GCF_036663595.1 Halalkalibacter lacteus
TTCGTCGGATCGTGAGTGCGATCGCGGGACGGAAGCTCCCGGAGCGACGGCTGGCCATGTTGCTGCTCTCAGTCATCGCCCAGTGCGCCTACTATCGTCAATCTGCGCCGATTATTGAGACGTTGTTTCCAAATTTAATGACGGGTCCGGGGGTTATCGACGAGATCGCCCTGCACATCGCGGCCTTTTCCATCGCGGGCATTCATGCCTGCGGCCAGATGAAATCTTAATATGTCCAAGGTAGCTGAATCTCCGA
>NZ_JAWRVL010000323.1:0-256 GCF_036663595.1 Halalkalibacter lacteus
TCTGCCACTAACTTATACTCTCCATCATCTAGTGACTGATAACTGCCTTCTACCTCAACAGCCAAGTCCCACTCATAAGAGTAGCTATCTGATTCTTCGTTCTTCCACTCTGTGATCGTACCTATTTCTTCATCCGTTTCACTATCATATACTTGTAAAACTATTTGATCTACTGAGGATATGACTTGAAGGTCTAGCGTGTACGTGTCCAATTGATGACTTACTATCATTGACTGTATTTCGAGAATCATAAAAT
>NZ_JAWRVL010000324.1:0-255 GCF_036663595.1 Halalkalibacter lacteus
GTGTGGTGGTATCTGGAGTTGGAGCAGCACAGAGGTTAGTTATTCTTATAATGCTCCCATCACTAACCTTAGTATCAGCAGTTAACAGTATGGCAGGTCAAAATATCGGAGCGAAATTATGGGGAAGAGTCGATGAAATAGCCAAACAAGCACGTCTTTTAATTACGTTAGTTTCGGTAACCATAAGCACAATTATATTTTTTGGTGCAGACTTTTTTATTATAATGTTTTTAAAAGATGAATAAAACATTAAGT
>NZ_JAWRVL010000325.1:0-255 GCF_036663595.1 Halalkalibacter lacteus
GAAGGCGCGTCGCAGATTCTCCATGCGCTTGTCGCACAGCTTCACGTGAGCGGCCATGCGCGTATCGTGGGCACGCGTATTGCAGTGAAGCTTGCGAACCTTCGGAGCAGCAGCAGCATCGGCTGCCCCAGCGGGCTGCGAGGATGAAGGAGCGGCGGCTGCCGCTGATGCGCGTGCAGCAGGCATCTCATCCGGCGTCGGCGGATGCATGTAGACGACCGGATACTGCTTGCTGACCACCACGCGCATCGCTGG
>NZ_JAWRVL010000326.1:0-255 GCF_036663595.1 Halalkalibacter lacteus
GGGGGCGAGCACCTCGACGTCGACCTTGTCGACGGCGACCTCCGCGATGAGCTGCCCCTCGGCCACGGTGGCGCCGTCGTCGACGAACCACGTCGCGACGACCCCCTCGGCGTCGGGGCTGTCCTTCGACAGGTGCGGGAAGAGGATGTCGGCCATCGATCAGCCCATGACCGTGCGGATCGCGTCGCGAATGCGGTCCTGGCGCGGGAGGACGGCGTACTCGAGCTCTCGGGCGTACGGGATGGGCACGTCGGG
>NZ_JAWRVL010000327.1:0-255 GCF_036663595.1 Halalkalibacter lacteus
TCTCCTTTTAGGATGTCATCTTTATCATTAATTCGCATTACGTAATTGTCATGCTGAATTCATTTCAGCATCTCAAAATTTTAAGAAAGAAGATCCTGAAACAATTCATTATCCAACAGACATAATGACATAAAGTTTACCTTTGCATAACTTGAGTTATATGATACTATTTAAGTACTACCATTTTCTTACTTAGCACAAAGTCATTGACTTTTAAAGTATAAATATAAACACCACTGGTCAGCTTATCTGAAT
>NZ_JAWRVL010000328.1:0-255 GCF_036663595.1 Halalkalibacter lacteus
GGCGCGGTCTGTTCAGGGTTTCTGCTCAGCGATGCCGCGGCGGAACCGTTTTTTATAAAGCACGCCTACCCCCCCGCCCAGACCCTGCCGGTTCTTCATCGGTACCACGACGCGGCCGTCCGCATCAGCGATCCCCGTTTTGCGATGATCCGGACCAATTGCCACATTCGCCTGACGACGCCGCGCCACCTGGCCTGCCGGCAACAGGAATGCACCATCGGCGTCGTCGAACCGGTCGAATTCCGCCTCGAAGAC
>NZ_JAWRVL010000329.1:0-254 GCF_036663595.1 Halalkalibacter lacteus
CCCTCCAGAAATAAACAATTTGAGTAGGTTAGTTATTTAACCTAGTAAGTCCATTATAACGAGATGGGGGGCTAAAGAATATGATTTGGGTTCAATATTCGTTGGTGCGGGTTAAAAAGGCGATTGTTGAAAACGATGACTGGTTATTTTAATTGAAACGCGTAAAATAAGACTGTTAAACATAATGAAGGGTAAGATAATTTTGATGAAACGTTGGCGAACGGTGATTCAATTGTTATTGATTGTTTTTGTTG
>NZ_JAWRVL010000330.1:0-254 GCF_036663595.1 Halalkalibacter lacteus
GAGTTCCTCCACCGGTACGACGACGAGCCGCCTCCCTTCGCGCGGGCCGTCGGGCTGGTGGGCCCGGGCCCCGAGTTCCCCGGGGACGTCCCGGTGGGCGAGATGGGCTACGACGCGCGCTGGCTCACTACGACCGGCCTGCCGCTCGACGTGCTCGTCGACGGGTCGGTCGTCACCCAGCACCTGGCTCGGGCGCGGTACCGCCTGCGGCTGCTGACCGTCCTGCCCGGTTCACCGCCGCGGCGCGTCGCACG
>NZ_JAWRVL010000331.1:0-253 GCF_036663595.1 Halalkalibacter lacteus
TATACAATTTTTTCTATTTTTAAATTTATGTATCTTTTCTATATTTTTATTGTTTTTGTATTTGTTAGGAGCATTTTTATATTTTCCATAAACGTATCCATTAGGTCCATTAGGTGTATAAGTTAAATACAAACATTTATATTTATTAATTATAAAAATGCAATGGAATGAAAGATTCAGTGAATATGAAATGGAATCAATTTTGTTTCTTTTTCTAAATATAGAATTCTTAAAATATTCTTTAATTTTTATG
>NZ_JAWRVL010000332.1:0-253 GCF_036663595.1 Halalkalibacter lacteus
CGGAAGGCAGTCCCGGACAGGCGGAATGTGACCCACTGCCAAGGCTGGTGGCTGATTCCAGCGGTTCCCAAGATGGAGGTTATGTCCTCCGACCCTGCGGCGGCGTCGAGGGGCTTGTTCACCTGGTAATTCCCCGAAAGATCAGCCCACCAGTAGGCCGAAAACTGATCGGTAAGGGAAAGGATCACGGATTCCCGCCGGGTGGTGAACCCAAGGCTTCCACCGCCCGACTGGTTGACGGAACCGGTCAGGG
>NZ_JAWRVL010000333.1:0-253 GCF_036663595.1 Halalkalibacter lacteus
GAGACCATCCAGCGATCGGACCACGGTCGGGCCAGGCCAGGGCGTGAGCGCCAGGTGCGTCCCGTCCGGCGAGAAGGCGAGCGCCGAATTGAACGTCGGCGCCGTGAACGTGTCCTTCGGGAAGTTCACGGTGAAGCGCGACACGCGCACGTCGCCCTGCACGGACGAGTCCCGCGCGAACAGCGACCAGACCAGGGCGGCCACCGACACGGTCAGGACGTCGCCGGCTGCCGCGGCCAGCTGCGTGCGGCGA
>NZ_JAWRVL010000334.1:0-252 GCF_036663595.1 Halalkalibacter lacteus
CGGCCGAGGGTGGGCGAGTACATCCGGGCCTTGTAGTGGTACATGCCGAGCTCGGGCAGCCAGACTTGGCCGGTGTACTGGAACGCGCCGAGGTTGCCCGCGGCAGGGATGCCGTACTCGTCGTACTTGTTGATCGCCAGCGCATTGCCGGCCCCATCGGTCACCGCGACGATCGAGCCGCGCTCGTCGGCGTAGAGATAGCGCCGGTTGGTAAGCCCGCTGCCCTCGAACCATACCAGCGGATCGTCGCCT
>NZ_JAWRVL010000335.1:0-252 GCF_036663595.1 Halalkalibacter lacteus
GCATCTGCGAGATTGCCCCAACTGCTTCTAAATCTTGACGGGCATTCTCAAAATGCAGGGCGCTTTTGGTGAAATTGGACAAGTAGCCCTCAATAATCCCCAAATTCAGTTCGACAGCGCCGCGATGCAAACGGTTGCCTTCGTCTTCGGCCTCTTTGCCTAAAGCCATTAATTCTTGCTCCGCATCACTGGCACTGATTCCCCCACTTTGCCAGTCCGCCATCGTAGCACGGTAACGCTCTGCGAACGCTT
>NZ_JAWRVL010000336.1:0-252 GCF_036663595.1 Halalkalibacter lacteus
CATCTCCGGCGGCTTACCGCCTGCGGCACGGGATCTGCTGGTCGCCTTTTACCGCCTGTGGTTCCCCGCGACGCATCCGCTAGCCGCGTCACGTCAGCCGTATCCGGCATCCTTACCGGACGTGCTGGCACAGTTTAGCGGCGTGGATTACGTGGACGATCTGACGAAGCTGAAATCCCTGCTCGGCAATCTGGGCTGCGGCATACCGCCGCTGTATAAACAGTATTCCGAGCTATGCGAGCCCGGCGGCGT
>NZ_JAWRVL010000337.1:0-252 GCF_036663595.1 Halalkalibacter lacteus
CTCCCAGTCGGTTTGCGCAATGTCCGCAGCAAACGCCTCAATGCCCTGGGTGTGTTCAGCAATAAAGGCGCGATCGAGCACGTTTCCGCGTTCGTTCTCCATCTCCAGCAGGTGTTTTGCGATCCCTTTTAACGCAGCGGCATCGCCCCCGGCTTTCACCTGGAAATAGGTGGAGGCGATATCGGTAGAGCTGTAGGTTGCCATCTCAATAACGCTTTGCGGATCCGCGAAACGTTCCAGCGCGCGCTCGCG
>NZ_JAWRVL010000338.1:0-252 GCF_036663595.1 Halalkalibacter lacteus
AATATCATTATAATTCTTGATGGTTAAGCCGCATTCCATTCCCATCTGCACATCTTTCACATCATCTTTAAAACGCTTTAGTGAACCCAGTTCAGCAGAAGCACCTTCCCCTGATGGATAGACCACAATACCATCGCGGATCAAACGAACCTTACTATCTCTTTTAATCCTTCCTTCTATTACATAACAACCAGCTACAGTAGCTTTGTCAAATTTGAATACTTCTCTTACTTCCACATTAGCCACGATCTT
>NZ_JAWRVL010000339.1:0-252 GCF_036663595.1 Halalkalibacter lacteus
TTAAATAATCATAATTGTATAAGTATTTAAATATTAAAAGAAAGCGAGGTTTCTGAATGAGAAATCAACAAAATAAAGTACCATTTCGTTTAAAAGTCTTACCTACTCAAAAATTTAAAACGACAACTATCACTTTGAAATTTATGGCTCCTTTAGATAGCCAAACCATCACGTCACGTACATTACTTAGTAAGATGCTCGTACGCGCGACGAAACGTTGGCCTACAGACAAAGATTTCAACCGTCATTTGT
>NZ_JAWRVL010000340.1:0-252 GCF_036663595.1 Halalkalibacter lacteus
GAACGATCGCCGCCACACGCTGAAGCTGTTCGGCAGCTACGAGATCAGCGACGAGTGGGCCGTCGGTGCCAACCTGCTGGTGGCCTCGGGCCGCCCGATCAACTGCATCGGCGCCTACGGCAACCGCTGGGAGCACGGCTATGGCGCCAGCTACTTCTCGTGCGACGAAGGGCAGCCCGGCCCGAGGTACCTGCCGGACGGTTCGCCGAACCCGGAGTGGGAGAGCAACGGTCGCACGATCGTGCCGCGCGG
>NZ_JAWRVL010000341.1:0-252 GCF_036663595.1 Halalkalibacter lacteus
GGCTTCGCGACGTCCGGGAGATCGATGCCGGGGGCTGAGCGGGCTTTGACGAGTGCGTGCATAGGGGCGCGATCTTAGACTACGCCCAGCGCTTTGCCGACCTTGCTGAACGCCGCGACGGCGCGATCGAGCTGTTCGCGCGTGTGCGCGGCCGACATCTGCGTGCGGATGCGCGCCTTGCCCTGGGGCACGACCGGGTAGGAGAACCCGATCACGTACACGCCTTCATCGAGCAGTTGGCGCGCGAACTCC
>NZ_JAWRVL010000342.1:0-252 GCF_036663595.1 Halalkalibacter lacteus
TTACGTCTAAGCTGGTCACCAGGAATGATTGCTCACGAATTTAAACTAGCTACTAAATCTATTTATAATTGGCTAAATCAGGGGAGTATTGGTTTCTCCTTGAATGATCTACCTGAACATGGCGTACGCCAACGGCGTAACGTTGACCAACGATCCAAATATAATCAATCTTTGGGGCGATCAATTGAACAGCGTCCCATGATGATTAATCAACGTAAGCACATCGGCGATTTTGAACTAGATACAGTCGTT
>NZ_JAWRVL010000343.1:0-251 GCF_036663595.1 Halalkalibacter lacteus
TGCTCGGCACCGACGGGACGAAGATGGCCAAGTCGAAGGGCAACGTCATCAACCTGCGCGACACCCCCGACGAGACGGCCGCTCGGGTGAAGGCGGCCCGGACGGACGCGGAGCGCCGGATCACGTACGACCCCGTGAACCGGCCGGAGTTGGCGAACCTGCTGCGGATCGCCGCCCTCCTGCGCGACTGCCCGCCCGAGCAGGTCGCGTCCGAGGTCGGTGATGGCGGCGCCCAGGCGCTCAAGGCCGTC
>NZ_JAWRVL010000344.1:0-251 GCF_036663595.1 Halalkalibacter lacteus
CGTATGAAAGATTTGAATGCAGATATTTTAGCCAAAAGTCACAAATCTCTTGAACATCTTCGACAAGAACATGAAGAGACTACTCAAAGGAATGAAAACGAAAGAAGTGAAATGAATCATTTTCTTCTTCGAGTGTTGGACATTCTCACTGGACAAAAAGCTTATATCCAAGAAAATCTCAAAACTCTTAACAAAGTTTTCGATCGTCATTTGGAGAATTTGTCATAATAAATTTGTAAAAAAGGAGTTTT
>NZ_JAWRVL010000345.1:0-251 GCF_036663595.1 Halalkalibacter lacteus
TCGGGGGAGACTCCATAACAAATGAAGGATGCTGTTGAACGAAAGTAGTATATACGAGTTGGAGATTTGGTACATTTGGCCATTGATTTGATATTCCACTTATGGTTTCTTGACCACAAATCACCCTGCATACCGAGTACCAAAAGTTTTGTTTAAAGATTTCCTTTTTTACCTGGCCAGTTGATAATATGTATGAAGTCACAAATAGCATCGCCTTCAATAAGACTTCCCTTTGGAATTCGCAGATGATA
>NZ_JAWRVL010000346.1:0-251 GCF_036663595.1 Halalkalibacter lacteus
GGTAGCCGGGCCCGACCGGGATCTTCTGCGCCGGGTCGAGCCCGCCCGAGGACACGTCCATCATGTCCACGCCGAGCGCCTTGAGGCGGCGGGACAGCTCCACCGTCTCCTCCGTGTCCCAGCCGCCCGCCACCCAGTCGGTGTGCGAGACGCGCACCAGCAGCGGCACCGAATCCGGGATCGCGGCGCGCACGGCGCGGACGACCTCCAGCGGCAGCCGGGCGCGGCCCTCGAAGTCGCCGCCCCAGCGG
>NZ_JAWRVL010000347.1:0-251 GCF_036663595.1 Halalkalibacter lacteus
GGACCGCTGGAGAAGGCGGCCGAGGTCGGCCCGGTCGAGTCCGCCACGGTCAACGACGTGGCTCGGCTGGTCGCCGAGGAGGCGGCCATCGCGACGGGCCGCGAGCCGGTCGGCATCACGCACCTGCCGATGCGGCCCGGCGAGGTGCCGAACGCCGTCGTCCGCTCGAATGTCTCGACCCTCGAACCGCTCGGTATCGACGCGAACGGCTTCGTCTCGCTGGAGGAGGGCGTGAAGCGGACCGTCATCTG
>NZ_JAWRVL010000348.1:0-251 GCF_036663595.1 Halalkalibacter lacteus
GCAGCGAGGATCTGGCCGCCCTGGGTGCCGGTCAGCGTCCACGAGGTGAAGAAGGAGCGCTGGTGGTCGGGGGCGTGCTCGAGGCTCAGTGAGCTGGCGCCGGCCTGCTCACCGGCGGCGGAGAGGCCCTGCATCAGCCGGGCGACCACGAGCAGGACGGGAGCGGCCCAGCCGATCTGGTCGAAGGAGGGCAGGCAGCCGATGAGGAACGTCGACGCGCCCATCAGGAGCAGGGTGAACATGAGCACCTT
>NZ_JAWRVL010000349.1:0-251 GCF_036663595.1 Halalkalibacter lacteus
GCCCGACCCCACCTCCAACTGATCGCGCCGATCCTCACGTTCGGCTGAGCCTGCCTGCCCATGAACCAGACCCGTCTTTTCCGGATCTTTGCCTGGTTGTTGGTGGCGACCCTGCGGTGGATGGAATGGGGGAAGGACAAGGCCGCGCCGGCGACACCCGACACACCCGCGGTGGTGGACAGCGCCGCCGTTCCAGGCACCGCCCGGGTGCCGTCCGCCGATGCCGCGGTGCCGCCGGCGGAGGGCAGTCT
>NZ_JAWRVL010000350.1:0-250 GCF_036663595.1 Halalkalibacter lacteus
GGATAACGCTTCTCTTTAATACTCTTGATGCTATTACGCACCTCATTGATATTCAGCGTGGTGTAGTACATCGCGGTCACGATCTGCATATCCAGCGTCAGCTTACGTTTGGTTATTCCAGTAGAAAATTGGGTCATATCGCCATTTTTATACTTAACCAGCAGCCTTTGATATAAGTCGTTGAGATAATGTTTACGATCGAGCAGCTCTTCATACAGAACGCGTTTCTTTGAAAGCGAGTTCTCTACAT
>NZ_JAWRVL010000351.1:0-250 GCF_036663595.1 Halalkalibacter lacteus
GCGAATTTTTGCACGAGGTTACGCGCGCAACACGATCCTGGCGACGCTGGCTGCGAGCGGCATGCTCATCGCGTATTGGGGCATCAACATGTGGCTGCCGACCTTTCTGGTCAAGCAGCACGGTTTCGAAGCGTCTCGAATGTCGCTCTACCTGCTCGTGCTCAACGCTGGAATGTTCTGCGGCTATCCGCTGCTGGCATGGCTCGCCAATCGCATCGGCAAACGCCGCGCGCTCATGTTGAGCTTCTTT
>NZ_JAWRVL010000352.1:0-250 GCF_036663595.1 Halalkalibacter lacteus
CGGGTCGGAGGCACCGCCCTTGGCGGACAGCCTTCAGGAGGGGGTCGGCTCACGTGGGCTCATGCCGGAGCTCTCTGAAGTCGCCGAGCGGTTCATCGAGTCTGCGGCGCTTCTCGCCAGCCTGCTCGGCGAGGCAGCGGACGTTGACTGGTCGGGGGTCGTGATCGGGTATTGCAAGGCGACGGAAGTAGAAGCTGTACGGCGTATCGTTGACCCGTTCCGTCGCCGCATCAGCCAGGCGCCAGAGTCT
>NZ_JAWRVL010000353.1:0-250 GCF_036663595.1 Halalkalibacter lacteus
CAATCGGAAGCCACAAACCCGCCCTCGAGGTGGACGGGCGCGCGATGGTCGAGCGGATCCTCGAGGCCGCCCACGAGCACCAGCGCGTCGTCGTCGGCCCGCCCGAGCGGGTCCCCGGCGGCGGGCCGGTCGTGCGGGAGTCGCCACCCGGGGGTGGTCCGGTCGCCGGCATCGCCGCAGGTCTCGAGGCGCTCGACGAGCGAGTGGGCTCAAGCCTCGAGCTCGTCGCGGTCCTCGCCGGCGACCTGCC
>NZ_JAWRVL010000354.1:0-250 GCF_036663595.1 Halalkalibacter lacteus
GACACGCCGGCCGACCGCTTCTGGACCTTCGTGGGCACGCTGGACACCGGCGCGACCACGACCGAGATGCGCTTCCTGGCCAAGGTGCAGCAGCAGGCGCCGGGCCAGGACGGCGACGCCTATCGCGCCAGCATCCTCACGGGCGTGAACTATCTGCTGGCGGCGCAATATCCCACCGGCGGCTGGCCGCAGATCTACCCGATCGAGGGCGGCTTTCACGACGCGGTGACGTTCAACGACAACGCCGTGG
>NZ_JAWRVL010000355.1:0-249 GCF_036663595.1 Halalkalibacter lacteus
GGTGGGCCTGAGTGGACTCGAACCACCGACCTCACGCTTATCAGGCGTGCGCTCTAACCAGCTGAGCTACAGGCCCACAGTAGTATAAAAGCGGGTGATGAGAATCGAACTCACGACCTCAGCTTGGAAGGCTGAGGTTTTACCACTAAACTACACCCGCAAGATGAAATTATAAATGGTGCGCCCTGAGAGATTCGAACTCCCGACCTTTTGATTCGTAGTCAAACACTCTATCCAGCTGAGCTAAGG
>NZ_JAWRVL010000356.1:0-249 GCF_036663595.1 Halalkalibacter lacteus
TTAATTACCATTATTAGTTACCTTATTTTAAGTACCTAGTTTTTATTCTTATATTCCCTTTTTGAACATTGTCCACATTTTTGAAATATGGTAAATACTAAAAACTATATATAATATAAGATGTCAATATGACATTTATATATTTATACATTATTCCTGATGAGAACAATATTTAATTTCTTGATTTATATAAATCTAAAAACATTGTTTTTTAATAAAATTGTAAAATATATCTATTTTTATAACCTT
>NZ_JAWRVL010000357.1:0-249 GCF_036663595.1 Halalkalibacter lacteus
CGCGTTGTCGTCTTCACCAAAGAGTTGCTGACCGAAGAGGAAGATCCTGAGTCTGCGGCAGTCGTCCGCTTTTGGGCATCGCGTACGCAGGTACGGATGCTGGCGCGCTGGGGCGTGGAAGTGGTCTCGCGCGGGCGGCCGATCTGCCCACAGTGCGGTCAACCTATGGAGCCCGAAGGCCATTTCTGTCCCAAAAAGAACGGATATAAACATTAGACCGGTAAAGCGCTCGCTGCACAATTCATGAGT
>NZ_JAWRVL010000358.1:0-249 GCF_036663595.1 Halalkalibacter lacteus
GCTGCATGGTGCGATATTGGTCGCAGCTTGACACTTCCAGCGCATTGACGACACGGCAGAAGCGGCTGACCAGCATCAGGCCTTGAGTGACCGGCTCCGGCGAGCCAGACATGGAATAATAGTCATTGGACATAATTTACCTCCCTATTCTCCCCCTATGGGAGAATGTAGGTGGCAAGTTTCACGCAAAAATTGATCAGAATCCAAGTCCAATTTATGATGGAATTTTGTGCTAACGCGGTGTCCGGG
>NZ_JAWRVL010000359.1:0-249 GCF_036663595.1 Halalkalibacter lacteus
TCCCCGGGCCGGCGCTTCGGGGAGCAGGGCCGAGGCTTCGTCCGGCTCAACCTCGCGACGTCCCCGGAGATCATCGCGGCGGCCGTCCGCCGCATGGCGAGCTCCGTTGGCTGACAAGGCTTCTGCTGCTCCGCTCGTGGCGCGGGTGGTCGCCGGGCAGCGGGCGTATGCCGTGGGGCCGGGTCTCGACGAGGCGTGGCCGGTCGCGCGGCTGGCCGACGCGGTGGCTGACGTGCAGGCCCGCCTCGG
>NZ_JAWRVL010000360.1:0-249 GCF_036663595.1 Halalkalibacter lacteus
GGCCACGGGGCTCCCGCCTCCGTTCCTTGAAGTCAGGCGAGCTGGCTATGTCGCTGCACCCCCGCCATTTGGGTCCGTTGGTTGTCCCCTTGGCATGCTGGACCATCGTTGTCGGCCTGATGGTGGCCGGTAGTCGCTGGTCGGCGGCTGCCGACTTCCTCCGCGATGTGCAGCCGATCCTGGCCGAGCACTGCACCCAGTGTCACGGCGCCGATGCCAAGGAGCGGCAAAGCGGCTTGCGGCTTGACG
>NZ_JAWRVL010000361.1:0-249 GCF_036663595.1 Halalkalibacter lacteus
CAACGTGACGTAGTCCAGCTTCAGCGCCAGCCGCGCCACCGTGCCCCCGAGGAGCAGGGGCAGCATCGTCACCAGGGCGGCGGCGCCGATCCACGCGAGGCCCTGCGGCGTGAGGACGGTGTCGAAGACGGCGCGTCCCGCGCGCAGCCCGACGCACGCGAGGAACAGCGTGATGCCGAGCTCGCGGAACGCCAGGTTCACGCTGGCCGGCATGTGCCACACGAGCGGGCCGAGGTGGCCCAGGCGTAC
>NZ_JAWRVL010000362.1:0-249 GCF_036663595.1 Halalkalibacter lacteus
CTATCTCCTTTGTGCATTGATGCCGAGATGACAAGAGTCTTCCGGCCGGGCTGAGCCCCCACACCCGTCAACGCCTCGCTGGTGCAGGCCCCCAGTGCCGGGCGACGTCTCGCCGGCCAATAAAGAGTATATCCATGACTCTTTCTGGAGGTCTTCCGAGACCTTGCGAGGTCGTACCGGATTCCTGCGGTCTATTGAGAAGATGTCTAGATCGCGACTGATATTCATCCTTCAGGCGATCGCCTGTCC
>NZ_JAWRVL010000363.1:0-249 GCF_036663595.1 Halalkalibacter lacteus
CAAGGCGTGAAAGCCAAAGGCTGGGTGCTGTTGAACGTGGTGCCGCTTGGTATCGAGGTGTGGCGTCAGTTCAACGGGTTTCCGCAGGCAGGCTCCTACGACGAGGAGCCGGTAACGGCCGGGAAGGCGGCCACATGAGCAAGCGAATTCCTATTCTGTTCGCGGTGCTTTTCACTGCGAGGTCTGTACAGACGATTCGATTGCTGGACGTCATCTACTCCGTCCAGAGTCACGATCCTCCGTTGCTAG
>NZ_JAWRVL010000364.1:0-249 GCF_036663595.1 Halalkalibacter lacteus
AATGAATTTCCAACTGGCTTGCCGGTCCATATGGTGAGCCGCAGACCCGATGTACGTGCCGCAGAGATGGAGTTAAAATCGCTGAACGCACAGGTAGGAATTGCGCAGGCCAATATGTATCCTGCTCTCAATATAACTGCAGGTGGCGGATTGGAATCATTTAAATCCAGTAATTGGTTTAATATTCCCGGATCTCTGTTTGGACTTGCTGCCGGAACCATAGCGCAACCCATTTTTAAAAGATGATGT
>NZ_JAWRVL010000365.1:0-249 GCF_036663595.1 Halalkalibacter lacteus
ATTGAAAACTATTTTGAATAATGATCGTACGCTGCTTTCGCAATCTTTGCGATGACGGCCTCCCGCACACTTTCTTCCGCCGGGCTCATCGATACGAATACGGCTACCGCTATCTTTTGCCCGTTAGTCAGGGTGATAGTGCCCGCATCGTTGGTGGCGGAGTTGATGCCATTATTCGTGCTGCCCGAGCCGGTTTTGTGGCCCACGGGCGTACCTTCCGGCAGTAAACCCGGCAGGCGTTTGCGGCCT
>NZ_JAWRVL010000366.1:0-248 GCF_036663595.1 Halalkalibacter lacteus
CGGAAGTAGTTCAGTGGTAGAACACCACCTTGCCAAGGTGGGGGTCGCGAGTTCGAATCTCGTCTTCCGCTCCATTTGTTTGTATGGCGGCATAGCCAAGTGGTAAGGCACGGGTCTGCAAAACCCTTATCCCCGGTTCGAATCTGGGTGCCGCCTTCATATATTTTCTGTCGTGCCGGGGTGGTGGAATTGGCAGACACACAGGACTTAAAATCCTGCGGTAGGTGACTATCGTGCCGGTTCAAGTC
>NZ_JAWRVL010000367.1:0-248 GCF_036663595.1 Halalkalibacter lacteus
GGCGACCATCAGGCGGTCGTCGCCCTTGTAGATCGCGCCCTGCGCGCTGACCTGGAGCGGACCGGTTGCAACCGTAGGCCGCTTCTGCGCGGTAGTCGGTCGCGTGCCACGGCTGGGCGTGGGAGTGGTTTTTTTGCGGGCGGTCTTGGTGCCAGGCATGGCGTCGTCCTTTGCGGGTGGAGAGAACACCCTAGGCAAACGCAGCGGATGTGGAAAAGAGGCCGCAAACCACCGGCCACGGCGTTGCG
>NZ_JAWRVL010000368.1:0-248 GCF_036663595.1 Halalkalibacter lacteus
GTTTTTTATCCCTGCCTCAATTTTGCCACCTTTAAATGGATGGACATAATCTGATTTGAATGTATAAATATTAATGTCGGAAGGCAGGTGCCCACGTAATAACATATTTCCGTTATAATCGTTAGCGCTGTTATAACAATCGGTAGCTAATGTCATATCCGAAACAGTGCTATAGCGCACATAATCGAAATCAGTGGTCACCTCTTTTCCGGCGGTGTCAAATGTGTTTTTCCAATTCAGGTTGCCCG
>NZ_JAWRVL010000369.1:0-248 GCF_036663595.1 Halalkalibacter lacteus
GTGGGCCTGTTTTTTTAATGTTTCAATGGAGTGTTGGATTATTAAGATAATTTTGTTATTCAGAACGTCTTTCATTGTAACTATCTTTTATAGTTGATTGTTAAGATAATCTTGTTATGGTGTTATTTTTTAATAATAATTAACTATAACCTCAGCATTGAAATATATAGAATTAACAGGATCTTTATGTTTTTCATCAAATTTCTTCTTAATAATACTTACGTCTTTAAATTTTACGGTGTTGGTTC
>NZ_JAWRVL010000370.1:0-247 GCF_036663595.1 Halalkalibacter lacteus
GACTGCCCATGTCGATTTAGAAATAGTTTTTTGAAAGGAAAGCAGCATGAAAATTAAAACTCTGGCAATCGTTGTTCTGTCGGCTCTGTCCCTCAGTTCTACAGCGGCTCTGGCCGCTGCCACGACGGTTAATGGTGGGACCGTTCACTTTAAAGGGGAAGTTGTTAACGCCGCTTGCGCAGTTGATGCAGGCTCTGTTGATCAAACCGTTCAGTTAGGACAGGTTCGTACCGCATCGCTGGCACAG
>NZ_JAWRVL010000371.1:0-247 GCF_036663595.1 Halalkalibacter lacteus
GTGATGGACTACGTCATCAACCATGCCTCCTGGCAGTTCCCGCCCTTCCAGCAGGCCGTGGCCGACCGCAGCAGCCCCTGGCGCCGCTGGTTCGTCTGGAACCCCGACCCGGGCCCAGGCTGGGACATCTGGGGCAAGGTGCCGTGGTACGACGCCAGCACCCAACCCTGGACCTGGACCGGAGAATTCAAGGACTTGCCGCCGCTCAAGCCGGGGTCGCCGGACATCTACTTCGGCACCTTCGGCC
>NZ_JAWRVL010000372.1:0-247 GCF_036663595.1 Halalkalibacter lacteus
GGTGCGGCCCATCGCCTGCTGCTCGGTGGCCAGGCTGGCGTGGTGCATGGAAAGGAGCCGCCGCGACTCGCGCAGGAGACTGCCGAGGTAGCGGGTCGCGAATGCCCTGAAGCGCGGGCTGCGCTCGAGCAGAGGCTCGAAATCCGCGGCCGGCAGCTGGTAGCAGAACACGTCGCTGCCGGCGATGTAGGGCGACGCGACGGGCCGGTGCTCGAGCAGCGCGCCCACGGAGAAGCACTCGCCCGGG
>NZ_JAWRVL010000373.1:0-247 GCF_036663595.1 Halalkalibacter lacteus
GCTGGGCAAGCAGGCTTCGTTCCGCGGCCGCCACAACCAGGCAATCGAGCATTTCCGGGCGGCGCTCGCGATCGACAATCGCATCCCCTACATGGAGCCGCCCTGGTGGTATTATCCGGTCAGCCAGTCGCTAGGTGCCGCACTCTACCGAGCCGGAAAATATGACGAAGCTCGGCAGGCCTTCACCGCCGCGCTCGCTAAATATCCCAACAATGGCTGGGCACTCTACGGCCTGTCGATGGCCGAG
>NZ_JAWRVL010000374.1:0-247 GCF_036663595.1 Halalkalibacter lacteus
CGAGCAGACGCTCTCCCGCGCGCTCGGCATTGCCACCGGCGACGTGCTGCCGCTGAATGATAAAGGCGAGCGCGTGTGGCCGAAAGCGCAGGACGACGCCAGCTTTGTGCTGGTGGATGCCTCCTGCTCCGCCGAGGCCGTGGCGCGCATTTCACCGCGCACCGCGACGTTCCATAAGGGCAACCTTGTCTGGGGCTCGGTGGGTTGAGGTGCATTTCTCCCTCTCCCTGTGGGAGAGGGGTGGGGT
>NZ_JAWRVL010000375.1:0-247 GCF_036663595.1 Halalkalibacter lacteus
CTTCGACTTCGGCGCGGCCACCGGGGCCGCGAGCGAAAGTGCCAGTGCATCGCGCGCGGTGGCGGCCTGCGCCTTGACCAAGGCCTGCTCCGCATGACCGGCCCCGAACTCGATGCGCGGTCGCCAGGTCGCCGCCAGGGCCTTGCTTCCCAGTGCGGATCGAGCTGATGCGATGTAGTTCTGGAGCGAAGCCACCGAGAGCGTGTCGAGCTTGTCGACAAGCGCCTGCTCTTCCTCCGGAGTGAAG
>NZ_JAWRVL010000376.1:0-246 GCF_036663595.1 Halalkalibacter lacteus
GCGAAGTGGCTAAACGCGGCGGACTGTAAATCCGCTCCCTCCGGGTTCGGCGGTTCGAATCCGTCCCCCTCCACCATCTTAGGGGCATAGTTTAAAGGTAGAACAGAGGTCTCCAAAACCTCCAGTGTGGGTTCAATTCCTACTGCCCCTGCCAATAATTAAATCAATGTGGCGATTGTGGCGAAGTGGTTAACGCACCGGATTGTGATTCCGGCATTCGTGGGTTCAATTCCCATCAGTCGCCCC
>NZ_JAWRVL010000377.1:0-246 GCF_036663595.1 Halalkalibacter lacteus
GCACTTCTGCCGACATGGGTTCTTTCTCGATTAATTGCTTTCTTTAACTGTGCGTTCATCTGGGTAATATTAAATGAAAACAGAAAATTTTCTTCCTCCGCTACGAGCACACCATTAATAAAAATCCTCCCAGAACCTGTCGAACGATCAATAATATGCCCATATTTTGTTGTATCGATAATGTTATCTTGACTGAAAGTAAGAAACATATCCTTGGCGGCCTGCATCTCATTATCTGAAACGCCT
>NZ_JAWRVL010000378.1:0-246 GCF_036663595.1 Halalkalibacter lacteus
TGAAATTGTTGAGCTCGTTGATATCGATGGTCATCGTTTTACCCTGTCCCAAACTGACGGTCTCCCGCATCGCACAATCCGTGCACGATATAGGCGCGCTCGTTGAGGTGATCGTCGATCGCGGCAATGTGGATATAGATGTCTGTATGCTGGGTTTGCATAGCTTTGATCCCCTCGGGCGCAGCGATCAGGCCCACGAAATTGATCCGCTTTACTCCCCACCGCTTGAGGATAGCGGCGGTGGCG
>NZ_JAWRVL010000379.1:0-245 GCF_036663595.1 Halalkalibacter lacteus
GGTGGGAGGCGCTCGCGCGCTTCATCGAGCGGCATCCCGAACGGACGGGCCGCCCGGAAGACCGGATCCGTTCGTTCGTCGTGTGGCGGCTCTTCACGTCGACGGCTGAGCGCGGGCGCCGCGATCCGGCCGAAGACGGTGCGGAGCTCGGGCGGGCCCTCCTCGGGAACGAGCCACCGATCGTCCTCCGCTTCGCTCGTGAGGACGGCGTGCCCGATGCCGAGCGCATGACGGACGGTTCGCTC
>NZ_JAWRVL010000380.1:0-245 GCF_036663595.1 Halalkalibacter lacteus
GTGGAACCGATGGTGTTACCAACCAGCGGCGGCTCCTTGTCGAACAGGTTCTGCACCGCAACCGTGAAGGTGAAGTTCTCGGTCGCATTGAAGCGCATCGTCAGATCGAAATAGTCGTACGGTTCGATGGTGTTGAAATCGTACGTGCCAGCCGGATCGGTAAGCGTACCGCTGAACGCCGGGTCGATCGCTGCGTCTTCGAAATTGACGCGATCCAGGTGACGCCACAGCAGCGACACGTCGAC
>NZ_JAWRVL010000381.1:0-245 GCF_036663595.1 Halalkalibacter lacteus
TGCGCGAGAGCTGGAAGAGGCCAAGGTGGACGAGGTGCGCGACACGCCCGTCTTCACGCTGATCGAGGCTCCGAAGCCACCGGTGTATCGCGATTTCCCGCGTCGCACCTGGATGACGATCGTCGGGGGCCTCCTCGGTGGCGCCGCCGCGGTGCTGTGGATCGTCCTCGCCGCCGCATCTCGATCGGCGCGCGCGCTCGATCCCGCCGCCTACGAGGAGCTGCGCTCGGCGCTCAGGGGACGGA
>NZ_JAWRVL010000382.1:0-245 GCF_036663595.1 Halalkalibacter lacteus
GGTTAATCCCGCCGATGGGGTGGAGCTGCCCCGGTCCGTGAAACGCGAAGACAGTGCCCTAACGCACGCAGAAGTGGATGCGTTGGTGTCCGCAGCCGGGGACGCGGGTCCGATCCTTGAAACCCTGTCGTACACGGCGGTCAGGTTCGGGGAGCTAGCTGCACTGCGGGTCGGTGACGTGAACCTCAAGACGCGACGCATTCAAGTTTCTAAGGCCGTTGCGCAGGTGACCGGCGTGGGATTGG
>NZ_JAWRVL010000383.1:0-245 GCF_036663595.1 Halalkalibacter lacteus
TTGGCGATTCCGGCATCCAGCGGCGTGACGAGCCCGACCCAGTGGCTGGCGAGGCGCGGCGTCAGCACGGGGACCGTCACGATGAGCCGCTTGCGGCGCCCGGTCACCCGGACGAAGCCGTGGAGCATGTCCTCGTAGGTCATGACCTGCGGCCCGCCGATGTCGAAGGTGCGGTTGACGTCGCCCGGGAGGTCGGCCGCCTCGACGAGGTAGTGCATGACGTCGTCGATGGCGATCGGCTGGAT
>NZ_JAWRVL010000384.1:0-245 GCF_036663595.1 Halalkalibacter lacteus
ATCCCCTGTTGAGTCTGGATATGCGGAAGCAAACAAACTACTGGGATTACCATTAGCACTTATACCAATAATTTGTACATCTTGGGCATCAACGGTTAAATTTCCACCCTTACCCGCACCAAATGTATTAGCACTTACCCATGCCCCATCTTTGACTAGTAAACTATTAGTTTTAATAGCCAAATCACCCGCATTCCCTGTTGAGTAGGGCTGTGCTAAAGCAAACAAGCCGCTGGGAACCTGAT
>NZ_JAWRVL010000385.1:0-245 GCF_036663595.1 Halalkalibacter lacteus
GGTGGTGACGCCGAAGATTCCGCCACCGACGACGGCGACCCGCATCACGTGATCCGACGACCCTCGATCGCCACGCGCAGCGATGCGCGCACCGTCAGTGCCCCTGGCCGCCCGGCTTCGCGAAGTCCCACGGGAACGCGAGCACCGAGCACGGCCCGGTGTGCTGCGTCTCGCCCGCGGCCGAGGTTCCGGTCAGCGCGCTCGTCGTCACGTCGGCATCCCAGCCGAAGTCGGTGACCGCCTGC
>NZ_JAWRVL010000386.1:0-245 GCF_036663595.1 Halalkalibacter lacteus
CGTTCGTGCAATTCTTTCAAAAAACTAAAATCCTTTGTTTCAGTGGATACGGATATTATCAGCCCGTCTATTGAACGTGAAGCCAGGTATTGCAGGTTGATCATTTCCCGGTCAAAAGATTCCCTGCTCTGGGCGATGATCACATTATATCCGTTATCGTATGCGATGGATTCGATACCGTTGATTACCTGGGAAAAGAAACTGTTTGCAATTTCGCAAACGATCACTCCAATGGAACGGCTTCT
>NZ_JAWRVL010000387.1:0-245 GCF_036663595.1 Halalkalibacter lacteus
ACAGCCGCTATTACTAATTTATTTCTACTTTCAAATGAAGTCTCTGAAGACGCTGGATATGAAATTACTAAGGCATTGTTTGAAAGTCTTGAGCAAATTCAAGTATCTCACAATGCTGCAAAAGATATAACGTTAGAAACCGTTGACGTTTGTATGCCTATTCCATTTCATCCAGGAGCTGATCGTTACTTTAAAGAAGTGGGAGCATTAGACTAATATATTTCTTGAGAGCTTACTCTTTCAAT
>NZ_JAWRVL010000388.1:0-245 GCF_036663595.1 Halalkalibacter lacteus
CCGCCTTGGCCAACGTGCGCAGGATCAGCGCCTCGAGCGCCTCGGGCACGTCGGGGTTCGCCTCCCGCAGCGGGGGCGGCGCCGAGTTCAGCACCTTGTAGAACAGGTGCGCGATGTTCGCCCCGTCGAAGGGCAGGGTCCCGGACAGCTTCTGGTAGAGGACCACGCCCAGGCTGTAGACGTCCGAGCGGCCGTCGTAGGGCCGCTCGTCGAGCCGCTCGGGCGCGATGTAGTGCGGCGTCCCG
>NZ_JAWRVL010000389.1:0-245 GCF_036663595.1 Halalkalibacter lacteus
GACAACTTTGTCAGCAGTGCCGCACAGGACCTCGATAAACTTCAGGGCAAGCTGCTGCGTTTGAACGCGGACGGCAGCGTGCCAAACGATAATCCCTTCGTCAATAAACCCGGCGCGCGCCCCTATATCTGGGCCTATGTTTTACGCAATCCTCAGGGGCTGGCACTGAATCCCTGGACTCAGGTGATGTGGGAAAGTGAGCATGGTCCCCGCGTTGGCGATGAGGTAAATATTATTCAGAAGGG
>NZ_JAWRVL010000390.1:0-245 GCF_036663595.1 Halalkalibacter lacteus
GCTATTGTGGGTGGCGCAGTCGGCAAAAGGAGGTATAATCCGGCGATTTTTTTGGCCGTAAACCACCTTAATAGGAGAAAAATGATGAAGATCGTTGAGGTGAAACACCCGCTGGTGAAACACAAGCTTGGCCTGATGCGTGAAAATGATTTCAGCACCAAACGCTTCCGTGAGCTGGCCTCAGAAGTGGGTAGTTTGCTGACCTATGAAGCGACCGCCGATCTGGAAACAGAGAAAGTCACCAT
>NZ_JAWRVL010000391.1:0-244 GCF_036663595.1 Halalkalibacter lacteus
CATCAGGAATAACCTTATGTTATTAACCTCAAGGTTTTCCTGAATTCGTACCACTAGAAGGAGTAAGTCTTTTCTGTCTACGCTGTTCTTGAAGGATTCCTGTTAAAAGTTTTTGAATCACTTTTGATTCAGGTGTTTCATGTGTAGGGTGTGCAAGGTTTATTTCTTCAAATGGGTCTTTCGTTATATTGTATAACTCAAATTGATCCGGGACTGGTTGAGTTTTGGTGGTTGTGATACAAAT
>NZ_JAWRVL010000392.1:0-244 GCF_036663595.1 Halalkalibacter lacteus
TCAGTATACGCCAGCAGCTTTCTCCAGCATGGACCACAGAATGGATGAGTGAGGAAGGGAAAGAAAAACTTAAAGCTTTTGGCATAGCACCGCCCAACCCCATTCAGCAATTCTGTTCAACCGATATGTTCCGCCAGGAAGCTGTTCAATGTCCACGATGCAATTCATTTCATACTGAACTGGTCAGCCAGTTTGGTTCAACGGCCTGTAAGGCCATGTACCGTTGCCTTGACTGCCATGAAGC
>NZ_JAWRVL010000393.1:0-244 GCF_036663595.1 Halalkalibacter lacteus
GGGCAATTTCTGACGCCAGCGCTTCACACCGGATCTGCGGCCACGCCGCTGATCGCCCGACACGACCGGCGGCGCCGCAACGGACCGCCACCCCCAACAGGAGACCCACCATGAAGAAGATCATCCTCGCCGCCGCTCTGCTGGCGCCCCTCGCAGCCGCACCCGCCTCCGCCCAGGTCGAGGCCACGGAAGCCAACGCCGTGACCCAGTACCAGACGCAGGCGCCGCGCGAGTTCACCGCCCG
>NZ_JAWRVL010000394.1:0-244 GCF_036663595.1 Halalkalibacter lacteus
GGAGAGAATGCATTGGTTTTTCCATTGCAGCAGTGACGAGGTCGAATATCGCTGGAAAGGACTTTAAAGTTCCTAATGATGACTGCGTAGAGACATGCTCTTCCAACTTAGTTTTCCAAAAATCAGTCATATCACGGTTGTATGAGGTGGAGATCGTCACCAATGACTTGAGTTTCGATATCGTTTCGACAGTGAGTTTTGGTTGATGAGGGTTGTAAAAGTTTTCATCCATCGCTGTGAACGT
>NZ_JAWRVL010000395.1:0-244 GCF_036663595.1 Halalkalibacter lacteus
ATTATGCTTCTGAACAAAGTATGCAGTTTCATATTACTTAGCTTTTGCCGGAAGCTGGCTTCGTTCTCGTATGTTGGCTAGGAAAAAGATAAGTATTGGAAGCTTTATGTATATACCATCGGGTGTGACAAGTTCTCCGTTCTTTGTCTCGCATATTCTGCATTTGCTGAAAGATAGAGTTTATTTTAAAAAAGCTTCTTTAGTTTTCATATTTTCATTCCTTTTTCCTAACTTTTGAAAAAGT
>NZ_JAWRVL010000396.1:0-244 GCF_036663595.1 Halalkalibacter lacteus
GGCGGCGGAGGCCGCGGCGCGACTGCGGCGCGACGGGCCGAACGAGATCGCGGCGCGCCGTCATCGGAGTGTCCTCCACGACTTCGTCCAACTCTTTACCAACCCGCTGATCCTCATCCTCCTGGTCGCCAGCTTCGTCTCCGCCGTCCTGGGCGAAGTCGCCAATGCCGTCGTCGTTGCGGTGATGGTGCTCCTCAGCGTGGCGATCAACGTCCGCCAGGCGTACCGCTCGCAGCAGGCGGTC
>NZ_JAWRVL010000397.1:0-244 GCF_036663595.1 Halalkalibacter lacteus
GAAATTGTTGTTTGTTACTTTTGTCATTCGATATTGGCTGCTAAGTGAGAGATCCTTTGCGTTAATGTCTTTTAAAGAGTTTGAGAAACAATCCAAAACTGAAGCTTAGAATTTTTTACCTTCAACTAAAAGATCGACGACAGCAGGCTCTTCTACCTCTGCAACAGTAAGTTTATTGGGGGGGCCATCTAAAGCTACTTTCTGATCTTAACTTTGCCAGTTTGTTCTTTATTGCTTCTCTTAG
>NZ_JAWRVL010000398.1:0-244 GCF_036663595.1 Halalkalibacter lacteus
TTCGCCGGTCAGGTCACTGAGGTGCCGCAGGATCTCAGCCGGGTAACACGATGTGTACGGGGGTGGATGCTGGGGTCCGTCCACCGTGGCGTCGGTCGAGGTGGACCGCGTGAACGTGGGTGTAGGGGTGGGCGAAGGACTTCGTTCTGCCGGGTTGGCCGCTGTGGCAGTTGGGGTGATGGGCTCCTGATCCGCCACGCAGCCGACCGCTGTGAGGGCGAGGAGGGCCGCGACCAGCGGGCTG
>NZ_JAWRVL010000399.1:0-244 GCF_036663595.1 Halalkalibacter lacteus
CAGCTCGCGATAGGGAAAAGGGTCAACCAGAAACCGGTACCAGGACTCGAGCGATGCCTCCCAGCCGCAGCCCTGCTCGCCGACGCTGCCGACCATGGTCTCGAAGTTGCGGCTGAAGGTGCTCGCGTTGGTCTCCCCCGCCCGCCACTCGAGACAACCCTGGGCGTTCGCCCCGGTGTCCCGTCCGCGCGGCAAGCGGCCCACGAGGTGCGCCAGGTCGATGCCGTCGGGAGCCTCGTTGGCA
>NZ_JAWRVL010000400.1:0-244 GCF_036663595.1 Halalkalibacter lacteus
GGCTGTCCTTGCCGGACTGCTCTCTGTGACGATCGGCATCGACGTGGGCTACAGCGGTCTGGAGAGCGGGCTGCCGGACACCGTCGGCATCACTTTCCTGCTCGTGGGGCTGGTCTTCGCGCTCGGTCTGCTCACCAGCGGGGTGGGCGAGCGCTGGAGGCCCACGCTCCGGGCGTAGGAGCGAGCAGCCTCGGCGGCGCCTCAGGCGCTGAGGATCTGTTCCCGCAGGATGTCCGCGTGCCCG
>NZ_JAWRVL010000401.1:0-244 GCF_036663595.1 Halalkalibacter lacteus
CGACCCGTCAAGCACCGGACTCGAACTTCGTCCGCGCTGGACAAGCACCGTGGGCTGGTCTCACTCTCGACGCCGACTCGAAGCACGCGGGGGGAGTCGATGCAGAAGTTCGCAGGAGTCGTGGTGGTCGGCGCCGGGCCGGTCGGATTCATCACTGGACTGTGCCTCGCGCGCGCCGGCATTCCGGTGCGCGTGCTCGAAGCCGAATCCCGCATCACCGATTCACCGCGCGCCGCGGGATATT
>NZ_JAWRVL010000402.1:0-244 GCF_036663595.1 Halalkalibacter lacteus
CAAGCCGTGGTGACGATCGTCGGCCGGGACCACTACCTCGGACAGCACGGAACTGTCAGCAGCAAGCAAAAGTACCAGCGCCTCGTTGACCGCTGGCTCAACCGGAAGGAAGAACCTGCCGAGCAACCAGTGACCGAGATCACCGATGCTACATCCGTGAACGAGATCATTTTGGCCTTCGTCCGGCTCGCCGAGAGCTATTACATAGCCAATGCCTACGGTGAGCAAACCGAGGTCGGCTGCA
>NZ_JAWRVL010000403.1:0-243 GCF_036663595.1 Halalkalibacter lacteus
GCACCGGCGGTCAACGATTTGGCTGACGGCCTGAACAAGAAAGTCGATATCATCGTGCAGGCGCTGACCGACGCACGTAAACCGCTGATCGTCACCGGTAGCAACGCCGGCAGCGAAGCCATCATCGAAGCGGCGGCCAACATCGCCAAAGCGCTGAAGGATCGCGGCTCTGATGTGGGTATCACCTTCGTGGCCAGCGCGGCCAACAGCATCGGTTTGTCGATGATTGGCGGTGGTTCGCTC
>NZ_JAWRVL010000404.1:0-243 GCF_036663595.1 Halalkalibacter lacteus
GGCAACGCGAGCCGAACGGTTTTGACAGGAGCGATAATGCAGGTTTTACATGTATGTTCTGAGATGTTTCCGTTGCTGAAGACCGGTGGTCTGGCGGACGTGATTGGCGCGCTGCCCGCGGCACAAATTGCCGATGGGGTAGATACGCGCGTTCTGCTGCCTGCGTTCCCGGATATTCGCCGTGGTGTAACCGACGCCAAAGTGATCTCCCGCCGCGATACCTTCGCTGGCAAGATCTCTCTG
>NZ_JAWRVL010000405.1:0-243 GCF_036663595.1 Halalkalibacter lacteus
GGAAGCCCGGCGGTTCGACGAGCGCGAATTCGTTCGCGGCCGTATCGGTCGTGGCCATCCGCGGGTGGACCACGGGCAGCAGCTCGTTCACGAGGACGGTGGCGGTGAACACGGCCTGAAGCGCCCCGAGGAGCGCCCCGGCCCACCACGAGCTCCGCCCGACGATCTCGAACAATTGGACGTACAGGAGGGCGAAAGCCAGGCCGATGACGAAATGAAACACGTACCCGATCGCCTTCGCCT
>NZ_JAWRVL010000406.1:0-243 GCF_036663595.1 Halalkalibacter lacteus
TAATTTACATGTTATATATTTATGTTTTTCAAAAGATTTATGAATAATATATTGTTTTTAAATAAGACAGAAATTAAAAAAATTGGTAACAAATAATATCATGATATGTAATCAAAATCAAGATAAAAAATAATAGGATAGGTAGGAACATAGATGACAGAAATATAATTCTGAATAATCAAATTATTATTTCTTTTTAATCTTTAATATAATTATGTTTCAATAATTTATAAAAATCTTGAT
>NZ_JAWRVL010000407.1:0-243 GCF_036663595.1 Halalkalibacter lacteus
GAAACTCCCACAAAATTTGCAGCTCGCCCTGCGCGGACGAGCCTTGGAATAGTTAAAGCGCTTGCGCTATTTGCCTGACTTGACCCTGGTCCAGCTGCGGGTCATGACGCGCTGGATCTTGGGCGGCAGCTCGGAGTTGACGTACAGCTTGTCAACGACCGCTTGCGGTGGGTAAACCGCTTCGTCGGTGCGCACTTGCTGGTCCATCAACTCGCCGGCCTTGGGATTGGGGTTCGCATAGCC
>NZ_JAWRVL010000408.1:0-243 GCF_036663595.1 Halalkalibacter lacteus
CACGCCTCCGCGGCGAACGTCTTGGCGACGTCGGCCGCAACGTCGCGCCGCGCGCAGTCGCTCAAGCGAGCGGCGCTCGCTCGATCGGTGGCGCCGAGCTGCGCCCGACGCAGCGCGGCGAAGTCGCGGTAATAGAACACCTCGGGCGACTCGCCGAGCCGGTCGAGAGCGGCCAGGGCCGCATCGATCGTGCGCGGTTCGCCGTGGTAGTAGCCGTAGTGCACGCGCGCCGCGAGATCGAGC
>NZ_JAWRVL010000409.1:0-243 GCF_036663595.1 Halalkalibacter lacteus
TCTACCGTTGCGCTTTTTGAATTGCGCATAGCTATACTACCGCCAATAGAAAGAACGTCTTTGGTAATTACAATCACATCAACAGAATCGTTTACTCTAACGGGCCAAACCAGGATGCGGGCCTCCCGCATGTAAGGAAGATCGCGGAGATAACGTTCATTGTTAGCCAACAGGTAAGGAGATAGGCGGTCATGCTCGCGAAAGAAAAGATTATTATGAACAACCCATGCTCTTGTTTTATAG
>NZ_JAWRVL010000410.1:0-243 GCF_036663595.1 Halalkalibacter lacteus
GAGCATTTCGCCCATGGAACGCATGATGAAGAAAACAAACAGCCCGGCAATAAAGTACGCCAGTAATACGGAAGGGCCTGACCACTTGAGCGTGCTTGCGGAGCCCATAAACAGGACCACGCCGATAGTGCCGCCCAGCGCTATCAGTTCAATATGACGAGCTTCCAGCCCACGCTGTAGCTCCTGTTTTTTCTCTGCCATAGATCCTCGATTGTGTTTGCTGTTTCCCGACTTAAGACCGGG
>NZ_JAWRVL010000411.1:0-242 GCF_036663595.1 Halalkalibacter lacteus
GAACTCCGCCGCGTTCACCGACGCGCGATCGACAGATGCGCGATCGCGCATGGGAATCAGCAAGTAGGGCACGCCGCACGAGACCTTCTGCACCGGCAGCTGCGGATGCAGGTCGGCGGTGTCCACCCCGAGCAGCGCGGCGACGCTTGCACGATCGGCAACCGGATCGCCGAACTCCGGGTTGTGCTGCGTCATCCAGGCAAATCGCAGCCGGCCTCCATCCCACTCGAGGTCAACAGGCG
>NZ_JAWRVL010000412.1:0-242 GCF_036663595.1 Halalkalibacter lacteus
TCTGAAATCCGTGTTAGCTGTAGTTATTTCCGGCTCCTCACCAGCAGCAGGTTCTTTTTCGAGAAGAAAGTAATGATTGACTTACTAACCCCATATATAACCCAGGTTCCGCTGCATAAACAGCGGAATTTTTTTTCATCCCTTAGAGGAAAATCATAGAGAAATGATTCGTTTAAGCGCTGTTCAACCAATCAACCAATCAACAATCGTTCAACTACTGTTCAACCACAGTTCAACAACCG
>NZ_JAWRVL010000413.1:0-242 GCF_036663595.1 Halalkalibacter lacteus
CAGCATGATGTTGGCGGCGGCGAAGCCGGCAACACCGATGCGCTTGAGGAAATCGCGGTCGGCGGCGCGGGCCTTGCCGGCGGTGTCCTCAGCGAGCTCGGCGGCGGTGAAGCCGGCGCGAGCCAGCGCATCGACGCGGTCGGCGGCGTTGACGGCGGCAGGCCCGTGCACGGCGGTGACGCGTTTGGCCGAGAGATTGGCGCGCGCGCCCGCAACGCCGGGGACGGCGGTGAGGGCAGCCT
>NZ_JAWRVL010000414.1:0-241 GCF_036663595.1 Halalkalibacter lacteus
CTGTCCTCGTGCCATGGACGCCTCCACTTTTCCTTCCCAATCAATTGACGTTCTTGTAGGTTAATTATAGCGGAACCAGTCAAACTATGGCAATATTATACTTCATGGCCGTAAAAATGACATCAGTAATCGAGAAAATTGTATCAATAATTGCGCCACATAGGTGTCTTGTTTGTAGTAACGAGAACAACATACTGTGTGATGAGTGTCTCCGAATGACGGTTCAGGCGCCCAAATCGTT
>NZ_JAWRVL010000415.1:0-241 GCF_036663595.1 Halalkalibacter lacteus
TTGATTGCAACACTTTCACAGCATCGTCTTTTAGGATTTGAAATCGCTCAACTGGAATTCCATCACCTCCACTAGCTTTGTTCGTAGTGATGCTCTCTAAAGCCCACTTGACTTCACATTCCAGGATATCTGGCTCTAGGTGAATGATCACACCATCATGATTATCTTGGTCATGAAGATCTTTTTTGTACAGTTCTTCTATGTATTCTTGCCACCTCTTCTTAATATCTTCTGCTTCTGT
>NZ_JAWRVL010000416.1:0-241 GCF_036663595.1 Halalkalibacter lacteus
TGGCGAGTCGGTGGCAATGTTCCCGGCGGGAGAAATGTGATCGGTGGTGATCGAGTCACCGAACACGCCCAGAACGCGCGCACCCTTAATTTCGCCGATCGGCTGGGTTTCTAATGTCAGTTTCTGGAAATATGGCGGGTGGTGGATGTAGGTCGATTCTTCACTCCACTCGAAGAGATCGCCTTCTTTAACATCGATCGCTTGCCACATCTCAGAGCCGCTGAACACATCGGCATATTTC
>NZ_JAWRVL010000417.1:0-241 GCF_036663595.1 Halalkalibacter lacteus
CCAAGCACATTTGAACAAAGGCTACATCGGAGTTGATGCCTTCCGCAGTAGCTTCTTGCATGTAGTACCGTGCGAGCCGTTCGACTTGTACCGGATCAGCATCCGGCGCTTGGGTTAAAAAGAAGTGTGTCAGCTGCTCTGCTGTCATCATACCGGCTCCCATAATCTCTTTGGGAACAGAGAGCGGAATGGAACGGCATGAAAAGCAGATCATCACAGAAATCAACCAAAGAATAAGAAT
>NZ_JAWRVL010000418.1:0-241 GCF_036663595.1 Halalkalibacter lacteus
GTGGCTGCATTCATCGCGGGTGCGACTGCGCCTCCTGGGCGTCGCATGGGCCATGCCGGCGCAATCATCAGCGGCGGCAAAGGCACAGCCAAAGCCAAGATTGAGGCGCTGAAGGACGCTGGCGTGGCGATTGCTGACACGCCGTCAGTGATGGCCGACACACTCCTCAAGATGATGTGATCCCGCGCGTGCAGTCTTCGCGCGGTTACGACAGGATTCGCCGACGCGCATGAACGCGCTC
>NZ_JAWRVL010000419.1:0-241 GCF_036663595.1 Halalkalibacter lacteus
TAAAATTTCGAAGCATTTTCCCAGTGAAATTTCGCAGCAGCTTTGGAGGCGTCTCCTTTATTGAAGTTTTCTAATCTTTTTTCGAAGTAATACTTTACAGCTGAGTATCTACTAAAATTATAGGCGTTTACTTCGCTATTCTCCTGACGCTTGTTCATTACTGGCTCTGTGAACTTATACAAACTGTTATAAATCAATCTGATTTTTGCTAGCTCCCTCTTGGTATGAGCAACATGCTGTT
>NZ_JAWRVL010000420.1:0-240 GCF_036663595.1 Halalkalibacter lacteus
GCTTTGGCGCCCAAATCGTGATTGAGCTCATTCGCCTCCGGTCCGGTGTGGACGCGCACATCGCTGAAATCATGCCCGGTGGCGGCGCTCATGCGTTCCTGCATGCCGCCATCCAGGGACTGGCCTCCGCCGCGCGCGTGGTTGATGCGGCCGGCGGTTTCGTCATCCAGGTCAAAGGGGCCGTCGCCGCTGCGCTGCGCTGCTTCGCTACGCTGCGCTGCGCTGCTTCGCTGTGCAATC
>NZ_JAWRVL010000421.1:0-240 GCF_036663595.1 Halalkalibacter lacteus
GTTTCCCATCGCAGCAACATGTACGGCACGGTGCCGAATTATAACGCCATCATCAACGACAACATTTCAGTATTAGTGCAAATAGAAACCCAACAGGCCGTTGACAACATTGACGCCATCGCCGCCGTTGACGGCGTGGACGGTATTTTTGTCGGACCGGGCGATTTGTCGGCCGCACTCGGCTATCTCGGGCAGCCGGCCCATCCGGAGGTGTTAAAGGTCATCAAACACATCTTTGAG
>NZ_JAWRVL010000422.1:0-240 GCF_036663595.1 Halalkalibacter lacteus
CTTCTGCTTTTGTTTTTAAGTTTTCAATATTCATCATTTCCTCTTTTAGTCTGTTATGACTTTCCAGTTACACAGTAAGTCGATTATATGGTGCAAACGTGTAAAAGATAAGATGAAACATCGCAATAATCAACATACGATAGTCTAAATTTTACACAAACAGACAAAGAGAATTTTCCTGAATTATCAATGCAATAGCATCAAATCAACTCAAGAGCCTTATTGCTGCTTCCAGAATTT
>NZ_JAWRVL010000423.1:0-240 GCF_036663595.1 Halalkalibacter lacteus
GAAGAAGATCACGCCAAGCGCGTAGAGGTCTTGCGAGCCCCCCGCATCGATCGAAGTGATTCGCTCGGGCGCCATGTACTGCGGCGTTCCGAACACTTCGCCGACGCCTGTGAGTCGTGAATCTTGCGCCGATCGTGCAATGCCGAAGTCGAGAAGCTTCACCAGATCGGTGCCGTCTTCGCGGCGCGCGATGTAGATGTTCTCGGGCTTCAGATCGCGGTGGATGACTTCGAGGTCGTG
>NZ_JAWRVL010000424.1:0-240 GCF_036663595.1 Halalkalibacter lacteus
ATACGTTACTGATTGCCGCCCATACCCCTACCGCCACGCCGCTGTCAAAGCGTTTGGCGACGTCGATCGTTGCGCCTTTATCTTTTGCCAGATATTGCCCAACGCTAAGTTTCATCAGTACGCCATTGAGCGTCGGCGGGTTCCAGTAAGCCGTCACGAAACCTGTTGGCGTGGAATAATCGGTGAAACGCATCATGTTGTCCCAGTCACGTTGCTTCACGTAGTTAACGTCCACACCCT
>NZ_JAWRVL010000425.1:0-240 GCF_036663595.1 Halalkalibacter lacteus
TAGTTGCCAGAGGAAATACCGCTTGTGGGTTATTTCAACAAGATTATGGTTGGTCAATCGGACAAATGGGACCTGATGGGATGTTGATTATTGACTTAGATGGCGTTGAATATGACTTACCAATTAGGGATTTACGGAAGCTTATTACTGGTAAAATGGATGATATGTGAGTTTGGGATGTAGAGTATATGAAAGGAATGATTGAAGAATATAACGAGTCTAATACAATTGAGGATGACA
>NZ_JAWRVL010000426.1:0-240 GCF_036663595.1 Halalkalibacter lacteus
CCGGTGATCACTATGTTCATGCAGCCTCCCGATATGGCGATTAACGCTGCCAGCTTAAGGTCATGGATACCGAATCGGCGTAGCGCAGCGCGTGCAGTTTATCGATCTCCACTTCAGCATACGTCACCCAGTGATGGTCACGTGCGATATCGAGCACATCCTGAGTTAATTTTTCCAGCAAAGAGAAACGGTTATTCTCTACATGCTGAATAATGTTTTTCGTTACGGTGCGATAATTCA
>NZ_JAWRVL010000427.1:0-240 GCF_036663595.1 Halalkalibacter lacteus
CGTTTCACGTAGAATTTGCTGGTACGGATCACATCCATATGTTATTAAGCATTCCACAGAAGTTAAGTGTTTCTCTATTTTTGGGATATTTAAAAGGAATGAGTAGTTTTATTGTTGGCAGAGGATTCATGAGCGGTTGTTGTGGGTAGTCGTTTTAAAGAGAGTATCTAACTTGAAACATATCGAAACCTATACAGCGATCTGAATATGTAATCGTTCTCGCTGTACAGGTCTTTTTAG
>NZ_JAWRVL010000428.1:0-240 GCF_036663595.1 Halalkalibacter lacteus
CATTCTTATTAATTTATTTTTCTTTGTTCATTTCAATTATCGTGTTAGGTTTTCGTAGTTATTATATAGTTAGTTTTTTTATTAAAGTTGTTTTAGTTTTATTTGATGGTGTTGATTTAGTTTCAATCGTATCAGTCCTATATGTCAGGTGGAAAACACCAGAGCGTATTATCAGATCCATGGAACTGCTGCGAGTACGTTGTTTTAGAATATTATTGTGTAGAGAAAATTATTGTATTT
>NZ_JAWRVL010000429.1:0-239 GCF_036663595.1 Halalkalibacter lacteus
GCCAGTCTCGGCGTGGCGGTGTTCCGTGTCAGTGACGACTGCACGGTCACTAAACTCCTCGGCCGTGCGGATACCCTTCTGTACCAGGCCAAAAATCAGGGCAGAAACAGGGTCTGCGCTGAGGACCCAGCCCCCATGTTCCCCGCCGACGAAGTTACTCAGGACGAGAAGGCGGCACTGTTTTCTTCCTTCAAACAAGAGGAATAAGGAGCATTTCACCCGGGCAATTGATTAGGTTC
>NZ_JAWRVL010000430.1:0-239 GCF_036663595.1 Halalkalibacter lacteus
TTAGAAATATCGTCATTATCTATTATTTGATTATTTTCAACATTTTGTAAATTTTTATGTTCATCAGTTTCTTTTTTATTTAATTCAATTATATTTTCCTTAATATCTAATTTATTAATTTCTGCAACATTATTATTATCAGTATTTTCTTTATTTACATATTCTTTATATTTATTAATATCTAATAGTTTAGGACCATCAATATTTCCTCTTCCTCTTTTTAATTCATATATCTCATC
>NZ_JAWRVL010000431.1:0-239 GCF_036663595.1 Halalkalibacter lacteus
GCGCGGCGTGCGCTTTCGACTTTTGCTTTTGGAGACCGGAAGTTGGACACTTGTTCGGCGAAAAGCCTGATGAAGAAACTCCCCGGGCGCCGCCTCTCCCCGCCGCCGGCGGCCCCTGCTTTGAAGACCAGAGCCTTCGTTTTCCCTTGACGAAAAATACGCCGAACGCGCACCCTCAAATTCTACCGTCGCCTTAGAGCGACCAAACGCTCCGCCCTCAGCGGGGCGTTTTGTTTTTC
>NZ_JAWRVL010000432.1:0-239 GCF_036663595.1 Halalkalibacter lacteus
GCGCTGGATAAACTGAAAAACCGCCACAACCAGCAGGTTGCGCTGTTCCATAAGCTGGAGCAGATCCGCGATCGTCTAATTGAACAGGGCGATGATGCGGTACCGGAAGTGCTGAACCTGTGGCCGAATGCCGACCGTCAGCAGCTGCGCTCTTTGATCCGCAACGCGAAGAAAGAGAAAGAAGGGAATAAACCGCCGAAGTCTGCGCGTCTGATTTTCCAGTATCTGCGCGAGCTGTC
>NZ_JAWRVL010000433.1:0-239 GCF_036663595.1 Halalkalibacter lacteus
CTGACGAGGACGTCGAGATCGTCACCGTCTCGCCGCCGTTCGTCGGCGAGGCGATGGCGGCGGGCGAGATCGACGGCGCCTGCGTCGGCGCGCCGTGGAACAGCGCGGCGGTGGCGCGCGGAGTAGGCGTGATCGTGCTCGCCACGGCGCAGATTTGGCGCCGCGGGGTGGAAAAAGTGCTCGCCTTCCGCGCCCCGGTGCTCGAGGCGCGGCGTCCGGCGGCCGAAGCGCTGATCCGC
>NZ_JAWRVL010000434.1:0-239 GCF_036663595.1 Halalkalibacter lacteus
CCTGGAGACGGATTCACCCTACCTCTCCCCGGTGCCTTTCCGGGGAAAAAGGAATGAGCCGGCTTATCTCAGCTATGTAGTGCAGAAACTTTCAGAACTTAAAGGGATGGGGAGAGCAGACATTGAGAATATAACGACAGCGAACGCTTACCGAATTTTTTCAATTCCTAAACAGGATTCTTAGGAGAACCCTTCGTTCCGGGTTAGAATAACTCCCCGGATGGTTATAAAACCAAATA
>NZ_JAWRVL010000435.1:0-239 GCF_036663595.1 Halalkalibacter lacteus
TACTTTGTTAAAACCAGAACTCACAGCCGCGGTCTCACCTTTGGGAACCCCTGCCATGCCGATGAAAATGCCCTTTGGCCCCGAAGGATTCCCGAACATCTACTGGCCAATGCCCAACTTGCTCATGGCAAACGTCCCCGGTTTTGAAAGTGTGGCTACAGGTCTAATGAAGCAGACCTTCAAGAACAAAGCAGTTGCAACCAGTGAGGAACTGCGCCAGGCATGTCTTGAAATGGATG
>NZ_JAWRVL010000436.1:0-238 GCF_036663595.1 Halalkalibacter lacteus
TGGCGGCGGCGAAGGCGTCGGGGAGGTCTTCGCGGGAGCGGGCGTGGGTGATGCCGACAGAGGAGCCGCCGTTGGCCGGCTTGATGAAGCACGGGTATCCGATGGACTCTTCTATGGCCCGCATCGAAGCATTCTGAGTAAGTGTATACTCCCATGATCGGATGACAAGATATCTGGCAACGCGAATACCAGATTCGCGGAAAAGAGCCTTCATCAGCGCCTTGTCCATGCCGATTGC
>NZ_JAWRVL010000437.1:0-238 GCF_036663595.1 Halalkalibacter lacteus
TCTGCCCTGCAAGGTCAAGTCCTGCGGATGGAGAGAAGAATCTCCACCGGAGGATTTTTCTTTTTCAAGTCGGTACTGTTATCCTCAATATCCGTGCGGTCGTATTCATCTCTCCCAACCTTGCAGGGCAGGACTGCCGTATAGAGATATGCACGACAAGAATACGGCATACTCAGGCTCTTTGGACGCAAGGCGCAGTTCCCAACTGTAATCCACCGTTTTGCGAACTCTCCCAATC
>NZ_JAWRVL010000438.1:0-238 GCF_036663595.1 Halalkalibacter lacteus
TTCGTGGCCTCGAGGTTCCAGCCATCGTGCTGCACGGTCTGATAGTGCCAGACGTACTCGCCGGTATCCGCATTCACTGCAACGATTGAATTGGAGAACAGCTCATCGCCTGCATCGCGCGCGCGCTCGAGGGGATTCCACGGAGCGGGGCCGCCGGTTCCGAGGTAGAGCAGGCCGAGTTTCTCGTCGTAGGTCATCGCATCCCAGGGGCTCACGCACCCGTGCGTCTTGCTCCAGT
>NZ_JAWRVL010000439.1:0-238 GCF_036663595.1 Halalkalibacter lacteus
GCCGCGAACCCGGCCCTCGCCAAAGCCAGGAACGCCGCGATGTCGTCCACCTCCACGTCCGGGCTCTCGTGCACGTCCAGACGCACCACCGCCGAGTCCACCTTCGGGGCGGGCTTGAACGCCCTCGGCGGTATTCGGAACAGCACCCGCGCCTCGGCGAAGACCTGGGTTTCCAGGCTCAGGTACGACATCTGTCCGGGCTGCGCCGCCATGTTCGCCGCCACCTCCGCCTGCAACG
>NZ_JAWRVL010000440.1:0-238 GCF_036663595.1 Halalkalibacter lacteus
GGCACGATCGAGGGCTTCGACCTGTCGCCCTTCGACCGCTTCCGCAACCAGTCGAGCGGCCAGCCGACCGACCTGGCCGCGGAGGAATACCGCTTCCTCAGCGCCGCAATGCCGCTCTACGGATTCGATTTCACGCGACCGGTCCCCTCGCCGCGCGAACGCTGGGTCGTCGTCCCCGTGACCGAGGCCGGCACGGTCCACGGCATCGCGCTGTGGTTCGACCTGAAGCTCGACGACC
>NZ_JAWRVL010000441.1:0-238 GCF_036663595.1 Halalkalibacter lacteus
TAATATCATTTTTTAATTTTATTTTTTGGTTATTTTTTGTTTTTTTTAATTTTTTTTGTTTTTTTTTTTTGGTTGCGTAATTGACACCATATTTTTTTTTTTTTTTTTTTTTATAACATTTTTTTTTTATTATGTTTTTATTTTTTTTTTTTTTTTTAAAAAATGTTTTTTTGTTTTTTTTTTTTGGGTTTTGTGTTTTTGGTTTTAGTTTTTCTTTATAAAAATGGTGCCTAGCCCT
>NZ_JAWRVL010000442.1:0-238 GCF_036663595.1 Halalkalibacter lacteus
TCAACCCTGCTGTGATAATGGAGATGAACCACAAACACTGACCGTTGATCGTGGAAATCTTATAGTAGACAAGAAGCAAGCCGGTAACCCCAAGCAATGAACCTATGCTTAGTGCCAAATAAGCCCCGGCTGTGGTTCCCCGTCTCCAGTACAGCCCGCCGATTATCACAGCACCCGACCCACCCAGCCAGATGGTCCCGGTGATCGCAAAGAACATGTATATCGGCATGTTCATTCG
>NZ_JAWRVL010000443.1:0-238 GCF_036663595.1 Halalkalibacter lacteus
CACCGGCGGCCGCGGCGCGACCACAACCATTGCCGAGCGCGGACTGGGTGACGTGCTGATTAGCTTTGAGTCGGAAGTGAACAACATCCGCAACCAGTACGGCAAAGATGAAAATGAAGTCATCGTGCCAAAAACCGATATTCTGGCGGAGTTTCCGGTTGCCTGGGTGGACAAGAACGTTGCCCTTAATAACACCAAAGACGCCGCCAGTGCCTATCTGAACTACCTCTACACGCCT
>NZ_JAWRVL010000444.1:0-237 GCF_036663595.1 Halalkalibacter lacteus
GCCGGCTACTGGGAGTTTCCGGGTGGCAAGCTCGAGGCGGGCGAGACGGTCGAACAGGCGCTGCGGCGCGAACTGCATGAGGAACTCGGCATCACGATTGCTGCCGCCGAGCCGTGGCAGGTCGAGCTCTTCGACTATCCGCACGCGCTCGTGCGGCTGCATTTCTGCAAGGTGTTTGCCTGGACCGGTGAGTTCGAGATGCGCGAGGGCCAGAAGATGGCGTGGCAGGCGCTGCCG
>NZ_JAWRVL010000445.1:0-237 GCF_036663595.1 Halalkalibacter lacteus
GAGGTAGAGTAAAGACAGGAAAAATGCCCCAAGAACATCAAAGAGGGATATAACCATTAAAAACAAGTGCACCCAAGCACCACTAGTGGTCATCCAAGGCACGGGTAATAAGCCCATAGTACGATCACCAGTCTTAAGTGAGAGGAGAACTATGAGGCTCGCAACCAGCCAGTTAGCGGTGCCGTAGGACTGAACAAGAAAGGTTAAGGAGGACAAGAACCACAAACTCCAATAGGG
>NZ_JAWRVL010000446.1:0-237 GCF_036663595.1 Halalkalibacter lacteus
TCTGAATCCAGAGAGTTTTTAGAGATTTTGTTGTGCGAAGACCTGCAGAGAATGGAGCTTGAAGAGGAAGTCGTCCTAAGAGCATGAGATGAGTCTGTGAGTGATTGTGAGGTTCTAGAGGTGGAGGAGACATCCCCACTACTTGTATTTCTTCAATCCTTCATTTTTCTCTTCTCTTTGTTTTAAAGGAAGCTTCCCAGATATGGAGAGCTAAATACTCTGTTGGTTCTTCCTTGT
>NZ_JAWRVL010000447.1:0-237 GCF_036663595.1 Halalkalibacter lacteus
CGTCCGGAGAAGCCAACGGTGGTGCATCCAGCAGTTGGTAATCGTTTTTCTCTTTACCTTTTTTGCCCGGCTGCAGCTCGATGTAAGCACCAGACAGCAACGTACCCAGACCGGAAATGCCTTCACGGCCAATCTGCGGTTTCACCACCCAGAAGGCGGTATCCTCGCGCAGCAATTTCTCCATGCCGGAGTTTAACCGAGCCTGCACCACCACCTTGCTCAGGTCATCGCTCAGGG
>NZ_JAWRVL010000448.1:0-237 GCF_036663595.1 Halalkalibacter lacteus
CGAACTTTATGAGCGCATCGTCAAGCCGGGCGTGCATCGTTGCCGCAGCATCAAGGCTGCCGAGGCTGCCAAGGTCATCGAAAACACCCAGCGCGACCTGAATATTGCGCTGATGAACGAGCTGGCCATTATTTTTGACCGCCTTGACATCGACACAACAGAAGTACTGGAGGCCGCTGGAACAAAGTGGAATTTCCTGAAATTCAAACCCGGCCTGGTCGGTGGTCATAAAGTTCG
>NZ_JAWRVL010000449.1:0-237 GCF_036663595.1 Halalkalibacter lacteus
TGAAAATATACAACCTTTTAGGTTGATTTTTCAAATCTCCATTTATTTTTATATTTTTATTTATTTCCAAAATATAAATGGAATTGTTGGAATATTCTTTTATCATTTCATAAAAGGAAAATACATATTTTAAATTTTTTCTTTAAATTTGTTTTAATATAAAAGAATCTGTATGTTTGTGTAACATCAAATATATCAGATACATCTGATTTCATTTGATTGTTAACAAACAATATA
>NZ_JAWRVL010000450.1:0-237 GCF_036663595.1 Halalkalibacter lacteus
TGATCAGATGCGAAGGACGCATGCCAGGCGAGCCTCTTTTCGGGGACAGGTAGCGATCCGGCCCGCCAGCGGGCCGGCGTGGCGGCCCAAGTCCGTGGGTCAGGCAGTGGCGTGCGGGCCGACAGGTGTTTGCTCCCTTTGTTGTAACTCAGGTGCACAATTCGTCACCAGCACGCCGCCGAGCGGCGGCCGGCTCAGGCGCGCAGCCGTAACGTGCCGTAGATCCCGACCAGCACC
>NZ_JAWRVL010000451.1:0-237 GCF_036663595.1 Halalkalibacter lacteus
ATTGTTTTTATATAACTAATATAACTTTATTTTTATATTTTTGATAAATATGCAATATGTTCAGCTAAATGGGTTATTTTCTTTAATAAAACAAAACCATGATCTTCAACAAACGGGCGCTTTTATACAATAAGTGGAGATGTTTTTTCTTATTAAAGTGAACAGTGGTGGTTGCGTCGTTCCCCTTTTATTTTTTTTTTGAGTTTTGGGTAAAAACAAATAAGTACCAGTTTTTAT
>NZ_JAWRVL010000452.1:0-237 GCF_036663595.1 Halalkalibacter lacteus
TTAGTTACCTCTACAAATTCCGTCAAAACAGAATCATAGACTTTTCCAGACCCACTCATGTAAATGGTTACTGACTTTATTTGATGTGACTCTTAAATATCCCTATGTTTTTTCATTTTCACCAATTTAAGTTTAGGTAACTTGATATGACCATCCAAAATGTAAATGTTTCCATTCTCAACGTTCGTTGTATAAGAGTTTTTATGTTTCTTGCTCTTGAATTTCGGGAAATTCGCG
>NZ_JAWRVL010000453.1:0-237 GCF_036663595.1 Halalkalibacter lacteus
CGTACCGCCCGACGTCACCGTGCAGGAGCTGCACGCCCTCTACGTGCAGTCGGTCGAGCTCGAGGCGCGCGTCGAGGCCTTCCGCGCGCGCGTCGAGGCGGCGGGCGCGCGCCTCCCGACCTACGAGCGCGCGGCCTACTTCGAGGTGCTGCGCTGCCTCGAGCAGGGCGAGCCGACGCTCGTCGACGACGTGTCGCGGACCGGCGGCGACATGGTCGAGGTCCTCGTGCCCGAGCC
>NZ_JAWRVL010000454.1:0-236 GCF_036663595.1 Halalkalibacter lacteus
GCTGGCGGTCTGGTCGAACATCGCCGCTGCCCAGTCGCGATGCTTGCGTGCCCGTGCCTCGGTCGCGGTGACACCCAGGGCCCAAAGCGTTCGACCGTTCGAATCCTCGGACCCCTCATCCTCACACCAGGTGCGGTCGAAGTTCATAAAATTGCGAAAGCGGCGGAGGTCCGGGTTCCAGGCATGTTGGACGAACGACGCGTAGATGCTGGTCCACTTGTCGCGCGTTCCTTCAT
>NZ_JAWRVL010000455.1:0-236 GCF_036663595.1 Halalkalibacter lacteus
GGCGCGCGGTTGGCGATGATCTGCATATAATGGTCGGTGAGCCGCGACAGAAGCGATCGGCTCGGCACGTCGGCGATGCTTTTGATATCGTCGCCAAGGCCGCACTCCTCGCGAACGGCGGCGCCGATGTAAGGCGTTGCGGGGTTATCCGACCCCTCGGTGAAGTCCAACAGGACAGAATGCGGCCCAAAATCCTGGATATCGCCGGGCTCTAGATCCTCGATCGAGGGATAGTC
>NZ_JAWRVL010000456.1:0-236 GCF_036663595.1 Halalkalibacter lacteus
GTCGTGCTATGGTACATACATTCACAAATGTATGTAAATCTAACGCCTGTAAATTCACGAACATATGGCACGAAAAACCAAACAAGAAGCGCAAGAAACGCGCCAACACATCCTCGATGTGGCTCTACGTCTTTTCTCACAGCAGGGGGTATCATCCACCTCGCTGGGCGAGATTGCAAAAGCAGCTGGCGTTACGCGCGGTGCAATCTACTGGCATTTTAAAGACAAGTCGGATT
>NZ_JAWRVL010000457.1:0-236 GCF_036663595.1 Halalkalibacter lacteus
CTCGGGCGTCTGGCCGGCGCTCGCTTCGGTCGCACGATCCAGGCCATCCGCGACAACGAGGTGCGCATGGAAGCGCTCGGCTATCCGGTGTTCCGCTATCGCCTCGTCTGTTTCGTGCTTGGCGGCGCTCTGGCCGGGCTCGCCGGCGCGCTGCTCGCCAACCTGACTGGGCTGGCCAGTCCCAACCTGTTGCAGTGGACGCAATCGGGAACATTGCTGGCCATGCTCATCATCGG
>NZ_JAWRVL010000458.1:0-236 GCF_036663595.1 Halalkalibacter lacteus
ATAGACATGTCGCGCAGCATCTGCTGCATGGCCCGGAGTGGCTCGGCGACGCCGCCGCGCGCGAGCGGGCCCAGAAGCGTTCCTCTTCGAATCGGATTCGGCATGGTCCCCTCCTTACGATCTCTTCGATGGACGTGGCTCCGTCTTCCTCGTCCTCCCTGCTGGTGGAGCAGGAAGCGTGCCCTGCCCACCTCTCGATGCCCGGTTCGCGTCGAGCCGGTCGGCACTCGGCCGAG
>NZ_JAWRVL010000459.1:0-236 GCF_036663595.1 Halalkalibacter lacteus
TGTGCTAATTCTTGTTATTTTTGTTTCTGATGTATTTTATATTTTTAATTATCTGGTAGCGCCTTGTAGTTTGTGTTTTTCTCCTTTAAGCTTTTAAGCGCAATTTTTAGTGGCTTCTTTTTTATGATTTTGTTTGTGTTAGTGATTGTTGTTTAAGATATGTCTTTTTGATGCGATATATAGTTATTTCTTTTTCTCCTCTACATCTTGCTTTCTTCTATATAGTTTTTCTTTTT
>NZ_JAWRVL010000460.1:0-235 GCF_036663595.1 Halalkalibacter lacteus
CTCGCCCATGCCGTATATCACGGTCGGGTCGGTCTGCAGCCGCATGCCCTTCTCGAGCCGGCGCACGAACACGCCGGCGATCATCGGCCGCTCGTCGGCGACACCGGTCTCCTTCTCGACGATCGAGGCCAGCACCAGCGCTTCTTCCTTGCTGTCCAGCGGCAGGCCTTCGGCGCGCGACGCCCAGGCGGCATCGAGCGCGGTGTCCATCGCGTCGTAGGCGCGGCGCAGCAGG
>NZ_JAWRVL010000461.1:0-235 GCF_036663595.1 Halalkalibacter lacteus
GGCGGGTCTGTTCGTTGATCAGGACGACAACGCGGGCCAGTCCCGGGGTCGTCGCCAGCACCCGCAGTTCGTGCAGGCAGCCGGCGTTCTGGGCGATGAAGTTGCGCAGGTCCATCAGCACGACGTCGCTGGCGCGGACCAGTTCGGCCAGGGCGTCCTGCCAGGTAGTGTCGTGGCAGTAGCACTCGTTGACCCGGTAGCGGCCCTCGACGTCGGGGCGCAACTCGAATTCGGC
>NZ_JAWRVL010000462.1:0-235 GCF_036663595.1 Halalkalibacter lacteus
TAATTCCAACTTCTGGTCAAAAGGGAATTAATCTGCTGCAACAAAGCCTGGCCATCGCGCTGAAAAAATCCTATGATGAACATGCAGCCCGTGCTTATATCAATCTTTCCGGCAATTTACTGCGGATCCGGCAATATGAACATGCCGAGAAAATCCTGGCAGAAGGTATTCAATATTGTGAGGAAAGGGACCTGGATTTCGCAACAACCTATTTGTTATTGTGTAAGGCTGAATT
>NZ_JAWRVL010000463.1:0-235 GCF_036663595.1 Halalkalibacter lacteus
TCGACGACCGCTTCGTCACGCCGGTGCCCGGACTTCCGACGCCGGTGACCTTCTGCGAGATCTTCCCGCCCGACAGCTTCCCGCTGTACTTCTACCGGTTCCCGAAGGCGCCGGACATGGAGATCCGTGAGGACGAGCTCGACTTCGACGCCATCCGTGACGCCGACATCTTCTGGGTGACGGTCACAGGGCTCAGCGACGGTTTCTGATATTGCAGAAATGATTGGTAAATCTC
>NZ_JAWRVL010000464.1:0-235 GCF_036663595.1 Halalkalibacter lacteus
GTCCGGGCACCGCTCCGCCCGTCCGCTCTCGCCGCCCCCGAGCCCGCGACCGTCCGCCTCGCCTGGGCTCCGGTGATGTAGCACCATGGGTCCGCGGACCCTCCGCACCCCTAGGCGGATCTCCATGGTGATGCGAACGCTGGACACGGATTACCTCGTCGTCGGCGCAGGTGCGATGGGCATGGCGTTCACCGACGCCCTGGTCGACCACGCCGACGTGCACGTGACCCTGGTG
>NZ_JAWRVL010000465.1:0-235 GCF_036663595.1 Halalkalibacter lacteus
GTTTTATGGTTTACCAACACGCCCTGTTTTCTCAGTGAGAGCTTGATTCTGCGGTAGCCATAACGCCCTTTGTGATAGTGATAAATCTCTCTGATTTTGTCTTTCAGTCCGGCATGCCTGTCCACTCGCTTCAGGGCATTCATATTGTGATACCACGTACTGCGGGACATACCCGCTGCACGCAGAAGATCACCGAGCGCATGCTTCAGCCTTAGCTCACTGATTATCCGGGCTT
>NZ_JAWRVL010000466.1:0-235 GCF_036663595.1 Halalkalibacter lacteus
CCGCGCCTGCCGGTGTCCGACCTGGAGCGGTTGGTGTTCGTCATGGCCGCGGCGATCCCCGACGACCAGCCGTGGTCGCGGCTCATCGCCTGGACCGAGCCGCTGCGGACTCCGATCGACAGCGCGAAGCGGGCGCGGATGCGGAGGGTGGCGTGATCGCGGTGGATGAGTGGACCAGAGAGCGCTATCCCGGCGTGACGGTGCCGGATCTCGAACGGGAACGCCGGGCGCGGCC
>NZ_JAWRVL010000467.1:0-235 GCF_036663595.1 Halalkalibacter lacteus
CGGCGGTGTTGATCTGTGCAGGAACGCCAGAGATGTCCGCTACTACCTTACGCAGTTTTTCTACGTCTTCACCTTTTTTACCGATAACGATACCCGGGCGAGCAGTGTGAATTGTTACAAGGATGCTCTTAGCCGGACGCTCGATAACGATACGAGATACGGACGCTTTAGCCAGTTCCTTAGTCAGGTACTGACGTACTTTAAAATCGCTGTCCAGGTTGTCAGCGAATTCTTT
>NZ_JAWRVL010000468.1:0-234 GCF_036663595.1 Halalkalibacter lacteus
AGCTCGTCGGGCTCATAACCCGAAGGTCGGCGGTTCAAATCCGTCCCCCGCAATACCATGGTCCGGTAGTTCAGTTGATTAGAATACCTACCTGTCACACAGGAGGGCAGGTGTTCGAATCTCTCAGGGCGCGCCAATACATCAAAATACTTAAATTTGCGGGTGTAGTTTAGTGGTAAAACCTCAGCCTTCCAAGCTGATGATGTGAGTTCGATTCTCATCACCCGCTCCAAT
>NZ_JAWRVL010000469.1:0-234 GCF_036663595.1 Halalkalibacter lacteus
TCGAAATGCGCTAAATGATACTGATGATTTTGTGGGAGATATTCAATTAGCTGAAAAGTAGGGGGGAGCGTTATGTTTGTAATTGGTTTTAGCATTGCTAAACCAGTCAATGAATGGCTTAGCAATTTGATTAACGGCATGTTGAAATGGGTTATTGATATTCTAAAAAGTTGTGTAAATCTGTTGAATACGAACTTGAAGCAAATTGATACTTGGTATGGCATTTTCTTAGCT
>NZ_JAWRVL010000470.1:0-234 GCF_036663595.1 Halalkalibacter lacteus
CGCCGAGTGAGCCGATAACGCCCCATCAACTTGGCCGTCTCCAGCCCCAGCGCCAGGCGGTCCGCCAGGTAGGTCCCGAAGAGCGACAGGCCCAGCGCGAAGATGATGAACACGCAGTTGCTGGCCGACTGGTAGCGCAGCTCCCCCGACAGGCCCGGCGGCGGCAACCGCGCGGGCCAGAAACAGGACACCGCGGCCCAGACGATGACCATGAACACGCACATCACCGCCGTG
>NZ_JAWRVL010000471.1:0-234 GCF_036663595.1 Halalkalibacter lacteus
GGATGCAGGCGAGTGGCATTAACTCAAAAGTCTGTAAATCTCTAGACCAGGCAAAAGGAATGGCTGAAATTTGGATCCAAGGCCTGACAAAGAGCTTTGGCCGTTTTGACTTAATGCTCAACATGCTGGGAGTGCCGAAGCATTATCACTCAGAAATCAAAAGCCGCTGGAAGCGCTCTCATAAATGTAATCTCGATCATTTTGCGCCGTACGCTGCCCACGTGGCGAAGGTAG
>NZ_JAWRVL010000472.1:0-234 GCF_036663595.1 Halalkalibacter lacteus
TCGATGGCCTACAGCGGCATGTCCTCGATCTCGCAGCCCCTCTTCGGTATGCTGGCAGATCGTCGCGGAACGCGCCAGATCGGCCTGGCGCTGATGTGGACCGCGTTCATGTTCTCCACCCTCGGCTTCGCCACCGGCTTCCCGATGCTGATCGCGCTGGCGGCGCTGGCGGGGCTCGGCTCCGGGGCCTACCACCCCTTCGGCGCGCTGGGCGCCAACGCCGCCATCCGTAAG
>NZ_JAWRVL010000473.1:0-234 GCF_036663595.1 Halalkalibacter lacteus
ATCGGCACATCGATCGGCGTAAAGACATATCCCTTCACATACGGCTTGACCAATTGATAGGAAAGGGAATGGGTAGTAAATAATACAGGCGCATCGTCCACGATCATCTGTTCGGCCTGTTGGTACATTTCAATCCGTTTGGTTACATCCTGTTCCACACCTGCTTTGTCGAGCAGCGCATCCAACGTTGGGTTGGAATAATTGCCTGTATTTTGCGCGGAGCCGCTGTGGAAA
>NZ_JAWRVL010000474.1:0-234 GCF_036663595.1 Halalkalibacter lacteus
CGGGGACGTATGTGCGCTCGATGGCCGGTGAGCTCGGTCGGCAATTGGCCGAAGCCACCGGGTGGTGTTGACATACCGCCGGGCCGGCCTTTCCGCGGCCGCTACCTGGACCCGTACTCCAGCGCCCTTTCCGCGGAGTCGACGTGCCCGTTGCTCAAGATGGTCAGCGTTTTCGGGCGCACCTCATAACGGGCGCCATCCGCCGGGTTCACCGCATCGAATCCGTCCCCGGCC
>NZ_JAWRVL010000475.1:0-233 GCF_036663595.1 Halalkalibacter lacteus
GGCGATTGTGGCGAAGTGGTTAACGCACCGGATTGTGATTCCGGCATTCGTGGGTTCAATTCCCATCAGTCGCCCCAAAAATTTCATTGGGCTATCGCCAAGTGGTAAGGCACGGATTGTGATTCCGTTATGCGTTAGTTCAAATCCAGCTAGTCAAGCCAATGCGGAAGTAGTTCAGTGGTAGAACACCACCTTGCCAAGGTGGGGGTCGCGAGTTCGAATCTCGTCTTCCG
>NZ_JAWRVL010000476.1:0-233 GCF_036663595.1 Halalkalibacter lacteus
CCGTGAGGACCCGCCGCGGGGCGCGGAACAGTTCCCACAGGGTCGTGGTCTTCAGCCCGCCCCCGGTGCCGCCCGGCGAGGCGCCGACGGCCATCAGGAGCACCGTGAAGAACGCCATCGCCCGCGGGAAGCCGTAGACCGGGAGGATGTTCATCCCGGCGGTGCGGGCGTTGAGGCTGGTGGTGGAGGCGCCGACCAAGGCGTCGGGCCAGGCGGCCGGCCAGAGGCGGCGG
>NZ_JAWRVL010000477.1:0-233 GCF_036663595.1 Halalkalibacter lacteus
GGCAACGAGAACTACAGCGTCAATCTCGCTGCCCCGGTGAACGCCACCATCGCCAGCGGCACGGTCAGCACGACCATTGCCGACGACGGCACGGGGACGGGTGGCAGCAACGACGACCGTCCGCAAGTTGGCAGCATCGGCAGCCCGACGGTGGCCGAAGGCGGCAACCTGGACTTCGCCGTCACCCTGACCCACCCGAGCACCACCCCGACCGTGGTCACCCTGACCCCGGC
>NZ_JAWRVL010000478.1:0-233 GCF_036663595.1 Halalkalibacter lacteus
AAGACGTGCCGCGTCGCGAGCAGTACCGCCGCCTGCCCCCCGACCCAGTCGATGAAGCGCCTCCCGGCCTCCGGGTGCGGCGCCCCCCGCACCAGCCCGATCCCGTCGTCGATCACGATGGTACCGCTGGCCGGGAAGCGGTAGCCGAAGGGCAGTCCCTTCCCGATGCTGATGCGGACATCGGGCAGGTCCCAGAGCGTCACCAGCCCCTCCTGGCGGGCCAGCTTCTCGTT
>NZ_JAWRVL010000479.1:0-233 GCF_036663595.1 Halalkalibacter lacteus
CGACGCGGTGCTGCTGATCGCCGCGGCCCTCGACGGCCGCCGGCTGGAGGAGCTGCTGGCAGAGGCGCGCGCGGCGGGACTCGACGCCTTGGTCGAGGTGCACGACCGCCCCGAGCTCGCTCGCGCGCTCGCCGCGGGGGCGCGGCTCGTGGGTGTCAACAACCGGGACCTCAGGACGCTCGCGGTCTCGCTCCGGACCTCGTTCGATCTGGCGCCGGAGATCCCCGACGAGG
>NZ_JAWRVL010000480.1:0-233 GCF_036663595.1 Halalkalibacter lacteus
TGTAAAATTACGCAATGCTCTATTTATTTAACAAAAAAAGCGACAGATATTGGTGTAGTTGGCGTAATGCTTGTTGCTCCATATTACAATAAACCATCACAACAAGGGATTTATGAGCATTTTAAAAAGTTTGCGGAAGCGACTCCTCTTGCAGTCATTCTTTACTACGTCCCATGGAGAACGGGAGTACAGATTGTGGCTGACACGACTATTGCTCTGTCTAAAGTGAAAAA
>NZ_JAWRVL010000481.1:0-233 GCF_036663595.1 Halalkalibacter lacteus
ATGCGGAGGCCGGGAGGCGGTAGGCTCGCCGCATGAGTGCGGGGGAGGACCGGCTGGCATCGGCGCTGGAGCGGGCGCTGAAGCCTCCGTGGGCGACGTACCGCAACGTCGCCTGGCTCAAGAAGCGTCCCGGCGACGAGCCACAGGACGGCGAGGCCGATGTCGTGCTCGCCCACCCCGATCTCGGCGTCATGGTCATCGAGGTGAAGGGCGGCGGGGTGCGTCGCATCGGC
>NZ_JAWRVL010000482.1:0-233 GCF_036663595.1 Halalkalibacter lacteus
CATTAAAAGTAAATCTTGTATAAATGACAAAAGAACAGTTTTTATTTGGGATCATTTACATAATATTTACAACTTAGATTAATAAGATATAGTCCCAACATACATGTGAATGTATGAGTATTTACCTTAACAAATAACAATGGTTTTGAGGTCAGATTATAATTAGAATCTGAGCCATGGGTCCTATGACCAGTAAATCAAGATATATTATATTATTTAAATTTAATATAATT
>NZ_JAWRVL010000483.1:0-233 GCF_036663595.1 Halalkalibacter lacteus
CGTTAACCCAAAAAAAAAAAAAAAAAAAATTTGCTTTAAAACAAACAAAAACAAAAATATTTAAAAACATAACAAACCATAAAAAATAAAAATTTAAGTAAAAAAAAAAAACAAAAAAAACAAAATAAAAAACAAAAAAAATAATAAAAAAAAAAAAATAGTCATAAAAAAAAAAAAAAAAAACAAAGGAAAAAAAGAAAAAAAAAAAAACAAATAAAACAAACCCAAAAACA
>NZ_JAWRVL010000484.1:0-232 GCF_036663595.1 Halalkalibacter lacteus
GACCTGATACCCCTCCTGCTCGCCCGGCGGCAGCGGTGCGTCGGTCATAATCTCAAACCGATGCAGCGCCTTGTCAGCCAGCAGCGCGGCGATGATCTCAGCTCCCCTCGCCCGCGTCTGGGCGTCGTGGCTGTCGAGCATCTTCCGAACGGCGGGCCGAAGCTGGGCAATGTGAAAGCGTAGCGTGGTGATGAGTTGGTCGCGGCTGATCTGGCGCATTGTTCCCCCCTTC
>NZ_JAWRVL010000485.1:0-232 GCF_036663595.1 Halalkalibacter lacteus
TCCAACCAATTTGTTATTTTTTGTTGCATAATCTGCTATATTTATTCCACTATTCATTGATTTTCGGATGATGTTATTTTCAATCGTATTTAAAGAAGAATTCGAATATATATTTATACCATAGTTATTACTTCCCGTAATGTTATTTTTTGTTATTAAATTATGACCAGTTTTTTTTAGAAAAATACCATTTCCGTTTTTATCAATGATATTGTTATTGATACTATTATCT
>NZ_JAWRVL010000486.1:0-232 GCF_036663595.1 Halalkalibacter lacteus
GTCGCGGCTGATGAAATCATCCGCGGCCGACAAGGCCTGCAGACGCCCCGACACGCTATCCCAGATGTCCGGCTGGCCGCGCAGCTCGTGACGCAGGATGGCGTAGATCGTCGCCAGCTTGTTCTTGACGCGGTGGCTCAGCTCATCGACCACGATGCGCCGGAATTTTTCCTCCTCGTCGATCCGCATCAGCAATTCGCGATACTGATTGGCAGTCCAGACGATCAGCGCG
>NZ_JAWRVL010000487.1:0-232 GCF_036663595.1 Halalkalibacter lacteus
CTTCGCCCTTGCCGCAGAAGCCCGCGTTCTCGAGCGTCACCAGCACCGTGATGGTGTAGCCGTCGTAGGGGTTCACCACGTCCACCGCGCTGCGCTGCGCGCCGGCCATGGCGAAGGCGCGCTCGGCGGCCACGCGGATCGGGTTGTCGAGCAGGTCGGGCGCGTAGGTGATGCTCTTGTGCGTGAGGTGCTCGGCGAAGCCCGACACGAAGACCGGGCGGTGTCGCGCGCG
>NZ_JAWRVL010000488.1:0-232 GCF_036663595.1 Halalkalibacter lacteus
GGTCTCGGCGAAGGCGATGGCGTGGTCCATGCCCTCGCGGGTGCGCACCTCGCCGATCATGATCACGTCCGGGGCCTGGCGCAGGGTGTTCTTCAGCGCGTTCTCCCAGCTGTCGGTGTCGATGCCGACCTCGCGCTGGGTGATGATGCAGCCGGCGTGCTTGTGCACGAACTCGATCGGGTCCTCGATGGTGATGATGTGCCCGGTCGAGTTCTCGTTGCGGTAGCCGATC
>NZ_JAWRVL010000489.1:0-232 GCF_036663595.1 Halalkalibacter lacteus
CACGTCTCGCTTTGCACAGGCCTGGACGCAGTACCAGCAGGCCGGCAAGCTGCCCGCGCTGGAGCCGCTGCTGATCGACAAGCAGCTGACCACCGCGCAGCTGGCCTACGCCCAAGCGGGGGTGCAACTCGCCGAGTCTCGCGTGCAGTACGCGCAGGCCTACGAGGACGCCACCCTACTGGAGGTCAGACTCCTGACTAAGGCCAAAGCGGAAATCGGCTCGCTCGGTACT
>NZ_JAWRVL010000490.1:0-232 GCF_036663595.1 Halalkalibacter lacteus
CGCCCATCACGCCGGCGAGACCGATCGCGCCTCGGTCGTCGGAGATCAGCAGGTCCTCGGGAACGAGGTCCAGGGAGACCTCGACGAGGGTGGTGAGCTACTCCCCCGGCTTCGCCCGGCGTACGACGATCGGGCCGGACAGCTTGTCGCCGTCGTAGCCGTGGATCGGCTGGCCGAGCTCCAGCATGACGTAGTTGGTGATGTCGACCGCCAGCGAGATGGGACGCATCCC
>NZ_JAWRVL010000491.1:0-232 GCF_036663595.1 Halalkalibacter lacteus
TATTGTTTGTTGAAGTTTTGGAGTTTTTGTTGCTTTTATTGACGAGGTTCTAAGTTTTTGTGGTTATATACGTTATTGTATTAATGATGTTGTTGATTGTTTTTTTTTTAGTCGGGAGATTCCTGATTTAATAATTTAGATTTAGTTGGTTGAGTTTGCTTAATAAGATTGGTTACAGGCTCTTTAAAACTTATTCTCAGGAGATTTTGATCTATTAACGGGGTGCTATTGT
>NZ_JAWRVL010000492.1:0-231 GCF_036663595.1 Halalkalibacter lacteus
GAGCCTGTCATTAAAGTGAATTTTTGAATTTTGGTTATTATTTTGAGTTGCACTTCTTATAGGCCTTGTGCCTGTATTTTCCATTCTTCTTCGAGCTTCCATTGCTGCTGCTCTACTGCTATTAATGTCTCTTGGGCCAAGTTTGTTTGTCTGTGATCAGGGTTTTAATTCTTTCTTCTAAAGGAATGTCTTCATTATTGTCTGTAATGTAATCAGGCTATAAGTAAAACG
>NZ_JAWRVL010000493.1:0-231 GCF_036663595.1 Halalkalibacter lacteus
TTTAATTTTTTTTTATTTTTATAATAAATATATTCACTATAAGGTTTAAAAGGCAAGATTTGATGGTGGTTGTATTAAAAATAAAAATAAAAGTGCCATTTCTTGGCATATTGAAAAAAAAAGGTTCTTCAAAAAATATTCTTCTAGAAAAATTATTATCAAAATTTATTTTCTTTTTTTATTTTAGATAATAAATATAATAAAAACACCTAAATAATAATATTATAATTA
>NZ_JAWRVL010000494.1:0-231 GCF_036663595.1 Halalkalibacter lacteus
GCCCCCATTAATGATGATCCGATTTGTGTAGCCAGTCTGATACGCTGAGCTTCTCCACCAGAAAGTGTGCCAGCCGCACGAGAAAGTGATAGATAGTCAAGTCCTACGTTAATTAAAAAGCCTAGCCTTTCTTCAATTTCTCGTAAAATCATCTTAGCAATGGCCATTTCTTTATTAGTTAAGCTGAGATTCTCAATAAATGCTTTCGCTTCAGTAATTGAAAGATTCGTT
>NZ_JAWRVL010000495.1:0-231 GCF_036663595.1 Halalkalibacter lacteus
GCTCTGGCGGTTTCTGAAGGACCCGGAGATTTCGGGGAGTGCCATTTACTATCTGGCCGCAGCGCCTGAAATGGCGGCAGTGAGCGGGAAATTCTTCAACCAGACAATCGAGGAAAAACCGGCCGCTCATGCCCTGGACCGTTCCGTTGGAAGGCGAATCTGGAGCATTAGCGAAGCGCTGACGGGTTTGACCGAGAGCGTTTGAATAGAAAAATCATTGCTGGCGATGGG
>NZ_JAWRVL010000496.1:0-231 GCF_036663595.1 Halalkalibacter lacteus
GGCTCGTGAGGATGTCGTGGAGCAGCCGTGTAAGGGAAGGATTCACGTTGTCGGGAGCAGCATGATCATAGCTGCCCGACAACGTCCAGTCGATCCGCACCGGCCGGCGTGCGTCCGGTCCTCGCGGGATCGCAAGCGCGCGTCGCTCCGCGCCTGCCGGCAAGTGTGGGGAACATGCTGGCAGCCACCAGGTCGGCGATGAGGCGGCCCGCCGTCAGGAACGAAAGCGGC
>NZ_JAWRVL010000497.1:0-231 GCF_036663595.1 Halalkalibacter lacteus
GTGCCCTTGATCTTGTCGAACGCCGCGCGCGTCATCGCGACCAGGCGGTCGCGCTCGGCCGCGTCGCTCAGGCACGCATCGACCGACCGGGTCAGCCTGGGGCTGACGATGGCGGTCAGGCCCGAACCGTCGGCAATCGCCTTGAGCGCGGCTTCGCGGCTGGCATTGGCGGGCGGGGTCACGCTGACGCCCTTTTCCAGCAGCGCCTTCTGATTGGCGAAAATGGCGGTG
>NZ_JAWRVL010000498.1:0-231 GCF_036663595.1 Halalkalibacter lacteus
ATGGTCGAGGTCCTCTGCGACCTCCGCGACCTGCTGCACCAACCGGATCCCGTCCATGAACGACGGGGCCTTCACCGATCGCGTGATCGCGTCGCCGTCCTGGGTCCACCGAGGCAGCTCGCGCTCGAGCGCCCGGTCGATCTCCTCCTGGGTGAGCCGCTCGGCCACCTCACACCTCCTTGCGCTGGTCGCGACGGAGGATCTTCGACCCCAGCCAGACGACCGGGTAGT
>NZ_JAWRVL010000499.1:0-231 GCF_036663595.1 Halalkalibacter lacteus
GAAAAACTAATATACAGAAAAAGCTTTGGAAACTCTAAATATAGTAGATGAATGCAATTTGCAAAATGAAAGTTGAAAAGTTGAGGAAACATGAAATAAAAACGATAGGAGACTTAGAAAAAGCAGACAAAGAACTTCTTTTGAGAAAATTTGGAGATCGTGTACTTAAATTGAAGGAAAGAGCCAATGGACATGATTATATACCAGTCAATCCTCATGCATATTCAGAAT
>NZ_JAWRVL010000500.1:0-230 GCF_036663595.1 Halalkalibacter lacteus
CCTCCTGCGTGACAGGCAGGCATTCTAACCAACTGAACTACCGGACCAATGGTATTGCGGGGGACGGATTTGAACCGTCGACCTTCGGGTTATGAGCCCGACGAGCTACCAGACTGCTCCACCCCGCGTCGTTTTAAAGGGAAATGCTACATTTTTCTAAATGGTGGAGGATGACGGGATCGAACCGCCGACCCCCTGCTTGTAAGGCAGGTGCTCTCCCAGCTGAGCTA
>NZ_JAWRVL010000501.1:0-230 GCF_036663595.1 Halalkalibacter lacteus
TTCTTCATGAAATTCATTTTGTGCAGCCTGCTGATAAGCTTCAGAATTATTCAATTCTCCAAAACTTTGCCAGTACTTTTTCTCGCTCATAGTTTATGTTGATTGATTGCCGTTAAAGACAATTTTCAATTGAAATTAATAGTGACATTTTTGACATTCGGTTCCACCGATCTTTTCTACAGTAACACCTTTTACGCTATCGATTTTCCCATTCTTCAATTCTTCATGGT
>NZ_JAWRVL010000502.1:0-230 GCF_036663595.1 Halalkalibacter lacteus
GCACGGGAGCAAGCCGGTCACCATCCGTCACGAATCGCATGGAGCGGACCGCGCAATCGGGCCCAGGGAACATCGGACCGCCGCTGACATCTCGGCGCTGCTGGTCACGCAGCCCGGGACACCCGCCGCGTACATCGAATCGTTCAACCAGCTCTTCGCGAACCTGGGGTTGGCCCATCGCGAGAACCCGCTCAAGGTGGTGGTGTTCACCAGCCCGCTGCCCGGGGAAG
>NZ_JAWRVL010000503.1:0-230 GCF_036663595.1 Halalkalibacter lacteus
TGGTCAACCTCCACCTCCACGATCAGGCTCTGGGAAGTTCGCTGGAGCCGTGTCGGGGCGAGGTCCTGACCGACTTGCCGTTGGCCGCCGCCGGGTGTCGTGGTGGAGCCGATGGCAGCCCATGAGATCGCCCAAGCGAGCCTGTCCCCGTCGACCGTCTCGGTGACGACACCAGCCGTCGCTGCCCCGCACTCCGCACACGGAGCGATCAGCTCGTGCCCGATGCTCCC
>NZ_JAWRVL010000504.1:0-230 GCF_036663595.1 Halalkalibacter lacteus
TCCTGCCTGAACTGCGCGGCGCCCGTTTCACCGATCGGCATGTAGGGATTGATGGCTGGCGTTGTGGGCCCGGGCGGGTCCTGCGGCAGAGGTGCCTGCTGGCCCCCCGGACGGGGGTCATCGAGCGGGATGACCTCGTCGACGTCGACGGCCTCCACACCGCTGAGGGCAGCGACCTGACCGGCCTTGTCCGGCGCGATCGCAACCCGCAGGTAGCCGAGGGCGTCGTC
>NZ_JAWRVL010000505.1:0-230 GCF_036663595.1 Halalkalibacter lacteus
GGTCGTGCGCGGTCGAATAGTGCCCCGGCGCCGACAGGCCGGTCGCATTGACGAAGTGCGAATTCTTCATGCCGATGCGCGCGGCGTAGGCGTTCATCAGCGAGGCGAAGGCGTCCTCGCTGCCTGCAACATGTTCGGCCAGCGCGATCGCGGCGTCGTTGCCGGACTGGATCGCCATGCCCTTTTCCATCTGCTCCAGCGGCGCGGTCTTGTTGACCTCGAAACCGCTG
>NZ_JAWRVL010000506.1:0-230 GCF_036663595.1 Halalkalibacter lacteus
TTAAAATGGAATATAGGTTTATATTGTAACATTTAAAACTTTTAGATTTCTTACATATTTGGTATGGTGAGTAAATAGATTTTATTTTTGTATAAAAATGTTTTTTGTTATTAAATTTTATAACTTGAAAAGGGCAAGGATTGCTGTAAAATCTATTGTCAATAAGATAATTTTTATAAATAATATTTATTTCTGTACAAAATTTGTAAAATGAATTAACTATGTTTTTT
>NZ_JAWRVL010000507.1:0-230 GCF_036663595.1 Halalkalibacter lacteus
TGGCTCTGGTAGGCAAGAATAAATTACAAATTTGTATAAAACTCTAACACAATAATTTATTTTTAATCAAGATGCCTCAAGTAACGTTGGCAATAGTCACATACCGGCTCCATCTTTTTCTCAGCTCCAACAACTTCGTACTTTTTTTGGTAAGCCGGACTCTGTTTTTACGAGTATTCAGCAAGCCAACGCAATTTCAATTGCACTAAAAGGGATGGATGATATGTTAT
>NZ_JAWRVL010000508.1:0-230 GCF_036663595.1 Halalkalibacter lacteus
CTTCGAAGGCGACGTGCTCCAGAGCGAGTTCGAGCTCGAGGCGATCCATCCGCTCTCGAACGGCGGCGGCCTCGTCGACCTGCGCGCGCGGGTCTTCGCGGAGCGCGCGGTGCCGGCGGCGGATGCGAAGGAGCGCGACCTCGTGCTCGACTGGCGCGTGATCGGCCTCATGGCCTGAACGGAAGCGGCGCAAAGCCGAAGGAGGTTCGTGCATGGGCGGCATTCTCGAA
>NZ_JAWRVL010000509.1:0-230 GCF_036663595.1 Halalkalibacter lacteus
GCTAGAGAAAATCCTTCATGCACGTAGCCATTTAGTGGGTCATGATCAGACGTTTGATCGGTAACAATATCAATATGGACATTACGAGCGATAATCTAATGATGAATAGCGGCAGCATTTCCTACTAAACCTATTGAAAGTGGCTCTCCATTTTGTTTTGCCTCTAGTGCCCAGTCAAGACCTACAACCAATGAGCTCGTCATCTTATCACAATATTTCGATTCGATTCG
>NZ_JAWRVL010000510.1:0-230 GCF_036663595.1 Halalkalibacter lacteus
AAGTTGGTGAAGTGATTGCGGTCATCGATGAAGCTGGTAGTGCGAGCGCTAGTACTCCAGCTGCAGCTACAACAGAAGAGGCTAAGAAAGAAACAGTTCCTGCAGCAACTTAGGAATCAAGTGTAGTAGCGACAAGTAGTAGTCTCCCATTATCTTCACCAGCAGCGAGCAAACTAGAACTTGAAAAAGGAATTGATTTAATTGATATTTCAACACAAGATCCACTAGGA
>NZ_JAWRVL010000511.1:0-230 GCF_036663595.1 Halalkalibacter lacteus
TAAACTGACGAAGCAGTTTACTTCAATACTATTGAGGCGGGTGGTTTTATAATGAAAAAAGTAATGTCATTTTTCATATGTGTTCTATTATTAACTGGATGTAGTTCGGAATTGACTTTCACTGAAATTGAAATTGCTAATACGAATCATGATTTTCGTACTTTTTTTGAAAGTGTAGAGGACACAAAGGGTGCACATCTTTATTTCGATGAGGACAGGGTAATATATGT
>NZ_JAWRVL010000512.1:0-230 GCF_036663595.1 Halalkalibacter lacteus
ACAACAGCGAAGCCCATGGCACCGAATACTAATAAAATCATATTTACAAAGTGAACAAAATAATCATGAGCAAAGGGCGCTAGTGAACTACCGGTAATGTCAAACCCAGCATTTGTTGTTGCGCTTACTGATGCAAAGAAACCTTGGATAAATGCTTCTTGCCAAGTCTGGAAATATTGTAGAAAGTGTATACTGAGAATTAGAGCACCAACATCCTCAATAGCTAGAAT
>NZ_JAWRVL010000514.1:0-230 GCF_036663595.1 Halalkalibacter lacteus
AAAAAGATTTGATGGTTACTGATCAAGAAGTTTCTTTATCAATTTGTTAATTTTATGTTAATGACAATACACTTTATTACTCTTTTAAGGTAACTTTTGATGAGGAATTAATAGAACAGAATTTTTTTAGACATTCAATATTAAATAAAACCGTAATTTCTTTTAATGGGGAATGGGTAAATAATAGTGATGTAATTTTTTCAGATAAAGTTTCTGAAAATGAGTATATT
>NZ_JAWRVL010000515.1:0-230 GCF_036663595.1 Halalkalibacter lacteus
CCCCCCCAAACGACCAGACACCCCGCCAACATAGCATCATGGCCAACATCCTAAAAGACATCACCCGCTACGATGACACCCGCTCCTTTCAATAACGCATCCTTAATATATTTATTTCCATCACCGCCAAGAACCGCTACTTTTTGTACCTCTGTCGATAAAACTCCAAAAACACCAGCTCCATTTACATAAAAAGCTTGTTTTACCTGTACTGCAAAATCAGCAACTTT
>NZ_JAWRVL010000516.1:0-229 GCF_036663595.1 Halalkalibacter lacteus
TTTTAAATCATTAACAAGGGTCGCTTGGTGTGTTAATACCTAAGAGCACTAGTGGATACCTTTGTATCTGCTTTTTTTGTGTTTCAAGGAAATTTTACATCTCTTATATTCACCTCTTAGCACCCAAAAATTAGGAGGATAACTAATGACTAGTCTAAAAGGTAAAGTTGCAATAATTACAGGTGCAAGTCGTTCAAAAGGAATAGGGGCAGCAATTTGTCGCTCACTT
>NZ_JAWRVL010000517.1:0-229 GCF_036663595.1 Halalkalibacter lacteus
GCTGAAGGGCAGCTTCCTTACCATCCTGGTGACGATGGCACTTGCCTTCCCGATCGGCGTGTTGGCGGCGGTTTACCTGGAAGAATTCGCCCCCCGGAACCGCTGGACCGACACAATCGAGGTTTCGATCAACAATCTCGCCGCGGTTCCCTCCATCATCTTCGGGCTGCTCGGCCTCGCGGTGTTTCTGAATTTCATGCATTTGCCGCGCTCGGCGCCATTGGTCGGC
>NZ_JAWRVL010000518.1:0-229 GCF_036663595.1 Halalkalibacter lacteus
GGAGGTCGGAGAAGACGAAGGCGGTGATCACCAGGACGCCGGCGATGAGCTGCCCTCGGGGAAAGAACCACAGCGCCGCAGCGACCACGCCTGCGGTGCCGACCACCGTGACGGCGTCGGGGCTCACGTTCAGCCGGAGCAAGAGCCTTGCGACGGGACTGATCAGGTTCGTGAAGAAGGTGCGCAGATGTTCGAACATGGCGAGAGCAGGCTACCGGCCGCAGAGGGC
>NZ_JAWRVL010000519.1:0-229 GCF_036663595.1 Halalkalibacter lacteus
GCGTCATATCACTATTGTGCTGATCACCCATGAGATGGACGTGGTGCACGACTTGTGTCACCAGGTGGCGGTGATCGATCAGGGTGAAATCATTGAGCGCGGTCCGGTGTGGCAGGTGTACAGCGATCCGCAGCATGAGACGACGCGGCAGTTGCTTAATCCGCAATTCGGCGCGCTGCCGGAGGCCATCCAGCCGCTGCTGACGCCGCAACGTCAGGACGTGGACTCG
>NZ_JAWRVL010000520.1:0-229 GCF_036663595.1 Halalkalibacter lacteus
CGGCGCGGTCGGCCCGATGGTCAAGGACCGCCTGATGGTCTGAGGTGCCTGCCGGATCAGAACCGCGGGCCGATTGGAAAAGGGCAGGCCGGTGGTTGGCACGGCCCGCCCTTCCTGCCCATTCGGGCATCCCGTGTTGAAAATGCCTGTCCGGCCCCCGCCTTTGGCGCCGTAGCATCGTTTGCGGACCATTCTGGCCCTTGAAATTGCGGCGACTGAGATGTCCCGG
>NZ_JAWRVL010000521.1:0-229 GCF_036663595.1 Halalkalibacter lacteus
CTGACGATCATCGCTGTCTTGATCGCCACGGTTTCAGGTCTCCTTCATTGGCGCTCCGAGAAGCGGCGCATCCTGGATGCCATGGTGCTCGGAGCCGATCAGCTTTCCAAGAGCATCACCAGCGCGACGTGGCACGCCATGCTGGCCGACAACCGCACGGCGGCGTACCAGTCGATGCGCACCATTGCCGAAAAACAGGGCATCGACCGCATCCGCATCTTCAACCGCG
>NZ_JAWRVL010000522.1:0-229 GCF_036663595.1 Halalkalibacter lacteus
GTAGCTATAGTTTTTTTTAAGCGAAATAACGTAAACAACTTGGAGGTGGCATATATGCCTTTAAGCCCTTTAGACATCCACATTAAAGAATTTACAAGAGGGTTTCGTGGTTATGATTAAGATGAGGTTAATGAATTTAAAGATAAAGTTATAAAATATTACGAAGCAGTTCTTCGTGTAAAGAAATACTTGTTTGTAAAAGCAAAATTTAGAGATGAAAAGCTTTAGC
>NZ_JAWRVL010000523.1:0-229 GCF_036663595.1 Halalkalibacter lacteus
GGACTCGGTGCACCGGGCGACTCGAACGATCGGATCGCAGCGCGTGCTAAATAGACAGGATACGACTGGAAGGCATCGTCATTTCCAGACGAGTTCCTGAGCCTGAAAGGTGCGAAGGGTGCTCAGCTTCGCGCGACCGTGTCATCGTTTGGCCCGCTGCTCCTCTCGAAAGTTCTGGATCTGAACTCGACTCAGGCGAGTGTTCTCTCCCTCGTGTTCAAGTACTGCG
>NZ_JAWRVL010000524.1:0-229 GCF_036663595.1 Halalkalibacter lacteus
GCTGACCGCCAGCAGCAGCGACTACAAGCGTGCCCAGGTGATGGCGGCGCAGGTGCCCCCCACGGGCCCCGTGGGTGGCCCGAACGCCCCGGCGATCGAGGCCTACGTGCATGCAGGCGCCTACGCCTGGCCCCCCGCGGATGCCGGCCAGCGCGCCCTGACGCTGGTGCAGCAAGCCATCGAAGCGCGCCGCCAGCGCTGGTGCGGGCGCAGTGTGGTGCGCAGCTTG
>NZ_JAWRVL010000525.1:0-224 GCF_036663595.1 Halalkalibacter lacteus
TTATCAAAAAAGGTTTAAGACATTTTCTTGAAAATGTCACATATGAATTCTCGACATGCTCGTTTGACCTTCTCTTAAAAATAAGATCCGGTAAACTTACATATTGTTTCTATTTGCATTATCTAGTTTTCAAAGAACCAAAAGCCACTGACTCGTTTGTTATCAAATCAGTTACTTCTATAATTATTAATGAGAGTTGAGTCCTCTCAAAACTGAACAAAAGA
>NZ_JAWRVL010000526.1:0-224 GCF_036663595.1 Halalkalibacter lacteus
GTTGCGGATTTGATGGATCACACACAGTTGAATTTCTGTTTGCGGAAAAATAGATTGGATGGCTTCAGAAAAGCCAGAAAGCCCGTCCTTACAAGCAATGAGGATATCTTCAACCCCTCTATTTTTAAGGTCTGTACAAACTCCTATCCAGAAACTAGCACTTTCATTTTCACCAATCCAAATACCTAGGATTTCCTTCTGACCGGACATGGAGATGCCCAAAA
>NZ_JAWRVL010000527.1:0-223 GCF_036663595.1 Halalkalibacter lacteus
GTCTGGTGTGGAAGCGTGGCGACACGTGGAGCTGACAGATACTAATCGGTCGAGGACTTATCCAATACATTCTTGAAGTCATACTTCCTGAAATATGACAATGGTTTCTATTACGCATTATCTAGTTTTGAGAGAACCTTGATTCTTTCAAAAGTCTGGTGGCGATAGCAAAGAGGTCACACCCGTTCCCATGCCGAACACGGTCGTTAAGCTCTTTTGCGCC
>NZ_JAWRVL010000528.1:0-218 GCF_036663595.1 Halalkalibacter lacteus
AGTTCATTAAGTTAATGATGACAAACATGGTATTCACAAGAATATAGACAATGAAATGAATATAAAATGCCTTTAAATTTTCCACCCTTTTCTTCGCTCTTTCATACTTTTTGTCCTCTTCTATTTTTTTCACCACCTGCTCCTTTAAAGTTTATTAACTAAATTCCACCATACAAAATATGGAAAGGGGGAGTTTCCCTTGTTGTAGATCTGATCGC
>NZ_JAWRVL010000529.1:0-212 GCF_036663595.1 Halalkalibacter lacteus
GTGTCATCGATCTTTCCACTTGAGGAAGGATTATTTGATCTCGTCATTTTTGATGAAGCGTCTCAATGTACAGTGGAGAGCAGCATTGCTGCCATTTAACGTGCAAAGCAAGTGATCGTTGCAGGCGATGAGAAACAGCTTCCTCCATTTAGTATGTTCCAAAGCTCCGTTTCTGGCGACGAAGATGAAGAGGAGTACGACATCGATGATTC
>NZ_JAWRVL010000530.1:0-211 GCF_036663595.1 Halalkalibacter lacteus
TTACTAAAAGTTGACGAGATATCATGTATCTCTATTTCGCTTGGCTTTTGTTCAGTTTTCAAAGAACTACTTTGTCGCTTTATGTCGACTTTTAAATCTTACCAAAACAATAACGGTTTTGTCAAGAAATATTTTTGGTGGAGCCTAGCGGGATCGAACCGCTGACCTCCTGCGTGCAAGGCAGGCGCTCTCCCAGCTGAGCTAAGGCCCC
>NZ_JAWRVL010000531.1:0-209 GCF_036663595.1 Halalkalibacter lacteus
CGCAAAAGAGCTTAACGACCGTGTTCGGCATGGGAACGGGTGTGACCTCTTTGCTATCGCCACCAGACTATAATGGTGTTTTCTCAAAAACACCTTGAAAGAAATGATTCCTTCAAAACTAGATAATGCATAATAGAAACGTATCAAGAATATATTGGATAAGTCCTCGACCGATTAGTATCTGTCAGCTCCACGTGTCGCCACGCTTC
>NZ_JAWRVL010000532.1:0-209 GCF_036663595.1 Halalkalibacter lacteus
GGGCCTGTAGCTCAGCTGGTTAGAGCGCACGCCTGATAAGCGTGAGGTCGGTGGTTCGAGTCCACTCAGGCCCACCAAAAAAATATATTGACTTTTTATTTGTTTACTAGTATCATTTTAAAAGTCGCCAACAAGCGACAATGTAGTTCTTTGAAAACTGAACAAAAGCCAAGCGAAATAGAGATACATGTTATCTCGTCAACTTTTAG
>NZ_JAWRVL010000533.1:0-208 GCF_036663595.1 Halalkalibacter lacteus
AGATGCGTTCAATGGTCCATCCTCGATTTTCAAGGAAGCGTTGGCGGTACACGTCTCGTTCTTTTGCATTTTTAGAACTGTGGTACATCGCACCGTCACACTCGACCCCAAGAATATAACGATGAGGATCGTTTGGATGAATGATCGCTAAGTCAATGCGATAGCCTGACATTCCGACTTGTGTGTCAACCTTGTAGCCTAAATGAAG
>NZ_JAWRVL010000534.1:0-205 GCF_036663595.1 Halalkalibacter lacteus
CCATATGAGCAGAATTTACTCCTATATTTCTTAACTCTTTACATAAGATATTTGGAAAATCTTTATCTAAACCATTAGTCTCATCAAATAGAGACCAATGTGTAAAAAATATATCTGCTCCAGCGTTTGCAAGTGAGCGACAAATTGCTGCCCCTATTCCTTTTGAACGACTTGCACCTGTAATTATTGCAACTTTACCTTTTAG
>NZ_JAWRVL010000535.1:0-201 GCF_036663595.1 Halalkalibacter lacteus
ACTTGGTTCTTTGAAAACTAGATAATGCAAATAGAAACAATGTTAGTTTTATCGGTATCTTATTTATATAAGAGAAGATCAAACGAGCATGTCGAGAATTCATATCAAACCTTTTTGATACTGTTAATTGCAAAGAGAACCGAGTAGTTCGAGGAAGCAAGTGGCCGAAAGAATGGAGCGTACACCCGTACGTGACATGAC